>CANKLV010000140.1 GCA_947483415.1 Chitinophagaceae bacterium
TATATCTTTAAAAAGGTATTTTTGCATAACTTAATTATCTTGTTGATTAAATGAATTTCCAGATGCAAATTATTAAAAGCTTTTTCAAATTTTTGATTTTTATTTTACCCTTGCAAACTATTGCACAATCTACGTTTTTACCACAAGGTTCAGATGAGTATCATTTTATGGATAGAAAAGAGATTTTAAATGGAAATGTATCTGATGTCTTGTTTACAGGAATTAAGCCATTTAGCAGAAAAAAAGTGATTCAACAGCTTTCAAGTGCAGATACAAATGAAGCGACAATTTTATTGGCTTATCCTCAGGAAGAAAAAGTTTGGAAAAATAATATTGAATGGATTGGCACAAAAGAAATGTATTATAAAAGCCAAAAGCCAGTTTTAAAAAAATTTTATACTACCCCTTGTAATTTCTATTCGGTAAATACAAAAGATTTCTTTTTATCCATAAACCCCGTTTTAAGTTTTAGAGCTGGCAAAGAAAAGGGTTACGATAAAACCCTTTATTTGAATACGCGAGGCATTACGCTCCGTGGTAAAATTGCCAACAAAATTGGATTTTCATCAACCATTATGGACAATCAAGAGCGTGGTCCTGAATTTTTTCAAGCTCAAGTTCGTCAACTTAGAGCGGTTCCAGGTGTTGGGTTTTATAAACTATTTAAAAAAGATTCCTCTGCTAATGATTATTTTGATGGAAGAGGATATGTAACTTTTAATGCCACAAAATACATTGACTTCCAATTTGGCTACGATAAAAATTTTATAGGAAATGGATACCGTAGCTTATTTTTAAGCGAATGGAGTAACAGCTATCTTTTTGCAAAAATAAATACCACCATATGGAAATTCAATTATCAGAATTTATTTATGGAATTAACGCCTCAGTTTAAAAAAGAAGGCGATTCATTGTTGAAAAGAAAATATGCAGCTATGCATCATTTAAGTTTCAATGCCACCAAATGGTTGAACATCGGGCTTTTTGAGGGCGTTATGTTTGGCAGAAAAGACCGTTTCGAATTTCAGTATCTTAATCCAGTAATTTTTTACCGACATATTGAAGGCGCAATCGGCAGTCCAGATAATGCAATAGCGGGTATTGATTTTAAAGCGAATGTAAAAAAGCGTTTTCAGGTTTATGGACAACTGTTATTGGATGAGTTTATTCTTTCAAAAATAAAAAAAGACCCGACCAATTGGGTGAATAAATTCGGCATGCAATTGGGTGGAAAGTACATCAATGCTTTTGGTGTGAAAAATCTTGATGTTCAGTTAGAAATGAATCGGGTTCGTCCTTTTACATATTCTCATAACGATACCATCAACAATTATACGCATTATAATCAACCGCTTGCGCATCCTTTGGGCGCAAATTTCATGGAGTGTATTGGAATTGTAAGATATCAGCCTTTCCCAAAATGGGTGATGAATGCACGTATGATGTACTATTACAAAGGATTGGATTCATCGGGTAAAAATTTTGGTGGAAATATTTTTAGAAGTTACAATACGCGTGTTGGTGAAGATGGCTACCGCATTGGCTTTGGCGACAAATTAACTTGTTTGAATGCGATGATTAATGTTTCGTATGAATTACGACAAAACTTATTTTTTGATTTGAGTTATCAATTCCGAAATCAGAAAGTGGCTAGTTTAAACTCCAATGACAATTCAAACGCCATTCAATTTGGCATGCGTTTGAACATGTGGCAACGACAATACGATTTTTAGAAACTGCTTATTCGATGATAAGTGAAAGCGTTAATGTGCGTGATTTAATTTGGTCGATTACATTTGAAAATTTGAGGTTTTCATCGCGACTGTGTACATTTTTTAAACCCCATCCTAGTTTTAACTCAGGCGACAAAACAAACACAGGAAAGTAGAAGTGGAAACCAATACCGGCTTCAATTCCATAATCTAACTTATTAAGCTTCATTAATTTTTCGGCATTTTTTTCACCCGCATTTGCCGCAAAATCATATTCTAATTTTCCGCCGCCCATCATATATACTTTGAAATTATTGATTCTATCGCTACTAAATTTCAATTGCAAGGGAAATGCAAGTGTTATGCCTTGAATTTTTCTGGTGGTTAAGCTATCTTCTTTGGCAAATCTATCAGGATATTTTAATCTGTAGAGGAAAGCTTTTTCAGTAAACACAAGGTTTAAAGGATATGTTCTAATGTCTAAATGATCGGTGATATGTAAGTTTACAAGCCAAGCCAGATTTATACCCGTACTTTGGATACTTTCAACCACTTGAACGGAATCTCTCTCTAAAAAAAGCGGATTAAACGTAAAATGATAATATGACCTGTTGCCACCCAATGCAATTCCAAAATGAAAAGGTTTTTCATCATGGTCGGGTAAATTCAATTCCACATTCTGTTGAGCGAATGAACCATTTGAAATCAGCATCATTAAAATACCAATTGCGATTATTTTGTTCCTACATAAATGCAACATATGCCAAAGCTTAATTTTTTAAATTCTGTTTTTGTATATCCCAATTGATTCAACACCTGAATAAATTGTTTTCCTTCTGGAAATTTTTTAATGGATTCGTCTAAATATTTATAGGCAGCTCCATTTTTTGAAAACAACTTTCCCATATTTGGTGCCACTATTTTCATGTAAAAATTATAAAATAATCCCACAATAGGTGTTGTTGGTTTGCTAAATTCTAAAATCACCAATTTGCCCCCTGGTTTTAATACGCGTTTTATTTCTAAAAGTCCTTTTTCTAAATTTTGAAAATTTCGCACCCCAAAAGAAACGGTTGCCGCATCAAAATAATTTTCTTCAAACTGAATCGATTCGCTATCGCCATTGATTAGTTCAATTTGTTGCACCATTCCATTTTTTTCAACCTTTTCTCTTCCAATTTTAAGCATTCCATCACTAATGTCGATGCCAATCGTTTTGCTTATTTGATGCATTTTTGTGGCCATTATGGCTACATCCGCAGTTCCTGTGGCTACGTCAAGCAATAATTTAGGCGGATTATTTTTAAAATGCTGAAGTGCTTTTTTTCTCCAACTCACATCAATACCAACACTCAAAAATCTGTTTAAAAAATCATAACGATTGGCAATATCATCAAACATGCCCGCCACCTGCTCTTTCTTTGTTTTAGAAGATGCCTTATCCGGAACAACTGTATCATGTGCGTATTCTGTCATATTAAGGGCAAATATACGCTCCTTTGAATAATAGAAAACCTAATTCGACAGATTGATTTCAGAATAACTATTTTTGTTCAACATTATGCAGATTAAACAAGCCACATATATCATCAGTAGTCCGGAGTTTGAAAAATGTCCTCAACCCGATAAGGCAGAATATGCATTTATTGGCCGAAGCAATGTTGGCAAATCATCTTTAATAAACATGCTTTGCAACAATGAGAAGTTGGCAAAAACCTCAGGGTCTCCGGGAAAAACGCAATTAATCAATCATTTCGAAATTATAAGCACTATAGGAAATGAAAGCAAACCATCTTCGCTAAAATGGTATTTAGTGGATTTGCCAGGATATGGATTTGCGAAAGTGAGTCAAAATAGTAGAAGAAGATGGGAGCAAATGATTGAAAATTATTTGAGAAAACGCGAAAACCTAACGATGGTTTTTGTATTAATTGATTCACGTCATTCGCCTCAAAAAATAGATTTGGAATTTTTGGAAAACTTAAAAAAATGGGATGTCCCAATGTGTTTGATTTTTACCAAAAGTGATAAAGAGAATCAAAGAACAGTGAGTAAAAATGTAAAAGATTTTTTAAACGCGATGCGCGAAACCTGGCAATTTTTACCACAACATTTTATAAGTAGTGCCGTTAAGAAATCTGGTAGAGAAAAAATTCTTACATATATCGAGGAAGTGAATCAACAGTTGTTGGATAAAGGATAGAAGAAACTGTTTGTTGTTTGGTGTTTGGTGTTTGGTGTTTGGTGTTTGGTGTTTGAAGCCCCCTTCCCCAACCCTTCCCCCGAAAGGTGAAGGGAGCGTAAGTATTCTAAACTTCAAAAAACACTAACGGTTCAAGAAGCCAAAAACGGAAAATACTTCCACAACCTTTTGAACCCATTGAACTCATTGAACCTTTTGAACCGCTCTTTCAAAACGGAAAATTCTTTCAACCATTAAACCCTTAAACTATTAAACCAGCGAAGCGATTTAAACGTTTATCTAACCTGTAAAACCATCTCCAGCTCCTCAAACATCTCTTGATTAGAAACTTTCCAAAGTTGTTTTTTAAAATGATCGTGTTCTTTTCTATAGACGCTTAGCAAAGACTCATTGTGTAATTTTGAATAATAAGCATTTTCCAATCTATCGCAAATCTTCACGTAGTCGCCAAATGGCGTTTTTCTTATGCCTTCGTAATATTTATCATTGGCACGTTCTTTTCTATTTTTCCCTTTTTCATTTGTAAGGGCGTAAACTAATTCAGCTACGTTTTCTCCCAAAACATTCTTTACGTCAGTATAATTTTGTCTGCAGTCTTCAATAACATCGTGCGACCAAACAGCTGCTAATACTTCGCTTATGGTTTTTTCATCAGGCAATAAATGAACATATTTGCAAGCAAATTCAAATGCCATTTCTAAATGAACTTCGTATGGTTTTCCATCGTATTTAGGTTTGTTTCGAAATGCTTTAGTATAGCATAATCTTTAGCTTTCAGGACCAATTCGGATGTAAAATTTGTTGAAGACATAGTTGTTTGTGGTTTATTGTTTGTGGTTTGTGGTTTGTGAAGCCCCCTTCCCCAAACCTTCCGAAAGGTGAAGGGAGCTAGAGCATTCTTAAATTCAAAAAACTCAAAAGGTTCAAGAAGCCAAAAACGAAAAATACTTCCAACCATTAAACTATTAAACCAGTGAAGCGATTTAAACCTATTTTATTTCACGTAAAGGTGCAAAAGGA
>CANKLV010000141.1 GCA_947483415.1 Chitinophagaceae bacterium
AACTTATCAAGCAAGCAATGTATTTACAACAGTAGCAGCGGGTACACATACCGTTACTGTAAAAGATGCAAATGGTTGCACAAAATCAGAAACAATTACAATATCTCAACCATCATCATTATTGAGCGCAACTGCAACAGCAGGAACGATAGCATGTAATGGTGGAACAACTTCAGTAGTTGTAGCTGCAACAGGTGGAACAGCTCCATATACTGGAGGAGGTACATTCACTGTATCTGCTGGAACATACACGTATAATTTAACAGATGCTAATGGTGTAATCAACGTCGTATCTGTAACGGTTACCCAGCCTAACCCATTATCAGTAGCGTTGACTTCTGGTACAATAACAAGTTCAGCAGGAGTGACTTTTATTTCTGCTAATGTTACTGGAGGATCAGCACCGTATAGCTACACTATCGACAATGGAACATATCAATCTTCAAACTTGTTTAACAATGTAGCTGCTGGCGTGCATCATGTTACCATAAAAGATTCAAAAGGATGTGTGGTTAATGATTCAATTAATATTGCTGCTTTTGTTGTTGATAGTTTAGTTGTAAATGTAACAGCTGGAACAATCAGTTGTAATGGAGGTACTGCAATAGTGGTGGTAACTGCAACTGGTGGTGTAGCGCCATATGTTGGAGTTGGTTCTTTCACCATGTCTGCAGGTATAAATACAATTACAGTTACGGATGCATCAGGAATAACACAAACAGTAAATGTTACAATAAGTCAACCATCTGAAATCAATGTGGTTGTTAATATCAGAAGTGCTCAAGTTGTTTCTGGTGGAAATACATCAATTCAAATTAATGCTACTGGTGGAGCAGGGAATTACAGATATAGTTTAGATGGAGGTGCTTCTCAAACTTCAAATTCTTTTAGAGGAATTGGGGCGGGTACGCATACGGTGTCAGTGGTTGATCAAAATGGATGTGTTAAAATGGCATCGTTTATTGTAACAGAAATTAATACAACAGTAGGATTGTCAATCAGTTTAATAAGCAGGTCAAATGTAACTTGTATCGGAGCAAATAATGGCTCGATTACTGTTGGTGCAGCTGGTGGTAGAGCGCCATACTCATATACTTTAAATGGTATTGATTATAATACAGATGGTAAATTCAAAAATTTGGCACCTGGAACTTATAGAGCAACAGTAAAAGACTTTAATGGAATTACTGCTGTATTGGTAGTTACTATTTTAGAAGGCCAGAAAAAATGTGTAACTCGTACAAACAATTTAAGTGTAAATGTTTACCCGAATCCTTCTGTATCTACTTTCAAAGTTGATATATCTTCAGAAGAAGTTGGAGAAATTACTTTACAGGTTTATGATGTTCTTGGAAAAATGGTACATCAGGAAAAAGGTCAATCAGATAAATTATACAATTTTGGATTGAATTTTAAAGCTGGAATTTATGTAGTGAAAGTAATTCAAGCAAATAAATTCACAACTACAAAAATTATTAAACAATAATAAATCAATCAATTTTAAATCTAAAAAAACGTCGGCTAAAACCGGCGTTTTTTTTATTTAAATAATATGTTGGCGTTTTGAAATACTGATTCAATAATTTTGTCTTTTAAATTTATATTTAGTCCTAAATATTCACAAGTGAAAATTCAACATAAAACAATTTCTTTATCATTTAAGCATCCGTTTGTTATTTCAAAAGCTTCTAAAACACATCAGCCCATTTTTGTAGTTGAGTTGGATCATTTTGGAATTAAAGGTTATGGAGAAGCGCCTGCAATTTCTTATTATAATATTTCAACCGAAAAAATGGCGGAGGATTTAGAAAGAAAAAAAATGTTTATTGAGAAATTTGCATTTTCAGATCCAGAAAGATTTTGGCATTTTTTACATCACCTATTTCCAAATAATTCATTTTTAGTTGCTGCTTTAGATATGGCAGGTTGGGACATTTATGGAAAAATCAAACGTAAACAATTGCATCAATTGTGGAATTTGAATGCATCATTAGCACCTGCTACCGATTTTACAATTGGCATTGATTCAATTGATATGATGATTCATAAAATGAAAGAAACACCTTGGCCCATTTATAAAATTAAAGTAGGTTTTGAAAACGATATCGAAACAATAACTGAACTTAGGAAACATACCAATGCTGTGTTTCGGGTTGATGCAAACGAAGCATGGGATGTAGAAATGGCGCTTAAGAAAATTCCATTACTTAAAGCTTTGAATGTGGAATTTGTAGAGCAACCACTTCAAAAAAACGATTGGGAAGGGATGAAAATTTTATATGAAAAATCTGATTTGCCATTATTCGCAGATGAATCTTGTGTTCAGGAATCTGATGTAGAAAAATGTAAAGATTTCTTTAATGGCATAAATATAAAACTTACAAAATGCAGTGGGATTACTCCTGCTAGAAGAATGATTGAAAAAGCAAAACAGTACAATCTAAAAACAATGCTTGGTTGTATGAATGAAACATCTATTGGAACGGCCGCCATTGCTCAATTGGCACCAATGGTTGATTTTGTAGATATGGATGGCACTTTATTGCAAAATGAAAAGTTCGGAGAAGGCGTGAGCTTCGATTTTGGCAAAGTGATTTATAATGATTTGCCAGGACTTGGTGTTAAAGTAGAACCTTTTTAAATGACATCTATCATAAAATCTTCTCTTAACCATTGATTAAAAAACAATACTTTTGCACCTATGACAATTGAACATTTAAAGGTTATGAAAGACCGTGTTTTGGTTTTGAGGAGGTTTCTTTGACTACGATAACCGAATAGCAAAAATTTCAAACGATAAGCAACTTTCCCTTTCTCCTGGATTTTGGGATGACAATGCGCGCGCTACATCGATTCTAAAAGACATAAAAAATAATGAGTATTGGTCTGATATGTACTTGCGTGTTGTGGGTGCAGTAGAAGATTTTGCGGTATTATTTGATTTTTGGAAAGAATCAGAAGCTACAGAAGAAGAAGTGAAAGAAGCTTTTTCCAAAGCCAATGCTGAAATCGAAGAAGCTGAATTTAAAAGTACATTAAATGACCCTGCGGATGCTTTGCCAGCTGTACTTCAAATTAATTCTGGTGCAGGAGGTACAGAAAGTCAGGATTGGGCTGAAATGCTTGCGCGTATGTATAGAATGTATGGCGAAAAACAAGGTTGGACTGTTTCCGAATTGGATTGGCAGTGGGGTGATGGGGCCGGTATAAAAACTTGTACTTTCCAATTTGACGGTGCATTTTCATATGGATTTTTAAAAGCGGAAAGTGGTGTTCATCGTCTAGTTAGAATTTCTCCTTTTGATAGCAATGCCAGAAGACATACATCTTTTGCCAGTGTTTATGTGTATCCCTTAATTGACGATACCATTGAAATTGAAGTAAATCCAGCTGACGTAGAATGGGCCTTTTTTAGAAGTGGTGGAAGTGGTGGACAGAATGTAAACAAGGTTGAAACTGCTGTTCGTTTAACACACAAACCAAGTGGAATAATTGTAGAATGTCAACAAGCCCGTACACAAGGAGAAAATAGAGAAAAAGCAATGGCGATGTTGAAGAGTAGATTATATGAAGAAGAAATGAGAAAACGCCAAGAATTAATTGATTCTAAAAATGCGTCAAAGAAAAAAATAGAGTGGGGCTCTCAAATTCGATCTTATGTTTTCCATCCATACAAAATGATTAAAGACCACCGAACCGATTTCGAAGTAGGCAATGTAGGGCCTGTAATGGACGGTGAAATAGATGGTTTCATTAAAGCGTTTTTAATGAGTGAAAAAGAAGATTAATTCTTTAATTTTGGTTTGGATAAATTTAGAATTTTACAATTTTTTATAAATAAAATTAAAACCTATCATTATGCAATTTGGCGATTTTTATTATCCATCACCAGTCAATGAACCTGTTTTAAATTATGCACCCGGAAGTGCAGAAAGATTAGCTTTAAAAAATGCACTAAAAACATTGAAGTCTGAAAAGATTGACGTGCCCATGTACATTGGTTCTGAAGAAATACGTACATTAAATAAAGTTGCGATGCGTCCGCCTCATGAACACAAACATATTTTAGGACATTTCCATACTGGTAATGCAACTCATGTTACAAAAGCCATCAATGCTGCTTTAAAAGCAAAAGATAAATGGGCTGGAATGAGTTGGGAAAACAGAGCCAATATATTTTTAAAAGCAGCCGATTTATTGGCAACAAAATATCGCCCTTTTATAAATGCGGCAACAATGCTTGGTCAAAGTAAAAATGTTATACAAGCTGAATTGGATTCGGCTTGTGAATTAATAGATTTTTTAAGATTCAACGTGCATTTTTTAAGCGACATTTATCGTCAACAGCCCATTAGTGGAACAGGGATGAACAATCGTCTAGAATACCGTCCTTTAGAAGGATTTGTATTTGCATTAACCCCTTTTAATTTTACCGCAATTGGTGGCAACTTACCTACTAGTGCTGCAATGTGTGGCAATGTCGTGATTTGGAAATGTGCCAATACGCAAGTGTATAGTGCACAATTATTTATGCGTATTTTAAAAGAAGCCGGCTTACCTGATGGCGTTATTAATTTAGTGTTTATTGATGGACCAACTATTGGGAATGTAGTATTCAATCACCCTGATTTTGCTGGAATTCATTTTACCGGAAGCACTGGTGTTTTTAATAAAATGTGGGAAACGATTGGTGCAAATATGAACAAGTATAAATCTTATCCAAGAATTGTTGGTGAAACGGGCGGGAAAGATTTTGTAATTGCCCACAAATCAGCAGATGTAGATGTTGTAGTAACTGCATTGGCACGTGGCGCATTTGAGTATCAAGGACAAAAATGTTCGGCAGCATCAAGGGCATATATTCCTTCAAACTTAGCTGCATCAATTAAAAAGAAACTTGTTGAAACCGTCAAGTCG
>CANKLV010000142.1 GCA_947483415.1 Chitinophagaceae bacterium
GCATCTTGAAATCCTTTCCAAGTAAATTCGCTGTCTTTGGTTTCGGGTGCAATTGCGGTTAGATAATACCTAAGCGCGTCCACCATCATTCCGCCACCATTTTCTTTTTTTACAAAATCATTGATGTAGTCATCCATTTCTATACTCCATCCTCTACTTGTACTCATTTTATCTCCTTCCAAATTCATGAATTCATTACTTGGAACGTTCTCAGGTAAAATGTTTCCATGCAATTTCAACATCACTGGGAAAATGATGCAATGAAAAACAATATTGTCTTTGCCAATAAAATGCACCAATTTGGTGTCTTTATCTTCCCAATAAGGTTTCCAATCTTTATTGTTATCAAGCGCCCATTGTTTGGTAGCACTGATGTAGCCGATAGGCGCGTCGAACCAAACGTAAAGGACTTTTCCGTCCCCTCCCGGCACATCGCTTGGTATGGTAACGCCCCATTCCAAATCTCTTGTTACCGCTCTTGGTTGTAAACCTGCATCAATCCAACTTTTGCATTGTCCCAATACATTTGTCTTCCAATCTGATTTATGGTTTTCAAGTATCCATTCTCGTAAAAATTCTTCGTGCTTATCCAATGGTAAATACCAATGTGTTGTTTTCTTTTTAGATGGAGGATTTCCACTCAACGTACTTTTTGGATTAATTAATTGCTCCGGACTTAACGAAGTGCCACATTTTTCACATTGGTCGCCGTATGCGCCTTCACTAGAACAAATCGGACAAGTACCTATTATGTATCTATCTGCTAAAAAAGTATTGGCAGCATCATCAAAATACTGCTCTGATTCTTTTATAATTAAATCACCGTTATTATTCAGCTTTGTAAAAAATTCTTTTGCAGTTTCATGGTGAATAGGGGAAGAAGTTCTGTGATATATGTCAAATGAAATGCCCAAATCCTTCATATTGCTTTCAAGCAAAGCATGGTATTTATCTACGATTGCTTTTGGTGTGGTGTTTTCTTTCATTGCCTGTATGGTAATGGCCGCACCGTGTTCATCACTTCCACATACGAATACAACATCACGTTTTTGAGCCCTGAGATAACGGGTATAAATATCTGCGGGTAAATATGCACCTGCTAAATGCCCAATATGCTTTGGTCCATTGGCATAAGGTAGTGCTGAAGTAATTAAGTATCTTTTTGGATTGTTCATGGGTGCAAAAATACCGTAAAAGGAGGCAATTGCCAATAAATAAAAGCTCCCTTCCCCAACCCTTCCCCCAAAAGGTGAAGGGAGCTTGAGCATTCTATAAAAGCCCTCTTCCCCAACCCTTCCTCCAAAAGGTGAAGGGAGCTTGAGCATTCTGAATTTCAAAAAATTCATAAGTTTGAGAAATCCAAAAACGGAAAATGCTTCCAACTTCCCCCTTGGGGGATTGAGGGGGCTAACCTCTCAATCATTTTCGTACTTTTGATTCTACACTATCTATGAACCGTAAAAACTTTCTATCATCAACAATTACTTTACTCGCAGCTTCATCTGTTTCGGGTAAGTCTGCAAATGATACATTGACGATGCTATCTGATGAAGAAAATTATTGTACAAAGCCACCATTTCTTAATATTGGCGATACCATCGGAATTACATCTCCTGCGGGTTCAATTTCATTAGAAGATATTCAATCTGCCATAAACAAATTAACCGAATGGGGATTTAGGGTTAAAATTGGCAACACCATAGGTAAACAACATTTTACTTTTGGGGGTACTGACCAAGAACGTCTATTAGATTTTCAAGAAATGCTGGATGATAAAAACATTAAAGCCATCATGTGCGCAAGAGGTGGGTATGGCATTTTACGCATCATTGATCAATTCAATTTTAAAGGTTTTGTTTCCAACCCCAAATGGATTATCGGGTTTAGCGATGTTGCAATTTTACATAGCCACATCAACCGAAATTTTAAAATTGCAACGATACATTCCAAAATGTGCAATAGTTTTCTAAAGGATTGGTCGCTTGCCGAAGATGTGCAATTAAAATCAATTCAAACCATTCATGATTGTTTAACGGGGAAAGCATTAAGTTATGATGCAAATCCAAATCCTTTTAATCGCTTGGGAAATGCCAAAGGATTTTTGATTGGCGGAAACTTGCGTGTTATTGAAAGTCTTTGTGGTAGCGCATCTGAAATAGATACAAAACATAAAATTTTATTTTTAGAAGATACGGAAGAGTATTTGTATAACATCGATAGAATGTTATGGAATTTAAAACGAAGCGGAAAACTGACGCATTTAAAGGGATTAATTATAGGCGGATTTAAAATAAAAAAAGACGATCCAGGACAAGAATTTGGATTGCGTTTAGAAGAAATGGTTATGGAAAAAGTGAAAGAATTTTCGTTTCCAGTTTGTTTTGATTTTCCAGTTGGCCACCAAAAACATAATGAAGCTTTGATTTGTGGAATACAGCATGAATTAATCGTTGAGGATCAAAAAGTAAACTTGAGTTTTAATTAAGAAGTTCAAACTTTTGATTGCGTTTTATTTATTACTTTTAGCCATTCTCCAAAAACAAAAAATATGCAAAGAATTTTTATTTTTCTTATCACTTGTTGTTTAGCCAATTCAGTTCAAGCGCAACAAAAATTACTTACTATTGAAGATGCCATGCTTAATGCCCGAACTTCACTTGCTCCCGAAAATTTAAAGCAACTTCAGTTTATTAAAGGCACCAATAATTATGTGTATTTAAAAAAAGATAACGGCACCGAGAAGTGGATATCTGGCAATTTTAATGATGCTAAGGAAAAAGAATTTTTATCACTTACAGCATTTAATGCTTTTTTGAAAAAAGGTTCAATTGATACGGTTACTTCAATGCCTGCAATTTCATTTTCAAAAGACAATTACATCGCAACCATAAAAGGACAAAAGATTTCTATTCGTCCATCAACGAATACAGTTGAAGTTATTTTGAATAGTAAATTTTCAGATAAAGAATATATAGAAACCAGTGCTGCCGGATATATTTCTTATGTTGAAGAGAATAATTTAATGATTTCTAAAAATGGGAATATCGAAAAAATAACGGCATATGGTAGCGAAAAAATCGTGTACGGTTCAACGGTACATCAAAGTGAGTTTGGCATTACCAAAGGAACATTTTGGAGCAACAATGGAAAGTTATTGGCATTTTATAAAATGGATCAATCCATGGTTCCTGATTATCCAATCATAGACTGGAACGAACGTCCAGCCAAAGTTACTAATGTAAAATACCCAATGGCAGGTGATAAAAGTCACCATGTTACACTTGGAATTTATAATGCAGAAACTGAAAAAACAATTTGGGTTAAAACCGAAGGTCCAGAAGAGCAATATCTTACGAATATTGCATGGAGTCCTGATGATCAATTTGTGTACATCGCAATTGTTAACAGAGAACAAAATCATTTTTCAGTAAATCAATACAATGCAACAACAGGCTTATTTGTAAAAACGTTGTTTGAAGAAACGGATGCTAAATACGCAGAGCCATTGGTGCCGATGCAATTTGTAAAAAACAACCCAACGCAATTTATTTGGCAAAGCAAAAGAGATGGTTGGAACCATTTATATCTCTACAACTCAGATGGTAAATTAATTTGTCAACTTACAAAAGGAAGCTGGGAAGTAACCGAAGTAAAAGGGTTTGATGAAAAAGGAGAAAACTTATTTTTTGTGTCAACCATTGTATCTCCCATTTCAAAAAATTTGTGCAGTATAAATTTGAAAACCGGAAAAGTAAAAACAATTACAGAAGGCGATCAAGTGCATATCAATTCATTTAGCACTGATGGGGCCTATGTTTTAGATAATTTTAGCAATCCCTCTAATCCAAGAACGATCCAATTGATTGAAACAAAATCTGGGAAGAAAAAAACATTGTTGACTTCATCTAATCCTTTGGCAAATTTTAAACAAGGCGCGTTAAGCATTTTTACCATTAAAAATAATAAAGGTGATGATCTGTATTGCAGGTTATTTAAGCCAGCAGATTTTGACAGCACCAGAAAATACCCTGTAGTTGTATATTGGTATGGAGGTCCGCATGCGCAAATGATTACGAATAGCTGGAATGGTGGCGCAGGAGATTATTGGTTTCAGTATATGGCAGAAAGAGGTTTTGTAGTATTTACTTTAGATACAAGGGGCAGTTCAAATAGAGGTAAAGCATTTGAGCAAGAAATACATAGAAATGCGGGTAAATATCAAATGGAAGATTTGATGTCTGGCGTAAATTATTTAAACGAATTATCATTCACGGATAAAAATAAAATGGGCTTATTTGGATGGAGCTATGGCGGATTCATGACTATTGATTTCATGCTCAATCATCCAGGTATTTTCAGAACAGCAGTTGCAGGTGGTCCAGTTACCGATTGGAAGTTTTATGAAATCATGTACACAGAACGTTATATGGATTCGCCTCAAGAAAACCCTGATGGATTTGAAGCAACAGACTTGACAAAACAAATCGAAAAACTTAAAGGAAAACTATTGTTGATTCACGGAATGCAAGACAACGTAGTGGTAATGCAGCATTCTGTAAATTTAGTAAAAGCTGCTGTGGATAAGGGTGTTCAGGTTGATTATATGATTTATCCAGGACACCAGCATAATGTGTTGGGAAAAGATAGGGCGCATCTTTATAAAAAAGTAACTGATTACTTCATGCAAAATTTAGCACAATAATGAACATATTGACAATCGACAATCTTTCCAAAAATTATGGCAAGATACAGGCGTTACAGCAAGTGAGTTTTACTGTTCCAAAAGGCACAGTGTATGGAATTTTAGGACCTAACGGTAGTGGTAAAACGACGATGCTTGGGATTGTAATGGATGTGCTTAAATCATCTGGAGGAAACTATA
>CANKLV010000143.1 GCA_947483415.1 Chitinophagaceae bacterium
GCCTCATCTTGAACTTCAATAAATGGAATGTTTGATTCAATTAAAGTTTGACGAACCATTGATTCTGTTTGTTCCCAAAGTACTGGCTCGTCAATATATTTTTGTCCGCGTTTTGAAGGTTCGTGCAAACTCAAACGCATCACATATTTATCAATGCCAAATATTTTAAAATACTTCAGATACATTTCATTTACTGCTCTAAATTCTTCTGCAAATTGTTCTTTACTGCAATAAATATGTGCATCATTCATGTGTAAGCAACGAACACGCATCAAACCAAATAATTCACCACTTTGTTCGTAGCGATAACAAGTACCATACTCTGCAATTCTGAATGGCAAATCTTTATAACTTTTAGGTTCTGCATCAAATATTTTATGGTGATGCGGACAGTTCATTGCCCTTAAATAATACTTTGTACCATCTAGCTCCATTGGTGGAAACATACTATCTGCATAATAAGGCAAATGGCCGCTTGTGAGGTACATTTCTTCTTTTGCGATATGTGGCGTAACTACTCTTTTGTAACCAGCTGCAGATTCTGTTTCTTTAGCCAATCTTTCCAACTCCTCTATGATGATACCGCCATTTGGCAACCAAAGCGGAAGTCCTTGACCAACCATATCATCAAAAGTGAAAATGCTTAATTCTTTCCCTAATTTTCTATGGTCTCTTTTTTTAGCTTCTTCCAACATCAACAGATATTCGTCGAGCTCTTTTTGATTTGGAAATGTAACCCCATAAATACGGGTTAATTGTTTGTTTTTTTCGTCGCCTTTCCAATATGCACCTGCAATGCTGGTTAATTTAATGGCTTTAATATGTCCTGTTGATGGGATGTGTGGACCACGGCATAAATCAGTAAAACTACCTTGGGTATAAAAACTAATTTCCCCATCGGTTAAATTGCTCAACAAATCCAATTTATATTCATCTCCTTTTTCGGTAAAATATTGAATGGCTTCAGCTTTTGGCATTGCCTTTTTAATAAAAGCATTGTTTTGCTTTGCAAACTCATTCATCTTCTTTTCCAAAACAAGCAAATCTTCTTCCGACATTTTGGTATCTCCCAAATCGATGTCGTAATAAAATCCCCTATCTACAGCCGGACCAACCCAAAATTTAGCATGAGGGAAAACAGATTGAACAGCTTCGGCCATTAAATGTGCAGATGAATGCCAAAAAGTAGACTTCGCTTCTTTGTCGTCCCAAGTCAATAATTTCAATGAAGCATCGACACTTATTGGGCTGGATGCATCAACAACATGACCATTAATTGTAGCAGCTAATACTTTTCTGGCCAAACCTTCACTTATAGATTTAGCAATATCCATTGAAGAAACACCTGATTCATAGGCCCTTACACTTCCATCTGGTAACGTTATATTTATCATCATAATTTATATATTCTTAAATTTCGAGCCCAAATTTAACGAACTCTTAGCTATCTTCATAGCATAAGAAGTTATTTTAGTCAATAAATCATGTTTATTTTTGCGGTGTTCAAATTTTTACAGCTTTATGTTTAAAAGTATTTACATCATTATTTATTCTTTCTTTGGAATTATCGCTAGCGTTTTTGCTCAAAACTTTTCGGGGCAATGGAAGGGTGAATTTATTGATAAGAGTACATCACGTGGAAATTTCTCAGGTGAAAAATGTGAATATGTGTTAGAGTTAGAAGTGAATGGAACTACTGCAACAGGATCTTCTTATACTTATTTTACTGAAAATGGAAAACGGTTTTATACCATTTGTAAAGTGGAATGCACCATTGAAAATAAAAAGAAATACATCGAAATAAAAGAAATAGAACGCCTCAAAACCAATATTCCATTAAATATTGCCAACTGTTTTCAAGTACATAAATTAACTTATTTCAAAAAAGGAGATGAAGAAACCATGGAAGGAAATTGGATTCCATCACCTAATCAAAAAGGGAACTGTGGATTTGGCATTACGAATTTAACCAGAAGAACGTTGATTAAAAACTATCCCGGTGCTTATGCAAAAGCTCAAAACAATGTTGATATAAAACCCACCAATAAGGCAATTGCAAAAGGGAATACCGCATCTAAAACAAAAATTGAAAAAACAAAAAAAACAACCACTGCAAAAGTCGATACAGAAGCAAATGCTGATTTAACAAAAAAAAATGACCCTATAAAAAAAGAAGAAATCATAGAATCCACCACAAAAGAAAGTGAAAAGTTTATACAATCAACGGAAGACATTTCGAAGTTAGAAAAAAGAAAAAATTTAGTAATAAAAACGATTGAAGTAGAAAACGGCACTGTAAAAATTGATCTTTACGATAATGGGGAAATAGATGGAGACAGCATTTCATTGTTTTATAATGGTAAGTTGTTGCTTGCAAACAAGCGATTATCCGATAAATCCATCAGTTTGAATTTGCCCGTTGAAGCAAATAAGGATACAAATGAATTAATCATGTTTGCTGAAAACTTGGGTAGAATTGCTCCAAATACAGCATTGATGGTAGTTACGGACGGCTCGAATCGATACGAAATCCGAATCACTTCAGACTTAGAAAAAAGCGGCGTTATCCGTTTTATTCACAAAGCAAATCAATAATATTGAAAAATGGATAATGTTAAACCTTCATTAACCATAAAAAAGGAAACCATTGATTATTTCTTAGAGTTTGGCGCATTGATTGTATTGATTGCCACCTGGGGATTTACCATCTACCATTTTAATAAACTACCTGGTATTATTGCAACGCATTTTGACGTAAACGGAAACCCCAATGGCTTTGGTAGTAAATTTACAATTTGGTTGCTTCCGGTAATTATTAGTTTGGTTTACATCCTTATTTATGTTTTAAATCGGTATCCACATAGATTCAATTATCTATCTACAATAACGGAGCAAAATGCACACAAGCAGTATAAATTGGCTTCTAGAATGATGCGTATACTTTTGTTTAATATCACTGTATTGTTTGCATACATAACGTTTAAAGAAATTGAAGGCGCTTATACCAAATCATCTGCTTTAGAATGGTGGTTTATCCCATTACTTTTGGGCTCTACGATTATCCATACTTTTTACATGATTATTACATCTGGCTCGAAAAAATACAGGTGATGATGTCGCTCCTACGGAGCTAGGAATATGTGTCTCCTCTGGAGCTATTAACAGGGTGCACCTCTGGAGCTTTATTTTAATAGGTAATGAGTAACAACAATTGCTTTACTTTTTAACTTTCAAATTATTCACAATTCCAAATGTATGTATCTGTTTAAGACAATCCCAGCGGGGCTAACTTTTTGTAACTCCAAAACAAACAGTCAACTAAGCTCCATAGGAGCGACCTGATTATTAGAGCTCCGTAGGTGCGGCAAGAACGGCCGAAAAACAATCACTTTTTAAAACTTAAAATTCCAAGTTACAGACGGAATTATCGGAAATATAGATACTTGCTTTGCCTGAATCCTTAAGCTACCTTCGGCAGCACTTCCTGATTGATCATAATAAATAAAATATGGATTCTTTCTGCTGTATACATTATATGCGCCGAACACCCATTCTGTTTTCCATTTTCTATTTTGATTTTTTCTTGGCGTTAAAATTGCAGCTACATCTAAGCGATGATATGAAGGCAATCGATATTGGTTAATTCTGCTAAACTCTTGTGTTAATACACCATCCACCAAATAAAAACGTTGTGGTAAGGTTACGGCATTTCCTGTTCCATAAATAAACGTAGCCGACAATTTCCATTTTGTATTTAGCTGATACATGCCCACCACACTTAAATCATGGCGTCTATCGTATTTTGCTGGATATTTTTCTCCGAAATTCAAATCTGCAAATTTCCGCCACGTCCAACTTAATGTATAACCCACCCAACCGGTGAGTTTTCCTCGAACTTTATTGACTAAAAATTCAGAGCCGTAACTCCATCCTTTGCCAAATACAAATGAATTTTCGGTATCATCCAAACTATTTGGCGTATATCCTTCACTATATTCTATTTGATTCTGCATGTCTTTGTAATACATTTCTACAGAAGTTTCAAACATATTATTTTTGAAATTCTTAAAGAAACCTGCTGCATACAACCAACTGATTTGCGGTTTAACTTTGTATGTGCTAGATACCCAAATATCAGTAGGCAAAGTAGTTCCAGAGTTACTAACCAAATGTATGTATTGGAAATTTTTAGTTACAGATGCTTTAATAGATGTTTCATCGTTTATGGCATACCGTAAAGTTGCCCTTGGTTCTAATCCACCATAGGTTTTAACCGGTTGTCCATTTTTGTACACCGTACTGTCTAAGCGGTTTCCATCAACATCAGTTTTGTATAATTTATATGGACCAACCTGTTGAAAAAAGCTATATCTCAAACCCACATTCAATTGCAATTTTGAACTTATTTCTATATCATCTTGAACATACACAGCCGCTTCTCTAGCGTATTTAATTTGTGCATTTTGAGGATTAAACACTACAGAATCTTGATTTCCAGAAATTACCGAAGGCGTAAACTTATGATATGTGTATGCCGCTCCAAATTTTATGCGGTGTTTTGAAAAAGGATAAAAATCGAAGTCTTGTTTGATGCTCAAATCCCTAATGCCAGAAGCCAATTTAATGTTGAAATTGTTTTGAAGGGCTTGAAAGCTAAAATTGTAATCGTTGTAAACGGCAGTTGTATTTGCAAAAAGTCGTTTGGTAAACACATGATTCCATCTTATTGTACCAGTAGAATTTCCCCAAGGGATTTTTACATCCAAACTTTGTGCACCATTTTTAAAATCAAAAACATCCCTACCGAAATAGCCGCTGATATAAAGTCTGTCTTTTTCAGAGAATTTATAATTTGCTTTTGCATTTAAATCATA
>CANKLV010000144.1 GCA_947483415.1 Chitinophagaceae bacterium
AAAACAGCAACGGTTCCAATTCCAGCAGTTGCACATGATGCTGCAGATGCTGCATAAGCTGCAGATAATGGATTATTTGAAATTACATTAATCGTATCCGCTCCGTAAATAAATGCATTCGGATTGTTGAATGATGCATATTTTGAACGAACGATATAAGTTGTGTTTCCTTGTGGACAAACATTCGGGAAAGAAACAGATAATGTATTGCTTCCTATTCCTGTAGTGTCTCCTGTTGAAATTAAGGTACCATTTAAATCATACAATTCAACTCCACGAAACAAAGATGGACCAGATGCTGGTACAAAACGCCATGTTTCATTCATGTTACGAGCACCCCAGTTTGGACCTTCTGCAGTTCTTCCAGGTGCCATAAGACCTTTATCTTTATTGGCATTATGTAAACCAATCATCTTTCTTCCTTGGTTCCAAGTTGGACATTGCTCTGCACTAAATACAAAAACTTCAATAATACCTAAGCCTTCATACAGTACAATTTGATGCGTATTTTCTATTAAATTTTGACAAGTAGTGCTGTATTGTGGTACTTTGTAATAGCTCACTACAAATCTTCTGTGTGGTGAAACACCCAAAACTTGATACTTAATTTGTTGTGTTGGAGAAGTGGTATAAAAAGGATTAATGTCATGAAACACACCCATAATCAAAGATTTGTCATACGCGATGTCTGGTACATCTCCTGCAGTCATATTATAATGTGAATATGCACTAGCTTTAGAAACATCAAATGATACAAAACCATTTGAACTAATAATTAACGAACTGTATGGTGACGCCGCATCATCATAGAATGGAAATTGAAATGGTATGGTTACAGCACTTGAATACGTATCATCTTGAGTAAGACTTGTTGAAGTACCCGATGTAGCAGGACTTATATAAGGATTGAAACATCCGTTTGGTCCTGTTAATGGATTAATTACGTAAGAATTTGTTGATGAACGTACATCTGGAATTTTAGCTTTTAAGGTGATACAAGGAGTAACACAACCATCAATAGTAGTGTCTCTTGAACAGCTAAACGCGAACCCAGTTTGTGCATTGATTTTAGAAGTAAATGCTATTAAAAATAAAATTGTAATCAGTTGAATCTTTCTCATGTTATTTAGCTTTATTAGATTGATTTTTTATTGATTTGAATTTGAATTATTTTTTCTTAAGGTCGAATTGTAATCCAACTTCATGTGCACCGTCTGAATATGTGCTTATTGGCGATGTGTAATAATCATAAGAATATGAAGCCCTTACACGTTGGAATAATTTCATTCCTGCTTGTACACTCCAAAATTGATTTACCCTCCAATCTAAAGCCCACCAAATTTTATCTTGATAATCTACTTTAGCACCGAAATCAACTTCTGTAGGTGAGTTTTCAATCAAGCGAACCATTGTAAATGGCACTACATATACATCTTCACCTGTTTGTATTTTGTAATTTGCCGTGAAATTATAATGACGATATAACCTTCCACCCAATGTAGTATTCGGTACATCAGATAATTGTAATTTAGCTCCAATCAATTGGCTAGCAGCAGCGCCAATACTCAATTTTTCATTGGTAAAATAAACCCCAAAACCTGCATCAAATGCGAATTTATTTTTTGCCCCAACTAATGCAGGATCAGTACCTACATCTAATTTAGATTTATCAATTGCATATTGAAATCCACGCATTTCTAAACCAATGCCCAATTTATTTTTTTTGTTGGCTGATTTTACATGATATGACAATGCCAATTGACCGCCGGTTCTACTCGTGGGACCTGTTTCATCTTTATACAAATAATAAGAAACGCCAGTTGTGTATTTTGGCAAATCAAAATCTCCGTACTGCATAATGGTTTTGGGACCGTTGAAACCAGACCACTGACTTCTGTAAGCAAAGCCTAATTTGTTAACATTTGACATCCCCGCAGCTGCAGGATTGTACATAGTATTATGTTGCAAGAATTGACTCATAAAATGTAATTGCTGAGATTCGGCAACAAAAAATACTGAAATCAAGGTGAATGTTAGTAAAATTTTTCTCATGTCTTAATTTAAAATTTTATTTCTTAAAAACGTATAGAATTATTAAAAGTAAAAAAAAATGTTAACAACAAGCCGAAAATTTTTAATTATTTAGCTTTTTTTGATTTTTCTGGCAATATTATCAAATTTTTTATGTCCGCAAATCTAAAAACCACCTCTTTTTCCTTTGATTTGGGCACTTCTAATGTCAAATTCGAAAATAAGTTGATTTCTTGACTGATTATATTGCACTGACATAGTTTAACAATTATCATCACATCGTTTATTAATTGGTAATCAAATTCAATTTTTAATTGAATTGTTATGGGCTTTTTAATAGTGGGTACCATTTGTAATGCCAAAACTGAAGCGGTTTTATATGCATTGATTAATCCCGGAACACCAAGTAAAGATCCACCAAAATACCTTACTACAATTACGGCTACATTACACAATTTCTTGCTGTCTATTTGTCCCAATATTGGTTTTCCTGCACTTCCAGAAGGCTCGCCATCATCACTAGATCTAAATTCATCTCCTGTAAATCCCAACCGGTATGCAAAACAATGATGAACTGCTTTTGGATGTTCCTTTTTTAAATTTTGTAGGTGCTTCTTAAACTCTAAAGCCGTTTTTATTGGATATGCAAATGCGAGAAATTTACTTCCCCGATCTTTAAACTCCGCAAATGATGGTTGATCTATGGTAAAATAATGCTCCATCTATTTTGCTTTATTCTTTTTATGGTTTGAAAAATATTGTATCAAATCGTTTTGTATTTTTTCTTGTTTACAACATGTTTTGTATTCAAAAGTTGGAGATCTGATTCCATTTTCGATAACCATTGTTTGGTTGGTAATTACCCGCGCTTCATCCCAAACCCCTGCATCTATAAATGATTGCAACAATTTAGCACCACCTTCAATGATAACTGACTGTACATCTTTTTGATATAGCAATTCATTAAGTTGAGGAATTATTTCATGCTCAAAATTAATTTGAGTGAAAACATTTTCGCCTTCTCTTTTATTTATGTGTTGATTCAATATAATAGTGGATGATGATTGGTCTAATATTTTAGCCGTTTGTTCGATTTTCAAATCTCTGTCAATAAAAATTCTAATGGGATTTTTACCAACCCAATTTCTTGTTGTTAATGAAGGATTATCATTCATTACTGTATTTGTGCCCACCATAATCGCAGCTTCTTCGCTACGCCATTTATGCACCAAAACATCCGTTAATGCATTTGAAATTCTAATTGGTTTGCCTTGAAATGCTGATATATATTGATTTTCAGATTGTGTCCATTTCAATATTATATAAGGTCGTTTCTGTTGATGAAAAGTAAAGAATCGTTTGTTCAATTCAATGGCTTCATTTTCTAAAATGCCTGTAATGACTTCTACACCTGAATCTAATAGTTTTTTTATTCCGGAGCCGTTTACTTTATCAAATGGGTCTGTACATGCAATAACAACTTTGGGTATTTTTTTAGAAACAATTAAATCTGTACATGGTGGCGTTTTGCCAAGATGATTACAGGGCTCTAATGAAACATACAAAGTACTTTTTTCAATGAGGTGTAGATGTTGTTCCTTCACACTATTGATGCAGTTTACCTCTGCATGATCTTGTCCATATTGCTGATGAAATCCCTCTCCTATAATTTCGTTTTCATACACCAAAACCGCGCCTACCATTGGGTTTGGGGCTACATTTGCTAACCCGAGTGATGCCAAATCAAGGCATCTTTGCATGTATGTGTAATGTTCGTTCAACGCCTAAAATTAAGCATTGAAAAATAAACTAAGTTTGTACAAATGAAATTAAACGAATTTTATAGACATTATCTGTCTAAATTAAAGCTCATTTATGTTGAAAATGAAGCATCAAATATCACCAAAATGGTTTTTGAATCTTTAGCAAATATCAGCAGAGCCGATGTTTTAAGAAATCCCGAAATGGAAATCGAGGCGAATACTTTTTCATCCTTAAATCAAGCACTTAACCAATTGCTTAATCATCAACCCATTCAATATGTTTTGGGCGAAGCTTGGTTTTATCATTTAAAATTTAAAGTTTCTGATGCCGTTTTAATTCCACGTCCTGAAACAGAAGAATTAGTAGAGATTGCCATTCAACATCTAAAACAAAAAAATCAAAAAAAGTTGTTAGATATTGGAACGGGCAGCGGTTGTATTCCCATTTCATTGAAAAAAAATATACCAGAAATAAATATTACTTCTGTTGACTTAAGTACAAAAGCCATTGAAATCGCTTCAGAAAATGCAGACAATCATCAAATAAAAATTTATTTTAAAGTACTTGATTTTTTAGATGAAAACAGTTGGCAAAACCTTGATGCATACGATGTAATCATTAGCAACCCGCCTTACATTCCTAATGTAGAAATACAATCAATGGATAAGCACGTAACCGAGTTTGAGCCACATCTGGCATTATTTGTTCCGGACGAAGATCCATTAATATTTTATAAAGCCATTTTAAGGTTCGCTAAAAATCACCTAAATAAAAACGGGAATATATTTTTGGAAACGCATGAAAATTTTGCGGATGAAGTTTGTTCTTTATTTAAAGACGCAGGTTATGAAGCAACAGTAAAAAACGATTTGTTTGATAAGCCAAGAATGGTATTGATTAATCGCTTCCACTAACGGTAGCAGATGTAGTAGCACCAAGCTTTCTAGCTACTTTCATTACTTTTACAATTTCACCCCATTGAGCCACAGAATCTGCATTGATAACCACGGCTGGTTTTATACTATCG
>CANKLV010000145.1 GCA_947483415.1 Chitinophagaceae bacterium
CCCAACATTTTCGGACTGTAATTTTGATACAAAAGCTCCTGAGCAGCAGCATTATTTTTTTTACTGCCGTCAAGTAATTCCTCTTCTGTCATGGAAAAATTATTTTATTAAATGTAAGGATAAAATTTGGAAAAAGAGCTTGGGAGGTTGAGGATGTTCAAAAGGTTCAATAAGTTCAATGGGTTCAAAAGGTTGGGCATTTTCGTCTGCCGATGTTGGTGTTATCACCAATCATCAAAGAAGTATATTTTCTGGTAGGGGTTGAAAATCTTCAACCCCTACCTCAAAAACCTCAAAAACCTCAAAAACCTCAAAAACCTTAAAACCTCTACTCATTCCCCTTCACCCAATCATAAATCATTTTTTTTTGCTGCTGAGTTAATACCGCATTTTTATGAATCCATCTGTACGATTCTAATGGCATTTCACCTTTTTCAATTTGCTCTTCAATTTCATGGAGTATGTGTTTTTTTTTCTTTAAGGTGTATGTTCCCCATTCATCAAAATTTAAATATTCTTTGCCTTCGTAAATATGATGATTTATCCACCATGAAAATGGTTGGATGTTGGTGTACCATGGATAAACGCTGTTGTTGCTATGACAATCATAACAACTGGTTTTTAAAATTTGTAGTACACTATCGGATGTTGTTTCTGATACTGCCAAAGAAAAATTACTTTTTTTATTTCCAACGTTATTATTATTGCGTGGATAAAATTGTATGGCAATAAATACAATTCCAAGGAAGAAAATTATTTTTTTTATCATTTTTTTTGTTTTTTTTTCACGCAAAGCCCGCAAAGGAGCAAGGACGCAAAGAGCCCCTTCCCCAACCCTTCCCCGAAAAGGGAAGGGAGTTATTCTCCTACTTTGATGTTTGGTGAAAACACCAACATCGGCAGACGAAAATCTCCAACCTTTTTGAGGGTTGCAAATGTTCATCCCCTAAAACCCTTTTGAACCTCTCAAACCTCAAAAACCTCTCAAACAACCCAAACCTCTTCAACACTCAAACCTCTTGTAAAGGTTGAAAATTTTCAACCCCTACAAAACTCAAACTCCCTTCACCTTTGGGGGAAGGGTTGGGGATGGGGGCTTCGTCAAAACCTCCCCATTCATTTCACCCGGTACCTCAATCTCCATCATGTACAAAATGGTTGGCGCAATATCTCCAAGCTTACCCGATTTTATTTGTCCGTTCCAATTGTTGTCTATTATAAAAAATGGAACAGGGTTTACCGTATGAGCTGTATTGGGCGTGCCATCTGCATTTATTTCATAATCTGCATTGCCATGATCTGCTGTTAGGAAAATGGTGTAGTCTTCTTTTAATGCTGCGGTGACTACTTTTTCAACACATTGGTCCACTGTTTCAACTGCTTTTATAACTGCATCCCAAACACCCGTATGGCCCACCATATCTGCATTTGCAAAATTCAAACAAATGAAATCAGGTTTGTTTTCTTCAATTTCTTTTACCGCAGCATCTGTAAGTTCTATGGCACTCATCTCTGGCTTTAAATCGTAAGTGGCTACTTTGGGCGATGGAATCATGATGCGTTTTTCGCCTTCAAAGGGTTTTTCTCTGCCCCCACTAAAAAAGAAACTTACATGCGGATATTTTTCTGTTTCCGCCATTCTAACCTGTGTTTTTCCATGTGCTGCCAACACTTCACCAAGGGTGTTTTTTAAATCATCATTTTCAAAAATCACGTGTACATTTTTAAATGAATGATCGTATTGCGTCATGGTGGTATAATGTAATTTCAATGGCTTCATGTCAAACTCAGGAATTTCAATTTGTGTAAGCACCTCCGTAATTTCGCGGCATCTATCTGTTCTGAAATTAAAACTGATAACTACATCATCCGAAGAAATGGTTGTTTTTTCAATGTTTCCATTTATCATCGGCATTAAAAATTCGTCGCTAACGCCATTGTTGTATGAATCTTGAATTGCAGTTTCAAAATCATTGGTTTTATTTCCAACACCATTTACCAAAGCATCATAAGCAATTTTCACCCTTTCCCATCTTTTATCTCTATCCATCGCATAATATCTTCCGGTAATTGTTGCAATTTTTCCGGTAGATATTTTCATGTGATTTTGTAATTCTTCAATAAATTTAATGCCTGATTTTGGATCGGTATCCCTTCCATCGGTAAACGCATGTACCAACACATTGGTTATTCCATTTTCTTTACAGATGGACAAAATTGCTTTTAAATGATTGATATGCGCATGCACGCCTCCGTCACTTACTAAACCCAACAAGTGAAGCGTTTTGTTGTTGTTTTTAGCTTCATTTATTGCTGCTTTAAACGTAATATTTTCTTCGATAGTGTGGTTTTTGATGGCCACATTGATGCGCTCTAATTCTTGATACACAATACGTCCAGCGCCTAAATTTAAATGTCCAACTTCACTATTGCCCATCTGACCTGCAGGTAATCCCACTTCTTCACCACAGGTAATCAAAGTACTATTTGGGTACTGTGTGTATAAGCCGGTTACAAATGGAACATATGCGTGCTGTATCGCATCACTTTCTTTCACTTTCCCAAGTCCCCAACCATCCATAATAACCAACGCGATTTTTTTATTATTCATTTTTTTTTTTAGTAAACGCAATTTATACCAATTATAATTACTTTTTAGTACTATTTTTTCTTGTATAAAGCCGATATGACAGCTGTTTGGGACAATTTCAATGAACCATTAAGATGTTTAATCCGTATTACTTAATGCAATCAGGTATTCTCAAAATTAATTTCATATCGCAAACAATTTTCAACCCATTAAATCGTTATTGTTAAGCAGTAGAGTTTGCTTTTAACCATTAAACGCTTTATTATGAAAGCCAATTTTAAATATTTAGTCGTTTTATTTTTCTTTTTTTCATTTAAAGGAGGAAACAATTTAGATAGCATTATCATGTCTATTGAATCCGGAAATTCAACTCGTTTATCCGCATTTTTTGATTCTAATTTAGAGATTTCATTGCCCGATAAAAGCAACAACTATAGCAAGGCTCAGGCCGAATTAATTTTGAAGGATTTTTTTAAATTACATCACGTTAAACATTTTGAGGTTTTACATACCGGCGATAACGAAGGTGCTCAATATTGTATTGGAAATTTATACACCCGAAACGGTACTTTTAGAACTACACTTTACATCAAACAAACGGCTCAAAAATCCATCCTTCAGGAAATTAGATTTGATGTGAAATAGGGATGATAAATTCAAAAGTAAAAAGTAAAAATCTCACTCAATGTAACTTGTTTGTTATTGGGTTTAATTTAAAATAAAAATCTTCCGAAAATCGATATGCCTTAATTTCTTTCAACTATTGCGATAATTAATAGAATAGTCATTTTTTTAAAACATAGTAAACCGTTGAAACGGTTGTGAAGCATTTTTTATTTTCATAGCGCACGGTTTAAACCGTGGGCTGTAGAATTAGATGTCATTATATAAAGGTTTCAACCATTTTTGTCTACGATTTTATTAATCAAATAAAACCATCCAAATTCAAAAAGTAAATTTTTTTAAATTCCCTTTTTTACTTTTTAATTCTTCTTCCTACTCCTTTCCAATTCAATCTGTACATTTGTTTAATGGATAACAAACAAGATTTAATTCAATTAATTTCTGCAGCATTAAAAGAAGATATAGGCAATGGCGACCATTCTACATTGTGTTGTATTGATAAAAAAGCAAAGGGTCAGGCTATTTTAAAAGTTAAACAAAACTCTGTGCTTGCTGGTGTTGAAATTGCCCGAGTAATTTTTTCTCAAGTTGATGCTGGTTTTGAATTTAATGCGTTAATGGCTGATGGTACCCATGCAAATGTTGGTGATATTGCTTTTGAAATCAGTGCACCTATTCATGTTATTTTATCTTGCGAAAGACTGGTGCTGAATACCATGCAAATGATGAGTGGCATTGCAACGCTTACCAATCAATACGTTGAAAAACTAAAACCATATAAATCCAGATTGCTCGACACGAGAAAGACCACACCGAACTTCAGGCTTTTAGAAAAAGAGGCTGTAAGAATTGGGGGTGGTACAAACCATCGATTTGGGCTTTACGACATGATTATGTTGAAAGACAACCACATTGATTATTGTGGTTCTATTGAAAAGGCCATTTTAATGGCAGCAAATTACGTTGAAAAATTTCATCCCGAATTAAAAATTGAATTAGAAACCAGAACTTTAGAAGATGTACAAAAAGTGGTTTCTATTGGAAAAGTAGATCGTATTATGTTGGATAATTTTTCACCAACTCTAATTGTAGAAGCATTGAAAATAATTGACGGCCAGTTTGAAACAGAAGCTAGTGGTGGTATAAATTTGGATAACATTGAATCTTATGCGGCAACTGGTGTAGATTTTATTTCTTGCGGTGCCATTATTCATCAAGCCCAAAGCGTAGATTTAAGTTTGAAGGCAGTGATTATTTAGTAAAATTAATTTACGACTTCACATTTAGAACATTTTTTGTATTTTTTCATAGCCCACCGTTTCAACGGTGGGCGACAATAAAAATTAATTTACGATTTCATATTTAGAACATTTTTTGCATTTTTTCATAGTCCACCGTTTCAACGGTGGGAAACAATAAAAGCGGTGATTATTTAATAATAACATTCAACATCATTCAAATGAAAAAGAAACCCAACACCATAGGTTTTGTTTATTCTACAGACCCATATTTCAAGCCAGAAGTTGAACAAGAAATAGAAGAAGAAACACTTTTGCCCAATCAACAAAAATTAAAAATTCGATTAGAAACC
>CANKLV010000146.1 GCA_947483415.1 Chitinophagaceae bacterium
ATGAAAATATTATTTCATTATCTAAAGCCATTAAAACGGCTGGTTGCATTTACCCTTTTATTAGCAAGCATTAACATTGGCTTCTCACTTATCGATCCAATTTTATTGGGAAAGCTAGTAAATCTTGCTGGTGATTTTCAAAATAAATCCAACCATTTCGATAGCAACAGTTTCTTTTGGGGTTATGATCATATTGCGAGAAAAGGGAAACCTTATTTACAATTGGGCGTTTTTTATATTTTATTATTCTCGATCTCTGTGGCAATGGTGAGCAGAATCGCTAAAGCTTTTCAGGATTATTTTTTAAACCTCATCATTCAAAAATTTGGCGCAAAGGTTTTTACAGATGGGTTACAACATGCGATGAAATTGCCTTATCAAGAATTTGAAGATCAACGCAGTGGCGAAACTTTATCTATTTTAACTAAAGTGAGATCTGATGTAGAAAAATTCATGATCAATTTCATCAACATCCTTTTTGGCATCATCATAGGCATTGTATTCGTTTTTGTATATGCAGCAATTTTTATCAACTGGCGAATTCCGGTTGCGTATCTTATTGGCATTGGCGTACTTACTTTAATCACCAATAAGCTTTCCAAAAAAATCAAATCAATTCAAAAAAATATTGTTGGTGAAACCACAGCATTGGCGGGCTCTACAACAGAATCGTTACGAAATATTGAATTGGTAAAAAGTTTAGGACTTACCAATCAAGAAGTAGAAAGGTTGAATAAAAACACGTATAAAATCTTAGGGCTTGAATTAAAAAAAGTTAAAAGAATTCGAAGCATCAGTTTTGTTCAGGGTACATTGGTAAACACATTGCGACAAGTCATTTTATTTATTTTAATGTGGTTGATTTTTAGAGATGAAATGGACGCTGGGCAATTGGTAACTATGCAAATATTCTCATTTTTTGTGTTTGGTCCTTTGCAAGAAATTGGAAACATTTTATTGTCTTATCGCGAAGCAGAAGCATCATTAATCAATTTCGACAAGTTGATGAAAAAGGCACCAGAATCTGAACCGTCGAATCCTAAAAAATTAGGTCCAGTAGAAACACTTTCCTTCAATACCGTTAGTTTTAAACATCAAACTGCAACGCATAAAGCCATTGATGACATTAGCTTTGATGTGAAGCTTGGAGAAACAATTGCATTTGTTGGTCCGAGTGGTAGCGGAAAATCCACGCTGATGAAATTGCTTGTAGGATTATACCGACCAGCACAAGGTCAGATTTTATATAACGGCATGAACGAAACTGAAATCTTATTTGATGATTTGAGAAATCAAATTGGATTTGTAACGCAAGACACCAATTTATTTAGTGGAAGCATTCGTGAGAATTTAATGTTTGTAAATCCTACCGCTACTGAAAATGAATTAAACGAAGCGTTAAAGAAATCAGCATGTACTTATTTATTATCTAGAGCAGAAAAAGGTTTGGATACCATGATTGGCGAAGGTGGGTTGAAATTGAGTGGAGGCGAAAAGCAACGTATATCAATAGCCCGCGCATTATTAAGAAAACCAAGGGTATTGATTTTTGACGAAGCCACGTCGGCGTTAGATTCATTAACAGAAGAAGAAATAACAAATACCATCATTGATATTTCAACAGCTAAAGATCAAATTACAGTTTTAATAGCGCATCGTTTAAGTACCATTATGCATGCCGATCGAATTTATGTTTTGGAAAAAGGTGATGTGGTGGAAACAGGAACCCATCAGAAATTAATTGATGATAAAGGTCTCTATTATGCCATGTGGCGCCAACAAATTGGAGAAAGAAAGAAAATTTCAAATCAATAATATTTTGTGTAACATAAGTCACAATTGGTAATCTCTAATAAATTTTAAATTTGCCCTATGGAAAATACAAAGCATTCAACACCAAATTATTTCCTTAGTATTTTTAAAATGCGTTGTCCAAGATGTAGAAAAGGGAAAATGTTTCAAGATGCCAATGCTTACCGCAAAATTTCTTTGAAACATATTTTTGACATGTACGATAATTGTCCAGTTTGTGATCAGAAATATGATATGGAGCCTGGATTTTGGTATGGAACTGGTTATGTGAGTTATGCATTAGCAGTAGCCATATCAACCAGCACTTTCGTGGCTTGGTGGGTGTTGATTGGGGTATCAACAGAAGACAATAGAATATTTTATTGGCTTGGTACAAATTCGGTTGCGCTAGTTGTTTTACAACCTTGGATGATGCGTTTAAGTAGGGTAATTTACATGCGATTTTTTGTTGGGTATGATAAAGATTACAAACAACACAAGCCAAAGGAGTTTGAATAAAGTAGAAGACTTTTTTATTTCCTAAATCTTAAAACTCAGCGGCACCAATATCTTTATACCAAAATTTCGCCCAACATTAAACACCCCATTTCTTCCTGTTGCAGGATTTGAAGGCGCATATTTTAATCGACTCAAATGATTTTGATAGGCAACGTTTCCAATATTGCTTGCCGTAAAATAAAGCGCAAATAATTTATTGTCTTTCTTAGAAAATACTTCAGTGCCTAAGCCTGTATTTATTAACGTATATCCATTGGTAGCGGTTTCCGTATTAAAGGCAGTAAAAGGAGTTGATTGTTTGAATGTATTGTCAATCTCAACCTTAATATAACTGTTTCTAAAATGGCTGCTTAATTTTTTAAAATCGGCTCTAAACTCGGTTAGTAATTTTGGAGCTGGAATAAAAGGCAGATTTTTACTTCCTTCAATAGCATTTTTAAATATCCCTGAAACATAAGAAAAAGTATTTTCAATATGTAGCCAATCCAAAGGATGCGGATGAATATCTAGTGTTAATTCAACGCCTGCAAGATTTACTTGCTGTTGGTCAAATTTAAAAGCTTGAACCATATCTCCATCTACTTCTACCAATGAATCTGTGCCAATATTATTTTGCAATTTCCTATAAAAAATAAAATTCTTAAACTGGTTATAATAGCCAGCCAAATTAAAAGAGAAATGATCCTCATTAAATTCAATGGCTACATCAGATTGCGTACTTATTTCACTGGTTAAATTTTTGTCGCCATATTCAAATCGATTTGTTCCCTCATGCGCACCATTTGATGAAAGCTCAGAAATACTTGGCGCTCTAAACGCTCTTGCCAAATTCAATTTCAAGTTTATTTTCTTGGTAAATGGATACGCAATACCGATACTTCCCGAAACATTAGAGAAACTTTTTTGTATAGAGTCACCAATTTTTTCTCCATCTCGAATCATTTGATTTGCATTAATATTTCTATTATCAAATCGAATGCCACCACTGAAATTTATTTTTTTGATTTCTTTTTGAGCGTAAACAAAAACGCCAATATCATTCAATTTGTAATCTGGAATCAATTGTTCAACGCCTTTATTTGCATTTTCTTGATTCATTCCATTTAACCCAATCGAATTTTTCCAACCCTTTCTTTCCTTAAAATGAAATTGAGTAGCATAGGTCAACGTTTTTAAATCAAAAAATAATTCACGTTCATTTACATCATCTGGATTGCCAAATTCTTCCCGCTGATTTTGTTGTAATCCTATGTTTAAACTAAGGTGATTATTGCCTAATTTGAAGTTATTGTCAGTAGCCACTTTTACATGCCTTATGTGTTGATAAGGCAAAAATGGATTCGAACTTAAAAAATCTGTTTGAGTAGGTGTTGCTTCAATTCCACCTGGCAAAAGGTTTATAAAATTACCCAAACTGTCACGCGCTCCTTCAACCAAACCTGTCATTAAATCAAACTTGCTAAAAACTAAATGACTAAATCCCCATCCGCCATTATAACCAATGTGTCCGCCAAAATTTTGTTCATTAAATTTCGAGTTAAATACATATCCATCATATTTATTTTGATAATCGCCCGCAGCTTTCTTGGTGCCATACATACTCCAATTAAAACCATTTTTATTGCCTGAAATATTCGCATTGAAATTCCTAAGTCGATTGTTGGTTTGATAATTAGAACCAACATTTATTTTAATGGTATTATTTGGAGCTGGCACATTTGAAATTATATTAATCACACCCGCCATTGCATCCGAGCCATACACCAAAGATGCCGGACCTTTTAAAACTTCAATTTTCTGTACACTAGCTTCATCAATCTCAATTCCGTGTTCATCTCCCCATTGTTGACCTTCCTGACGAACGCCATCGTTGATGGTTAGTACCCTGTTATATCCCAAACCCCTAATTAGCGGTTTTGAAATAGCGGGCCCTGTAGACAAACTTGAAATACCCGCTTTTTTTGTAATGCTTTCAATAATATTCATGGATGAAGTTTGCAACAAATCTTGCTGACGTAAAACAGAAACCTGAAACGGAACTGTTTTCAATTGACTCGCTTTACTCACACCTGTTACGATTACGGCGTTGTTTTCTAAAATTGTTTCTTCAAGAAAAAAGTCTTTTCGCGTATCTCCCAATATTTCAATTTCTATAATTATCGTTGCATAATTTAGATGCGAAATTTCCACCAAATGCTTGCCATCAGTGATGTTGGGAATATTAAAAAAACCTTCTTTATTCGTACTGCCACCCGCTTTTATGTCAGTAAAATAAACAGAAACACCCTCTATAGGTAGATCTGTTTTTTTATCTTTTACCACACCAATGAAATTGCCTTTTACATTGTTTATTGCAAAAACTGAATTCATTGCTAGGAATGCTATTATTAAAATTTGAAAAAATCCAAATCGAGCGTATTTGTTTTTTGTAACCATGTTGCAAATGTAAAGAATTTGTAACCATGTTGCAAAAGAATAATGAGTATAAAAAA
>CANKLV010000147.1 GCA_947483415.1 Chitinophagaceae bacterium
AGAATTGATTTTAATCCGGATAAATTTTTACAACACTCGGTTGGCATTATGGAAGCAGATACGTTGCCGGAAAAAGTGGTTTTGAAAATATCTGCACCATATCATAAGCTATTACTGCTTGAACCTATGCATCGTTCACAAAAAATTATTGAGCAAAAAGCAAAAGAGATAAAGGTTGAAATTCAAGTAAATATTAATGAGGAATTGTGTAAAAATATATTGTCATTTGGCCCACATTGTAAGGTATTACAACCACAGAAGCTTAAAAAACAAATACAAGAATTGATCGTTAATATGAACAATTTGTATAAATAAGTTGTTTTTAAAACATAGAACGAACGTTTTTTCCTCAAAAAATCTTGTATAAAAAACTTAGTAAATAATGCTAAATAAATTAGTTTGAATAAAAACAATCCCTTAGTTTTGTGTTCAAATAAATAAATTAGATACATCAATTAAAACAAAAAACATGAGCAACACAGAAAAATTAAAAGCGCTAAAGCTTACAATGGACAAGATTGACAAGGACTTTGGAAAGGGTTCTGTAATGATGATGAATGAAAGGCCGGTAACGGAGCAAGGGGTTATTTCAACAGGATCAATTGGTTTGGATGTGGCATTAGGAATTGGGGGTTTGCCTAAAGGGCGAGTTATTGAAATTTACGGACCTGAATCTTCTGGTAAAACAACATTGGCTACACATATAATAGCAGAAGCACAAAAAAAGGGCGGTATTTGCGCGTTCATTGATGCGGAGCATGCTTTTGATAGTGCATATGCACAAAAGTTGGGTGTAGATATTGATAATTTGTTGATTTCACAACCCGATTATGGTGAACAAGCGTTGGAGATTGCGGATAGATTAATATTATCTGGAGCTTTGGATGTTGTGGTTATAGATTCAGTAGCTGCGTTGGTACCAAAGAGTGAGTTAGAAGGAGAAATGGGCGATAGCAAAATGGGTTTACATGCAAGATTGATGAGTCAGGCTTTGAGAAAGTTAACGGCTACGATTTCAAAAACAAATAGCTGTTGCATTTTTATCAATCAGTTGAGGGAGAAAATTGGTGTGATGTTTGGAAATCCAGAAACAACAACAGGAGGTAATGCGTTGAAATTTTATGCGTCTGTTCGTTTGGATATTCGTAGAATGACACAAATAAAAGATGGTGATGAAATTGTAGGTAATCACATTAAAGTAAAAGTGGTAAAAAATAAAGTAGCACCTCCTTTCCGTCAAGCAGAGTTTGATATTATTTATGGAGAAGGAATTTCAAAAGTTGGTGAAATAATTGATATGGGTGTAGAATTGGGCATTGTACAAAAAAGCGGAAGTTGGTTCAGTTATAATTCGGATAAATTAGGACAAGGTCGCGAATCGGTAAAACAATTACTAATCGATAATCCTGGAATGGCCAATGAAATAGAAGGCAAAATCAGAGAGAAGATAAAAGAAATGGCGGCGCAGTAATTTTTGTTGAAGTAAAATCGATTTGCAAAATTGTTTTGTTAAAATACATTGCCAAAAACAAAAGATTTTACAATTAATTTAATCTGTAAGAAATTTTAGTAAATGATTTTTAAAAATAGTGCAGCGTTCATTCAGTTGTATTTTTTGGGTTAGTTAAGTAATAAACCGTCTTTTTCTAAGGACGGTTTTTTTTATGGCCCAGAATAAAAGGTTCAAAAGGTTCAATGCGTTCAATGGGTTCAATGGGTTCAAAAGGTTGGATGTAATTTCCAATTATTAGCATCTTTTATCCAGAAAAAAACTTCGTGCCTTCGCGCCTTTGTGTTTCAATTCCTTTACGCCCTTTGCGTGAAACAAAAAAAGGTTTAAATCGCTACGCTGGTTTAATAGTTTAATGGTTTAAGGTTGGCAGCACATATCATTTGCCACCTTCTATGTTTTATAAAAAACTTCGTGTCTTTCTGCCTTCGCGTCTTTGTGTAAAAAAACTTCCCCCTTGGGGGATTGAGGGGGCATTCGTTTTTCAAAATTCTTCGCCACCATCACCTTACTACCAATCCAATTTTGTAACATTGTAGTTTACATTTTTAATGTTATAAGTTTTAATGAAAAATAATATCAAGCCACACCTTGCGCTTTTAGGTACGAATATATTTTTTGCCATTAATTTCACTGCTATTAAATTTTTGTTCAACAATAAATTTATACTTCCATTTGGTTTGAATTTTACTAGAATGATTGGCACTACCATTTTACTATGGATCTTGTATTTTTTCTCGAAAAATAAAGAAAGCATCAATCGTATACATTATAAAAGATTTTTTACTTGTGCATTATTGGGTATTACGATAAATCAAATTTTATTTATTAAAGGGCTTTCATTGACACTTACTGTTCACGCTTCTTTGTTAATGCTAACTACACCTATTTTTATTACCATTATTGCAGCATGGATTTTGAAAGAAAAGCTAACACAAAATAAAATTATTGGTTTGATATTGGGTGTAACTGGCTCTACATTATTAATAATATCAAGAAAAACTTCTGGAAATGCGAATGACATTTTGCTTGGCGATTTTTATATTATTGTAAATGCAATTTGCTATTCTTATTATTTTGTACTGGTAAAACCATTAATGAAAAGATATGATTCACTTACTGTAATTAGAACTTTATTCACTTTAGGTTGTGTTGTTGCACTTCCTTTTTGCTGGTCCGAATTTATTCAAACACCATGGAGCACATATACGCCGGAAGCTTATGGCGCTTTGGCTTTGGTTGTAATTGGCGGAACCTTTTGTGCGTATTTATTTAATCTCTATGGCATTAAACATTTAGGCGCTTCTGTTTCAGGTTCTTATATTTATTCTCAACCATTATTTGCAACTATAATTGCTATGATATTTCTTGGAGAAACCATCGACTTAACCAAAATTATCGCAGCGGTTTGTATTTTCTTGGGTGTTTATTTTGTAAATAAAATGACAGCTGTTGATAATGAAACAACTGATTAAACCGAGTAAAAACAATTTTTAAATATGCTTGAGTATATTTTTGTTTCTAATTCCAATGAATATGAAGCAGCAATGAATTTGTTTGTAGAATATTCCAATTGGTTGAATATTGATCTCTCTTTTCAGAAATTTGATGAAGAATTAAAAATACTTAAAACCATGTACGGTCCTCCTCATGGCTGTATCATTTTATGCAAACATGAAAATGATTTTGTGGCATGTGTGGCTGTTAGAAAAATTGATGAAGGTGTTGCTGAATTAAAACGCATGTATGTAAAACCAGAATTTCAACGAAAAGGTATTGGAGAAAAATTGCTAAAACTGTCCATTCATTTCGCCAATGAAAAAGGATACAAAACCATCAAGCTTGATACGTTAAACACAATGAAACCCGCCATGAATCTATATGCTAAGCATGGATTTGTAGAAATAGATGCTTATTATTTTAACCCTGAACCAACGGCGGTGTATTTTGAATTGAACGCCCCCTCAATCCCCCAAGGGGGAAGTTTTTAAAGCATCGTAAAATTCATGAATCATTTCTTAATAAAATGAATTTTTTGTTTCACGCAAAGCTCGCAAAGGAGCAAGGACGCGAAGGAGTTGAAACACTAAGACGCAAAGGCACGAAGTTTTTTTAAAGACAAAGTTGCTTATAAATGCAAAACGCTCCAACTTCCCCTCTGGGGGACTGAGGGGGCTAACCTCCTCCCTTGGGGGATTGAGGGGGCCTCGGATAATCAAAAAACATAAACTCCTTTTCGGCAGCATAAAACTCCTTCCAATCCGTAATGTCTGCTTTTACCACAAACACGCCACAGGTAGGCATATCATCTATTTTTATTTTCTTAAAAAGTGTATTTACAAAATCAGTTATTCCGGGATTGTGACAAAATACGGCAACCGTATCATAGTCATTATTAATCTTTCCTACCACATAATGAATGGTTTCAGAAGATGAATGGTATAAAATTTCTTCTTTTTGAATTTCTTCTTTCGCAATGTTTAATACTTTACAAAAATGAACACAAGTTTGCATAGCCCTTTTTGCTGTACTCGAAACCAAATGATTGATGTTGATTTTTTTATCCAATAATCGTTTTGCCATCATTGGCGCATCCTTATTTCCTCGGTCATTTAGCGGTCGTTCAAAATCTGTTTGATCAGCATTTGCCCAACTGCTTTTTGCGTGTCTAACAATTATTAGCGTTTTCATTTTGCAGGTTTATATTAATAACCACGGATATTTTTTCCTTCGAGATAATTCATCAATGCTTTATTACAAACTCGGTTACCACCTTTGGTTGGATAGTCGCCAGTAAAATACCAATCGCCTTTATTGTTTGGACAAGCTTCGTGCAGCGCTTCAATGCTTTGATAAATAACTTCTACCGGAATTTTAAAATCCGCAGGTGTTATCAATTCAGCAATTTTTGCAGAAATCTGTTGTGTTGAAAATGGCTTATAAATTTCTCGAACTACGTTTACACTATCCAGCATTTCATTGCTTTCAAGCTCATTGCATTTTTCTAATAATTGATGTAGTAAATCAGTCTTATCAGTTTCTTTTAAAAGTTCAATAGCTGCTCTAAATGCTACAAAATCGCCTAGTTTGCTCATGTCTATTCCATAACAATCGGGATATCTTATTTGTGGTGCTGATGAAACGACAATAATTTTTTTAGGATTTAATCGGCCCAACATGCGGATGATGCTTTCTTTTAGAGTGGTTCCACGCACAATACTATCATCAATCACCACTAAAGTATCTACATCTTTTTTTACCGTTCCATAAGTA
>CANKLV010000148.1 GCA_947483415.1 Chitinophagaceae bacterium
ACAGAGAATTTATTTATACATACAATAGCAAAACTCATTTCTGTTTTGTTTCATCCTTTATTCGTGCCCATTTATTTTGTGTGGTTTTTATTGTTCGTCCACCCATTGGCATTTATTGGATTTTCATCGCTACAAAAATTTCAAACTTTAGTTATTGTGGGCATCAACTTAACCATTTTCCCATTGGTGAGTGTGCTGTTGTTAAAAGCATTGGGATTTATAGATTCCATTTATTTAAAAACACAGAAAGACAGAATCATTCCCTACATCGCATGTGGAATCTTTTTCTTTTGGGCATTTACCGTTTTTAAAGAGCAAACAAAATATCCAATGATTTTGGTGGTATTTATTTTAGGCATCTTCTTGGCATCTTCAGCAGCATTAATAGCCAATATTTATTTTAAAGTAAGCATGCACGCGATTGGAATGGGCGGCTTGTTGGGGATATTTGCTTTATTATTTTACAACAACAATCTCTCAATAGCTTGGCCATTGGCGTTGGTTTTAATTGTTTCGGGAATGGTTTGTACGGCGCGGTTGTTTTTAAACACGCACACGCCTAAAGATATTTACGTTGGGTTATTAATCGGAATTGCCAGCCAAATAGCTGCCAATTATTTTTTATAATCTACCAGCCTAAAACCCAAGCAAAAATCAAAGGTGCTACAATGGTGGCATCACTTTCTACAATAAATTTCGGTGTTTTAATATCTAGCTTACCCCAAGTGATCTTTTCGTTTGGCACAGCGCCAGAATATGAACCGTAAGAAGTAGTTGAATCACTTATCTGACAAAAATAGCTCCAAAAAGGAACGTCGTGCCACTCCAAATCTTGGTACATCATGGGCACCACACAAATTGGGAAATCACCCGCAATACCGCCGCCAATTTGAAAGAATCCAACGCCTTTTCCAGATGAATTATTTCTATACCAATCTGCCAACCAAACCATATACTCAATACCTGATTTTACAGTGGTAACTTTCATTTCATTTTTAATAATATAAGAAGCGAAGATATTGCCCATGGTACTGTCTTCCCAACCAGGAACTACAATAGGAATATTTTTTTCCGCAGCAGCCAACATCCAGCTGTTTTTAGGATCTATTTCGTAATACTGCTCCAGCACTCCACTCAACAACATTTTATACATGTATTCGTGCGGAAAATAACTTTCACCTTTATCATTGGCATCTTTCCACAATTGATGGATATGCTTTTGTAATCTTCTAAATGCTTCTTCCTCCGGAATGCAAGTATCCGTTACACGATTGTAATGGTTCTCCAATAAATCCCACTCATCTTGCGGACTTAAATCACGGTAATTGGGCACTCTTTTGTAATGAGAATGCGCAACCAAATTCATGATGTCTTCTTCCAAATTGGCACCGGTGCAACTAATGATGTCCACTTTTCCTTGTCTGATCATTTCTGCAAAACTCAATCCAAGTTCAGCAGTGCTCATCGCGCCCGCTAACGTAACCATCATTTTACCACCTTCCGTTAAATGTGTTTCGTAACCTTTTGCAGCATCAACTAAAGCGGCTGCATTAAAATGGCGATAATGATGTTGAATATATTGAGAAACCGGTCCTTTTTGCATGACTAAAAAATTTAAAAAATAATTATTTAGTTAATGAATTTGATGATTAAAAATTATGCTTCCTGACTTATTGATTTTGATGCACGTTTTCTATCCTCTTCGTTTAAAATTGTTTTTCTCAATCTTACACTTTTTGGCGTTACTTCAATACACTCATCTTGTTGGATATACTCCATACATTCTTCCAAAGTCATTAAGATTTTTGGTGCAGCTTTAGAAGCATCATCCGATCCGCTTGCACGGTGGTTGGTTAATTTTTTTGCTTCCGTACCATTTACTACTAAATCTCCTGGCTTAATATGCTCAGCTATAATTTGACCTGCATAAACTTCATCTCCTGGATCTACAAAAAAGCGCCCTCTATCTTGTAATTTATCAATTGAATAAGCTGTTGTTTTTTCTGTTGTTTTAGACAATAAAACCCCGTTATTTCTACCAGGAATATGTCCTTTCCATGGTTTGTAATCGATGAAACGATGCGCCATTACCGCTTCTCCAGCAGTATTGGTCAACATGTTGCTTCTCAAACCAATCAACCCTCTTGAAGGAATTTCAAATTCAAGATGTTGCATTTCACCTTTTGTTTCCATGATCAACATTTCGCCCTTGCGTTGTGTAACCAAGTCGATTACTTTACCACTATATTCTTGAGGAACGTCTACGACTAAATTCTCGTATGGTTCGTGTTTTTTACCATCAATTGTTTTTACCAAAACTTGAGGTTGTCCGATGGTTAACTCAAAACCTTCTCTTCTCATGGTTTCAATTAAGATACCTAAATGCAAAATACCTCTACCAAATACCAAGAAGCTATCTGCACTATCGCTATCCTCTACACGAAGCGCCAAGTTTTTTTCTGTTTCTTTAAATAAACGATCACGTAAATGGCGACTCGTAACAAACTTACCTTCTTTACCAAAGAAAGGCGAGTTGTTGATACCAAACAACATGCTCATTGTTGGTTCATCTACGCTGATGATTGGCAATGCTTCTGGATTTTCTGCGTCAGCAATGGTATCCCCAATATTAAATTCATCCAAACCTACAACAGCACAAATATCTCCAGCGAATACTTCTGTAGCTTTCTTTTTGCCCATGCCTTCAAATACATACAATTCTTTGATACGCATTTTTTTAATTGAGCCATCTGCTTGCATCAAAGCGATTTGTTGACTTTCTTTTAAGCTACCACGCGCCACTTTTCCAACCGCAATTCTTCCCAAAAATGAAGAGTAATCCAATGAAGTGATTTGCATTTGAGAATATCCTTCATTTACCTTTGGCTCTGGAACGTATTGAATAATGCCATCTAACAATGGGCTGATGTTATCGATTTGCGTAAGAGTGCTATTGAACCAGCCATTTTTACCAGAACCATAGAAAGTTGGGAAATCCAATTGCTCTTCAGAAGCATCTAAATTGAAAAACAATTCAAATACCGCATCATGCACTTCATCCGGACGGCAATTTGGTTTATCTACTTTATTGATAACCACAATTGGTCTTAATCCTAAAGCCAACGCTTTTTGTAATACGAAACGAGTTTGAGGCATTGGACCTTCAAAAGCATCTACCAATAACAAAACCCCATCAGCCATTTTCAACACCCTTTCTACTTCACCGCCAAAATCCGAGTGACCAGGCGTGTCAATTACGTTAATTTTAAAGTCTTTATACGTTACAGATACGTTTTTACTAAAAATGGTGATACCTCTTTCTCTTTCAAGATCATTGCTATCCATAATCAACTCACCAGTTTCCTGATTATCTCTGAAAACTTTAGTTGCGTGTAAAATTTTGTCCACCAATGTTGTTTTACCGTGATCTACGTGGGCAATAATTGCGATGTTGCGAATATTCATTGTTTAATTTTTGTTGCTTTTTTTCAAAGCATTTGATTTTTGACGTGCGAAGGTAAAGTTTTAAAGTGGGTTGGCAAGGACTTAAGTGTGATTAGTTTATTAATTCTCGGTTTTTTACCCGCATTTTACTTGTTCTACCAATTATTTAAGCGATAATTTTAGGTTTGCTTTACATTTGTGGGGAATTAAAAAGTAAAAAATGAAACTAGTTACCTACTTAAAAGATAGTAAAGAACAATTGGCAATGTTGATGGATGGAATGTTGTACGATTTGAACAGCTTGAATCCAGCACTTCCCAATAAAATGTCGGATTTTTTAAACCATTGGGATGATTTTTATCCAATGGCGTTGAATGCAGAAAAGCATTTAAAAGAAGGTGTTTTAGCAAAACAATCGAATACCGCTTTTAACGCAACAAATATTTTAGCACCTGTACCAAATCCTACGAGTTGTAGAGATGGATATGCATTTAGGCAACATGTTGCAGCAGCCAGAAGAAATCGTAAAGTGGATATGATTGCAGAATTTGATCAATATCCTATTTTTTATTTTACCAACCACAACAGCATTCAAGGACCTGGCGATATCGTTTGTATGCCCGATCATTTTGAAAAACTGGATTTCGAATTGGAAGCTGCCATTGTAATCAATCGTAAAGGCAGAAACATTCCGGCAAATCAAGCCGATCAATACATTGGCGGATTGATGATTATGAACGATATGAGTGCGCGTCGCTTGCAAATGGAAGAAATGCTGCTGAATTTAGGACCTGCCAAAGGAAAAGATTTTTCAACCGTGATTGGACCGATGTTGGTTACTTTAGATGAATTAACGACGTTTGAAATTCCTTGCAAAGAAAACCATACGGGTAAATCTTGGAATTTAAAAATGACGTGCAAAGTAAACGGCATTCAAGTAAGTGAAGGAAATTTGGGTGATATGGATTGGACTTTTGCCGAAATTATAGAACGCTGCAGTTATGGGGTAAACCTACACCCCGGCGATGTTATCGGAAGTGGCACGGTTGGAACCGGTTGCTTTTTAGAATTAAATGGAACAGGAAAACTGAACGATCCAAATTATACCGAACAATGGCTTCAAGCTGGCGATGTGGTTGAAATGGCTATTGATGGCTTGGGCTTGCTTTCAAATAAGATTGTAAAAGATGAAAGTGAGTTTTCGATTTTGAAGTTGAAGAAGTAAGGGAAGATAAATTCAAAAGTCAAAATTTAAAAGTCAAAAAAGAAAAACAGAACACATCAATTTTGACTTTTAAATTTTGAGTTTTACTTTGATATCAAGGT
>CANKLV010000149.1 GCA_947483415.1 Chitinophagaceae bacterium
AAGGAAATTGAAGATAGAATCGGTGAATAATAAAATTTGTATTATTTTTAATTATTAAAACAACATTGTAAACCAAATAATTTAAATGGCATTTCCTCCAAGACCCCCAAGGGGCGCATTTAATCCTCGCTTTAAAAAAGAACAACAACAAGAGCATCGTACCAATTTTATGATCAAAGTACCTGAGGTACGATTGGTAGGTGAAAACATTACACCTGGAATTCTAGCCACACCAGATGCTATAAAACTAGCACAATCCATGGAATTGGATTTGGTTGAAATTTCTCCAGGAGCGAACCCGCCCGTTTGCCGTGTTATCGATTACAACAAGTTTCTCTACGAAGAGAAAAAGAAGAAGAAGGAAATGAAGGCAAAGGCAAAAACGAGTGAAGTAAAAGAAATTCGTTTTACACCAAACACGGATGACCACGATTTTGAGTTTAAAGTAAAACATGCTGAGAAATTCCTTTCTGAAGGCGATAAAGTAAAAGCACACGTGCAGTTTAAAGGAAGAGCGATTATGTTTAAAGAAAGAGGTGAGTTACTACTTTTGAAATTTGCTGATCGTTTAAAAGATGTTGGTGCTTTAGAAGGATTACCAAAAATGGAAGGTAAAAGAATGTTGGTGATGTTTGCACCAAAAGCACAACAAAAACAAAAAAGAGGTTCTGAACTTGGTAAATTGGTTGAAAGAAAAACCGAAGAAAAAGCAGAAGATACTCCAGCAAAAGAAGCCGAATAATATTCGAATTTATATTTTTTAAAACACTCAATTTGAAAAGATTGGGTGTTTTTTATTTTGTGAATAGCCCACGGTTTCAACCGTGGGCGTGTTTGGTAGAATTGGCTTATAGATATTCAAAATAATAAGAGAAATTTTCAGAAAAAAACGTTGAAACGATTATATGAAATTTATCGATTGTTTAGACCAAGGTTTAAACCGTGGGTAATATGAATGTTGTGTATCGTCATAATGGTTTCAACCATTTCTTTTTTCTAATTGAAAAAAAGAAACACAATATAGGCTTTGCTAATGTGGTAAATGTGGAAACAAAATCAGGGTATTTACACCACCCAATCCACAATACTATTTTCCCAATCCTTGTTATAAGCCGCTGTTATTTTGATGTAGTTGTCTGTAAAACCTTCAATGGTGCCATTTTTGTTTGCTGATTCAAACAATACTTTTCTGGTTTCACCAATATGCTTCTCATTGAACATGGCCGTTTTTCTATAACTGATATTTCGTAAAATTTTGTTTCGTTCATTTCTAACTTGAACAGGAACAATTGGTTTCATTTCAATTGCCAATGTATTTGCACGTTCAGAATAAGTAAAGACATGTAAATACGAAATATCCAGTGATTCTATAAAATGAGCCGTCTCATTAAAATCCTCTTCTGTTTCCCCAGGGAATCCTACGATTACATCTGCACCAATACAAGCATGAGGCATGAGCTTTTTAATAAGGTTAACGCGTTCTGCAAACAATTCTTTTTTGTAGCGTCTACGCATATTTCCAAGCGTTTTATTGCTGCCGCTTTGCAATGGAATGTGAAAATGCGGCATGAATTTTTTGCTTTGACTCACAAATTCAATCATCTCATCGTTTAACAAATTGGGTTCAATAGATGAAATTCTAAATCGTTCAATTGGCGATTCTAATTCGATGCGTTTCATCAATTCAAAAAAACTTTCATCGTGTCGCTTTCCTCCGGTATATCCTTTTCCAAAATCGCCCAAATTGATTCCGGTTAGTACAATTTCCTTGGCACCGGCTTGCGCTATTTCTTCAATGTTTTGGATGATGTTTTCAATACTATCGCTTCTGCTTTTTCCTCTGGCAAGTGGGATGGTACAAAAACTACAATTGTAATCACATCCATCCTGAACCTTTAAAAATATTCGGGTTCTTTCTTTTATGGAGTGGGAGGGTACAAATACATTTACATCCTCAATATCACAACTGCATATTTTACCCGCATCGTTTTTATTTAATTCTTTTAGATGCTGCGAAATGTTGAACTTTTCTGCTGCACCTAAAACCAAGTTAACTCCGGGAATTGAAGCAATTTCAACAGGTTTTAATTGCGCATAACAACCTGTAATCACCACCATAGCTTCAGGCGCTTTTTTTTGAATTCGCCTTACCAATTGTCTGCATTCTTTATCTGCATTCTCAGTAACGGAACAAGTGTTTATCACATATACATCGGCAACTTCATCAAATGATTTCTTTTCAAACCCATCATTTTCTAGCATACGCGAAATCGCAGTGGTTTCACTGAAGTTTAATTTGCAACCCAACGTATGAAGCGCTACCGATTTTTGCATGTGCGAATGTACAAAGAAAACCATGTTTATTTGAATCACGTAACGATAGATTTTTTATTCAATATCTTGGCTTTAGAAGTTTCTTATTTATTGCTTACCTTAGTTTTTTAGTTTCAAAATAAAATATAGAACAATGAAACATTTACTTTTTGGTTTAATGTTGATGCAAATATTCGCGTGTAACGCACAAAAATCAAATGCAGTTGAATTTAAAGTAGCGTTTGAAAAAGAAAAAGATGCCATACTAATTGATGTGCGCACACCTGAAGAATTCAAATCGGGAGCTATTGAAAAAGCAGTCAACATAGATTACAACGATCCAAAGTTTGAAGAGAAAATTGTTCACCTAGATAAAAAAATGTCTTATTATGTTTACTGTTTGTCTGGAGGGAGAAGCTCATCTGCTGCGGATTTCATGCGTACACAAGGCTTTGAAAAAGTGTTTGAATTAAAAGGAGGCATCTTGGCTTGGCAAAAATCAAACTTGCCATTAAAAAATGTTGAACCTTCAAAAAAGGAATCGCTTACCCTTGAGTCACTTCAAAAAATAATTGATTCTGAAAAAATAGTGCTGGTTGATTTTTATGCGCCTTGGTGTGGTCCTTGTAAAAAAATGGAACCTTTACTGGAAGCCGTTACCCGTGATTATAAAGGGAAAGCGACCATCATCAGAATTAATATCGACGAAAGCAAAGCGCTCGCACAACATTTTAGAATTGATGAAATTCCTTTCTTTAAAGTATTTGTGTCTGGAAAAGAAAATGGAAATTATATTGGTCAGCTTGACCGTGAAACATTCGACAGGATTTTGAAAGTGGATTAAATATTTAATTGATTTTAACCTCTTTTACAATGGCTTCCCCCAATGCGTCATTAACCCGTTGAATAATGGTGTCTTTTTGATATAGTAATTCGTTCTTTAATGGCGCAACGCTGGTATGTACAAAAAGGGTGCTTCCAATTATTTTTATGCTATCTGTATATTTAGAAATTGTTTTCCCCATAAGCTCTTCCCACAATTCTTCTATTTGAATCGCCTGAATCGCCGATTTCATTTTACTCTGCTTTAAAAATTGTTGTAATGCTTCTTGCATGGAAAATTCAGCCATAAATTAAAGTTACAATGTTTGAGGTGAAATTACAATTCAATAATCTGTCCTTTTATCTGCATTTTTTCAAACACATCGAGCAGTCTATTTTTGTGTGTATCAGTTATAAAAACCTGCCCACGATTTTCAATGCATACGATTTTTAATAAATTGTTCATTCTGTTTTCATCGAGCTTTTCAAAAAAATCGTCCAACAACAAAATGGGGTAAAATCCTTTTGTAGTTTTTATGATTTCATATTCAGCAAGTTTCATCGCAAATAGCAAACTTTTTTTCTGTCCTTGAGATGCAATGGTTTTAAATTGAAGTTGCTGCATCGAAAATTGCAAATCATCTCTGTGAATGCCTTTGCTTGTTCGTTGAAGCATTCTGTCTCGCTCTCTGTTTTGCTTGAATAAATCTGCAAGTGATTGTTCATTCAAATGGCTATCATACATCAATTCTATTGTTTCATTTGCTTCGGAAATTTTTTTATAAAATTCTTGTACCAATTGAGCCAGCTCGTTTGTAAATGTTTTTCTTTTGGCATAAATAATATTCCCGTGCGCAATCAACTGTTCGTCAAAAATATCAAGCAAAGCATAGTCAAATTTCTGTGCGTTGAAATCTTTTTTTAAATAACTATTTCGTTGCAAAAGGATTTTATTGTAATGAATCAACGATTGCATGTATTCTTTATCGAGCTGACAAAGTACCGTATCTATAAATTTCCGTCGGAGTTCACTACCACTATTGATTAATTCAATATCATCTGGAGCAATCATTACACAGGGCAATAATCCAATATGTTGTGATAATTTATCATAAGGCACATCATTTAACGAGAATTCTTTTTTTGCATTTGATTTGTTGATGCAAATGATTTTGTTGGATGTTTCATTATTTATAAAATAGCCTTCAAGTCTAAAGCCATCCTTGCCATTTACAAAGATCATATTTTCATTGCCCGAAAAATAGCTTTTGGTAAAACAACAGTAATAAACAGAATCTAAAAGATTGGTTTTCCCAATGCCATTTTTTCCACAAATACCTACAACATTGCTTTCGAAATCGAATCGGCCGGTTTCGTAGTTTTTGAATTGGGTGATGATGATTTTTTGAATGGAAAGCATTGTGGGGTGCAAGTTAATTGAGTTGAGTTGATTTTAGTTATGTAAACTATCACTAAACAAAAAGATATTTCATTGAAAATCCGAGATTTTAAATTGATTTATTGAAGAAATTCCAAACTTAAAAAACCTGCGTTTGATTTTTTGAATCTGCTTATTTTTTTACCATTTACTTCTTATCTTTGCTATCTAAAATTTAAAATTGTGGC
>CANKLV010000150.1 GCA_947483415.1 Chitinophagaceae bacterium
ATTTGATAAAATTACGGCATCTCGCATGTCGTTCAAAACCAAGGTGGGCGCGTTTTTAGCAGCATGCGAAAATGTAGCACGCGTTTCTTCGTGCGTGGGTTTACCATGAATAATTACGCTGTAATCTTTATTTGCAATTTGCTCACTTCGATTCCAAACTTTCTCTACAAAAGGACAAGTGGTATTGTATTTTTCTGTTGAAATGCCTAACGCAATTAGTTTTGATTCTATTTCAAGTGTAGTGCCAAATGCAGGAATAATAACAACGTCATCTTTTGTAAGTGATTCAAATGGAATGAGGGAATTACCAGAAGTATCTTGCAAAAAACGAACCCCTAAATTTTGTAGATCTTTATTTACCGAAGGATTATGTATCATCTCACTCAATAAAAAAATACGTTTCCCAGCATTCTCTTCAATTGTTTTAAACGCAATTTCAATGGCATTTTCAACACCATAACAGAATCCAAAATGGCGCGCCAAATATATTTCCAACTTGCCAAAGTTGAGCAGTGTGGGCGTGAAATCTTTCTTCAATTTGTCTGAAGCTTTTCTTTTTTCTTTAATTGAACTTATAAATTGGCTTCGGTATGTAAATGGAATTGTAAATTGCTTCATAATGATTTAATATGCGTTTCAAAGGTACAAACTTGATTTTAAGTTTCGATAACTTTTGGCTTAATCAATTCGTTTTTAAATCAACCAATCCATGACAAAAAATATATCAATTTTACAAGCGTTGGATAAATCGACCATTTACGAAGTAAACGTCCGACAATATACTCAGGAAGGGACAATAGAAGCATTTATAAAACATTTGCCTCGATTAAAAAAAATGGGCGTCGATGTCATTTGGTTGATGCCAATGCATCCCATTGGAAAAATGAATAGAAAGGGTAGTCTTGGTAGTTATTACAGCATTAGTGATTTTACCGACATTAATCCTGAATTTGGAACAAAGTTGGAATTTAAAAATTTAGTAAATGAAATTCATGCTTTAGAGATGAAAGTGATTATGGATTGGGTGGCTAACCATGTGGCATGGGATAATATTTGGACAACAAACAATCCTGATTTTTTTGCTAGAAATGAAAATGGTGAATTTTTGTCGCCATACGACTGGACAGATGTCATTCAAATCAATCATGAAAATGAGCGCGCACATGATGCATTACGTGAGGCCATGTGTTATTGGGTAAAAGAATTTGATATAGATGGATTTAGGGCTGATTTGGCACATCTGACGCCAGTGCATTTTTGGGTAAAGACTAGAGCGCTTACAGAATCAATTAAGCCAAATTTGATCTGGTTGGCAGAGTCGGATGATGTGAATTATGCTGCGGCTTTTGATGTTTTTTTCTCTTGGAAATGGATGCATAAAACCGAAGACTTTTTCAAAAATCATTTAAGTATTTCTGAACTGATAAATGTTTTATATCAACAAAATGAGCCTTTTCCTCCGCATGTTAAACAACTGTATTTTACATCCAATCACGATGAAAATAGTTGGAATAGTACTGAGTTTGAAAAATATGGAATCTATGCAAAAGCATTGGCTGTTTTTTCTTTCTTTTATCCCAAAGCTGTGCCGTTAATTTATTCAGGACAAGAAGTGGCAAATAATAAACGACTTTATTTTTTTGATAAAGACGAAATTGATTGGAACGATGAAAATAATTTGATGGAATTTTATCAACGATTATCATTTTCTAGAAAACAATTAATGGTAAATGATACACTTGAATTAATTGGCTTTGAAGAAAAAATATTCGCATTCAAAAGAGGTGAAGATTCAACATGCATCTATGTTTTTTTAAATTTAGATGATAAGTTAATTGAGATTGATCATCCATTGCCTAAAGGTTTTTATTATAATATTTTTGATGAAACTCAATCTGAAATTCAATCGCAAATATCTGCGCAATTAAATCCAGGTGATTTTTTGGTGCTTATATCCAAATAAAAAAATCCCCATTTTTTGAATGGGGATTTTTAATGTTATTTATTTTTCGTCCAAGTTAATGGGGTATTCATACAGCCCGTCATAACCGGGATAAAATCCACTAATGGTTATATTGTTTTCTTGAGCGATTATTTTTTTCATTTCATCAACTGATTTTACGTCTTTGTCATTTATTTTTAAAATAACAAAACCGTCTTTCATTCTGGTTTGATCGAATATAGCGCCGTTGTTTATTTTCTTTACAATTACACCACCTTCAATGCCATAATCTTTTGCTTTTTTTGCTTCAAGATTAGTAAAGTCTGCACCAAGTAAATCAATTTTTGAATCTTTTTTTACGAGGTCGTAATTTCCTGCTTTATTTTTTAATGTTACCACTAGAGGAATTACTTTGTTGTCTCTTACTACCGTTACAGGCACTTTATCTCCTGGCTTGAATTTGCTGATTTGCTCCTGCAATTCCCCACCACTTTTAATGTCTACATTGTTTACTTTTTGAATTCTATCTCCTTTTTTTATGCCTGCAGCAAATGCACCACCATCTGGTGTGATTTCGGTTGCAAATATGCCATCATAAGCACTTTCAGGAATTCCATTTTTTGATTTTTGCTCATCGGTCATTTCTGCTGCATTGCCATATTGAATACCTAAAAATCCACGTTGAACCGTTCCGAATTTAATGATGTCATCCACCACTTTTTTAGCAATATTTACAGGTATTGCATAAGAATAACCAGAGTAGTATCCTGTTGGCGAAGCAATCGCTGAATTTATGCCGATTAATTTTCCGTCTGTATTGATTAAAGCACCACCACTATTGCCCATATTAACCGCAGCATCTGTTTGAATAAATGATTCTACTGCTGCGCCTGGATTTCCACTTTTGTCTTTGTTTAATCCCAAGCTTCTTGCCTTAGCGCTCACAATACCCGCTGTTACTGTGGTTTCTAAGTTTAATGGGTAACCCAATGCTAAAACCCATTGTCCAATTTTTACTTCATCCGAATTGCCATATATTAAATAAGGCAGTTGTTGCGCTTCTATTTTAATAACAGCCAAATCATAAGCGGGGTCATTCCCAATTAATTTGGCTTTGTACGTTTTTTTATTGTTTAAGGTTACGGTAATTTCATCCGCATTTTCAATAACGTGGTTGTTGGTTACAATAAAGCCATCTTCACTAATGATTACACCAGAGCCAGAAGCTTTTTGTTCGGGTATAATATTCATTCTTCCACCGCCAAAAAACTGATCAAATAAATCATCACTAAAGAACTCGCTAAAAGGACTTTGCTGCATTCTCGGTAAATTATTATTCACCTGCTTTGCATTTGTTTTGGTTTTGATGTGCACTACTGCTGGCAATGCAATCATTGAAGGTTGGGTAAAATCAATGGCCACTCCTGGAGGTGGAGTATCTCCATTTCCAGTTAATCTGTAATTGCTGGGTAATGTATTTGCAGATTGTCCTGCATACATCATACTGTTTTTTAAATAACTGTTGTAACCCCAAACTACACCTAAGGTAGTAAGGGCGCTGATTCCAACGGTTGCCAATACTTGTTTAAGATTCATATATTAAGGTTTAAATGTGAAAGTTGTTTTCTGTTAATCAAAAATAATACCTAGGGTGTAATATAAAAATATACTGACAAAATGAAGGTACAGATATATCATTTTTAACATTAAATTAGACGATTTGTTCTATAGTTGACTTAAAAATTGAATGGTATCTACATCATCTGCATAATCAAATAAGCCGGGAACCTGCGATTTGCCAAATCGCATATGATTTTTTCCAATGATGCATTGCAAATCAGCTTGATTTGTCATTTTGTCGATGGGATTTTCATGCGCATTATAAAATTCATAATACAAAACACTAATTGGCGCATGAACCAATTTGCTTTCTAATAAAATGGTGCATTCGTTTGTCATGTATGGAATGGAGTTGATCAAACAAATTGATAATTGGTAATCATAATTATTTCTGAATTTGTGGTGATTGCCCAAAGCATTAAAATTGTCAAATGCACGCAATAGTGGAACGAAATCATAATCTTTAGGGACATATATTTTTGACACATTGCGACAACCCAACCCAAAATAAAGATGTACATCATTGGATAATGCCAACAATTCTGCTTCAGTTTCACTGCCATCAACCACCGCAACGGATGTGCGATTTTTGCGAATAATGTTTGGATATTTTCCAAAATAAGTTTCAAAATAGCCTGCAGATTGATTGTTGCCGGTTGCGATATATGCATCGCATTGTTTTAATTGATCTGCAACTATGATTAATTCTTTTATTTCAGCATCCCAGCTTGTCATTTTTTCTATGATATGCTTTAGAAGTACATCGTCTTTACTGGATAGTTTAATGGTTTGTCGGTGACCTGAAATGAATACGGATAAAAAATCATGAAATCCAACCATTGGAATATTTCCAGCCATTACAATTCCAATGTTTTTTACATCTTTTGGTTCGTTGGGAATCGAATAATGCGCACACCAATTTTCCAACAATTGAGGGTTTAGAAAATATTGTACGATATTGTTTTTTGCGATTTCAACAAATTCATCCGTAAACCAAGGGTTTTTAAAAAAAGCGTTTTGTTTAACGGCTTCCCATTCTGGTGGATTTCCTTCAAGATATTCACCTAATTTGATTAAAATTGCAATTCGATTTTGTAAATTCATTTCGTTATTATTACTTTACATCAAAATTACGAATATGGCTATTAAAA
>CANKLV010000151.1 GCA_947483415.1 Chitinophagaceae bacterium
ATTGTACCAGTAGAATTTCCCCAAGGGATTTTTACATCCAAACTTTGTGCACCATTTTTAAAATCAAAAACATCCCTACCGAAATAGCCGCTGATATAAAGTCTGTCTTTTTCAGAGAATTTATAATTTGCTTTTGCATTTAAATCATAAAAATAATAACCCGAACCATAAAATTGACTGCTCTTAGAAACGAAAGGTTTGGTTAATGCATCTATGTAAGTTCTTCTTGCAGAAATGATGAATGAAGATTTTTCTTTTACCAACGGACCTTGTATAGAAATACGGGAAGCAATAATTCCAATTCCACCATCTACTTGCATTTTTTGATTGTTGCCTTCTTTCATAGAAACATCTAACACGCTAGATAGTCGGCCACCATATTGAGCGGGCATTCCGCCTTTGATAAGCGACACATTTTTAATGGCATCTGCATTAAACACAGAAAAGAAACCAAATAAATGACCTGTGTTATATACAACTGCATCATCCAATAAAATTAAATTTTGATCTGGACCTCCACCACGTACATAAATACCCGAACTGCCCTCCCCTGCGTTTCTTACGCCTGGCAACAATTGAATTACTTTTAATAAATCTACTTCCCCTAAAAATGCAGGAACAGATTTGATTTGATCAATCGGCAAAGTGGTTTTTCCCATTTGAGCCGACTTTACATTGTTGTCTTTTTTGGAAGCTGTTATGACCACTTCTTTAGAAAGCGTAGTTACAGGTTTTAAACTGATGTTTAATGAAGTATCCGAATTTAATAGAATGGTGATTTTTTCAAACTGATAGCCAATAAAAGAACAAGTAATTTCATAATTACCTTCATTTAATGTTAATGAATAATAACCAAAAGCATTTGAAGGAACACCTTTTGTATTTCCTTTTACTGAAAGTGTAGCACCAATAAGCGTTTCACCAGAATATGAATCTTTTATATAACCGTTAATGGTGAATTTTTTCTTGGTGATTGATTTGTCATTTTGAGCAAAAATTGAAATTGATAAACACAACAAAAAAATCAGCGAAATGCTGATTAAAAAAAAATGCCTCATATAATTATTTTGATTTAATGGTATCTTTTATATCGCCGCAATGCAACATTCCTGATTGATATTTTGGATGATGTTTTCCCATATAGGGGTTCACAATTTCTTTATTGTTGCTAATCCAATTTGCTGGCTCAGTATTATTAAATGCCATAGGGCAATTTTGAAGATATAATACTGGGCCTTCATACTTTATTGCATTGAAAAATGTTGGATACATTACATCTGTTAATGCACTAAAATCCCTACGCATTTCGGTTATGTCTTTTTGTTGCAATAACGAATTTGCATTTGCCAAAATATCGCTTTTGGTCATGTTTACCGTTTCGTAAATAGCAGATGAATCTTTGGCTAATTCAGACAGATTAAGCATTTCAAGTTGCTTACAAAAATCAGTTGTTTTTAATTTAATCACACTCGTATCGTCTTCAACAAAAGCTTCTTTAACACTCAAATAGGATTCTACTAGGTCATTTATTGAAAGATTAAAAGAATCAGAATGTGACTTCAAAGTTATTGCAGCTTGTTTTGTATCCGGTTGGGTATTTTCAGATTTTTTTATAAAGAAAAAATAACAACCCAATAAAAGTGCGGAAGCCAAAGTATACACTATTATTTTTTTCATCTTTTATATTTATCGCAAAAATATTGCATTGTGCACAATAATGGTATAATGTTTAAGGTAAATTATAAAATCATTTTCTATGAGACATAGGTATTAATTGATTTTGAAAAACAAATGACGTCAATACCATTTATTCTCGTTTTACCTTAACTACCTATCAACATAAAAAGCTAAATTTGCGAAAATAAATACAACTCATGTTATTAGGATTACAAAATGTAACTTTCGAATTTGGAGCGAGAACAATTGTTGAGGATGCCACTTGGCATATTCAACCCAACGAACGTATTGGATTAATTGGTTATAATGGAACTGGGAAATCTACCCTTTTAAAAGTATTAACTGGTCAATATACCCCTGCAAAAGGAACCGTTGAAAAAGGCAGAGAGACCAGCATCGGCTTTCTTCATCAGGATTTATTGGGTTTTGATACAGAAGATTCGATTCTTGAAGTAGCCCTTGGTGCTTTTGAACGCGTAAAAGAATTAGAGCGTCAGCTAGAAATCATGGGTGAAGAATTGGCAAAAACTGGAGATGAAAAACTCGCCAATGATTATGCCGATTTATTGCATGAAATGGATGTTTTGGATGGCTACAGCATTCACCACAGAACGGAGGAGATTTTACAAGGACTTGGATTTACAAACGCAGAATTACATAAACCATATAAAAATTTTAGTGGAGGTTGGAGAATGCGGGTTTTATTGGCTAAAATGATTTTACAGCAACCCGATGTATTGTTGATGGATGAACCTACGAATCACCTGGATATGCCGAGTATCGAGTGGTTGGAAAAATATTTGATGCACTATCAAGGTTCGGTGGTAATTGTATCGCATGATCGTTTTTTCTTAGATAGAATGACCAACAAAATCGTAGAATTGTATCAACAACAATTGCATTTCTATACAGGTAACTACTCTTACTATGAAAAAGAAAAAGAGATTCGTGTAGACATGCAGAAAAAGGCGTTTGAAAATCAACAAGATTATATACGCCAACAAGAACGTTTTGTGGAGCGATTTAAGGCAAAAGCAAGTAAGGCGGCACAGGCACAAAGTATTGTAAAACGTTTAGATAAATTGGATAGAATTGAAGATGTGGAAATTGAACGTCCAAATATGCGCATCAATTTTGCCGTAGAAAAACAACCGGGTAAAGTTATTTGCACACTTAAAAACATTACCAAAAGGTTTAAAGATGTTCATATCGTAGAAAACACCGGTGCAGAAATTGATCGTGGTGATAAGATTGCATTAATTGGTGCAAATGGTAAAGGAAAATCTACCTTATTAAGAATTATAGCAGGTGCAGAAACCTTTGATGGCGATAGAGAATGGGGACATAATGTGATGGAATCGTTTTATGCACAGCATCAGCTTGAGGCACTTAACATGAGCAATGACATTTTGGAAGAATTAAAAGATGCTAGAAGTGGAAAAAACGATTTAGAGTTAAGGAGTTTATTAGGGGCATTTTTATTCAGCGGAGATACTGTTGAGAAAAAAGTAAAGGTGTTGAGTGGTGGAGAAAAAGCACGTGTAGCACTTGCTAAAACCATTGCCAGTAAGGCCAATTTCTTAATGCTGGATGAGCCTACCAATCACCTTGATATACATTCTGTGGATTTACTGGTAGAATCATTAAACAAATATGAAGGCAGTTTGATTTTGGTTAGTCATGACCGTTATTTCATTAGCCGTATTGCGAATAAAATCTGGGAAATTGATGATCAAAAAATACGTGAATTCAAAGGCACTTATGCTGAGTGGGAAGATTGGAAAGAGCGCAAACTAAAATCGGATGCCGCTTTAAAAAAAAATGATATTCCTGTAGTTAAGGAAGCGCCTAAAGAAGTAAAGCCAGTAAATACGAGCATTTCAAATGATGTAAAAAAAGAATTGCAAAAAGTAAAAACCCAATTCAAACAGTTGGAAGAAAAATTGGTTTCTCTAAAAACAAATAAAACAGAATTAGAAAACAAGCTTGCAGACCCAGAAATTTATGGCAACAAAGAGAAATTTATCCAAGCTGAATCTGCTTATAAAAAAGCAAATCAAGAACTAGATCAAGCCAATAAAGAATACGAAATCGTATTTGAAAAAATGATGGAATTGGAAGGGTAAAAAAAATAAAAAAGTAAAAGTAAAAAGTAAAAAAATCTAAAGTTGTTTGTAAAAAATTCAATAAAGTAGATTCGTCAAATTTTGAATTTTAAATTTTAAATTTTGACTTAAATTCTCAATCATGAGCGTTCAGATAAATTCATCTTGGAAAAAAGTTTTAAAGTTGGAATTCAAGAAGCCATATTTTGGGCAGTTAACTACTTTTTTAAATACCGAAAAAGCGCAAGGAAAAACGATACTACCACCTGGATCATTGATTTTTAATGCATTTGACCAAACTCATTTTGATGATGTTCGTGTAGTTGTTTTAGGTCAAGATCCATATCATAAAAAAGGCCAGGCGCATGGACTGAGTTTTTCGGTACCTAACGGTGTTCCTTATCCGCCCTCGCTTCAAAACATTTTAAAAGAATTGAAATCAGATATAGGATTATCTATTCCGGAAAAAAAAGGCGATTTAACTTGTTGGGCAAAGCAAGGTGTATTGTTATTAAATGCTTCACTTACCGTAAGGGAAGGCGAACCACTTAGTCATGAAAAATACGGATGGATGAATTTTACAGACGCTGTTATCTACGCTTTATCTGAACAAAAAAAAGACATTGTATTTTTACTTTGGGGGAAATTTGCCCAACAAAAAGCAGATTTAATTCATCCGGCAAAGCATCATATTTTGACCGCAGCCCACCCTTCCCCATTTTCGGCGCACAAAGGGTTTTTAGGTTGTAAACATTTTTCAAAAACCAATCAATTGCTTATGAAATCAGGACTTGAACCAATCGATTGGAAACTTGTTTAAAATTTAATTTCAACTA
>CANKLV010000152.1 GCA_947483415.1 Chitinophagaceae bacterium
AATTATTCTTTTCTATCTCTTTGAAATCATATTTTTCAATACGGGATTAGTACAACATCTAAATAAAAAATAAACCCCTTTTTTTAAGTAATTTTTTAAAAATAAAGCTATATAAATTTTTATAAAATCGCAATTACATACAACCCTTCGCTACAATATTTTTCACCTCACTTAATGGAATTCTTTCCTGCGTCATCGTATCTCTATATCTAATGGTAACTGTATTGTCTTCTTTGGTTTGATGATCAATTGTTACGCAGAATGGTGTTCCTATAGCATCCATTCTTCTATAACGCTTTCCAATGGCATCTTTCTCTTCATAGAAACAATGGAAATGTGGTTTACATTCATTTAATAATGCCGTTGCAATTTCTGGTAAGCCATCTTTTTTTAATAGTGGAAGAATCGCCAATTTCGTAGGGGCAATTTTTGCTGGAATTTTCAACACCACACGACTGTCTTCTGTGCCATCTTCTTTGTTCCATTTTTCTTCTTGATAAGCCAGAGATATAACGGTTAGGAATAAACGATCTAAGCCTACGGAAGTTTCCACCACAAAAGGCGTATAGTTTCCGTATGCTTTTCCTTCCGCATTCAAATCATTATCGAAATATTGGATCTTCTTTTTACTGAATTTAGCGTGTTGGGTTAAATCGAAATCTGTACGACTATGAATGCCTTCCAATTCTTTCCAACCAAATGGGAACTCAAATTCTATATCCAAAGCAGCATCAGCGTAATGCGCCAATTTTACATGGTCATGAAAACGTAATTTCTCTGCAGGAATACCAATACTTTCATGCCATTTTTTACGTGCATCTTTCCAATAATTGTACCATTCCATTTGCGTGCCAGGACGAACAAAGAATTGCATTTCCATTTGCTCGAATTCTCTCATTCTAAAAATAAACTGACGTGCTACGATTTCATTTCTGAATGCTTTACCCGTTTGTGCAATACCAAAAGGAATTTTCATTCTTCCCGTTTTTTGCACATTTAAAAAGTTTACAAAAATACCTTGTGCCGTTTCTGGTCTTAAATAAATGGTATCCGCTTCTTCGGCTACACTTCCTATTTGTGTGCTAAACATCAGGTTAAACTGGCGAACATCTGTCCAGTTGCAGGTTTTACTGATGTTACATTTTATTTTATTGGTTTCAATTAATGTTTTCAATCCAGCTAAATCATCTGCGGCTAATAATTGATCCATTTCGGCAATCATTGTTTCACCTGCTTCTTTTTCTAAAGTTGCTACATGTGCTTCAATCAAATGATCAACGCGATATCTTTTGTTGCTGTCTTTGTTGTCAATCATCGGATCGCTGAAATTATCCACGTGACCGCTTGCTTTCCAGACGGTAGGGTGCATAAAAATAGCTGCATCTATCCCCACGATATTGTCGTGCATTTGCGTCATGCTTTTCCACCACTCGTCGCGAAGATTCTTTTTTAATTGCGCGCCCATTTGTCCGTAATCATATACGGCGCTTAAGCCATCATATAATTCAGAAGATTGAAAAATATATCCGTACTCTTTACAATGAGAGATGATTTCCTGGAAGTTGTTGATTTCGTTTGCCATAGGGCGCAAAGATAGAAAATGTAGGCATTTAAAAATGTAAAATGTTGTAGGAGAGAATCAATTTGTTCAATTCGTTCAAAAGGTTCAATGCGTTCAAAATGTTGGAAGAATTTTTCCTATAAAAAATCTACACCCAGCGATGAAACTGTGGGCTATAAAAATTTTCGAAAAGAAAGGGCTTTCAAAATTTGTTTGTGATTTTTTCATTTTAATCAGCATCATGAAAATCCTACATTTTCATTATTAGCCCACGGTTTCAACCGTGGGTTAATGTGATGGAATTTTCCTTCAAAAATGCACATCTTCCACCAACCGTTGAAACGGTGGGCTATGAAAAAAATCGAAAAGAAAGGATTTTCAAATAATGTTGTAATCTTCTGCATTAAAATTATGCTTACTAAAGATCTACATTTTCATAATTAGCCCACGGTTTCAACCGTGGGAAAATGTAATGTTTCCCCAAAATCATTTATCAAAACCCCATCGGTACCTCTATCGCCAATAACTCCGCATCTTCATTCGCAGTAATATTAAAAAGATCAGTTTTACTCACGCCAATAGCATCTCTCTTATTTAATAACGTTCCATCAATTTCCACACTGCCATTAATCACAACTAGAAAAACACCATTACCCTCAAATCCATTTTTATATTCCAGTTGTTTGCCAGCTTCAACATTGGCTAATGCAAATCTCGCATCCTGATTAATCCATAATGCATCATCTTCTTCCCTTGGAGATACCACTATTTGCCAGGTATTTAATCTATTTGCAACATCAAATGTGCGTTGATCGTATCGAGGTTGAATGTTTTTTATTTTTGGAAAAAGCCAAATTTGAAATAAAGTTAGTGGGTCTGTTTCAGAAGCGTTTGCCTCAGAATGTTGAATGCCCGAACCCGCGCTCATGATTTGAATATCGCCAGATTGGATAATGCCATGCCCACCAGTATTGTCTCTATGTTCAACTGCTCCCGTTAAAGGAATGGTTACTATTTCCATGTTATCATGTGGGTGCGTTGGAAATTTTCCGCCTCCCATTATGTAATCGTCATTTAATACACGCAACATTCCAAAATGCACTTTCGATGGATTGTGGTACTGCGCAAAACTGAAATAATAATTCGGCTTCAACCATCCATAATCAGCAGTTCCCCTTTCTGTAGAATTAAAAATTATTTTTTCCATTTAGTTTTTTTTAACTATTCAAATGACTGAAATCTTCATCTGTAAGTTGGTTCACAACGTCATCTTCACGGTTATCATTATACGTTAATATAAAATTATTTCTTCCCTCTCCAATTAATATCTGAAGATAATTTTGTTGTACCAATTCAAGCATATTTAAAAATAGGAAAATAGCATGTATGCGATCATTGCAAATCTCAAATACTTTTTCAAACGACAATGATTTTTCTTTTGAGGCAAGATCAAGCATATGTGTTCTGCAATCTTCCATGGTATAATTGTATTGCACCACGGTATGAACTGGTTTGAAATTTCGTTGCTGAATCCGTTGAATTACTTTTTCAAATGCTTTCATCAACTTAAACATAGTTACAGCCTGTATTTCAGTGCCTTCGCCAGCATCTTCACCAATTTGAGACAATTCTTTTTGAACGTTTCCACGCTTCAACATCAACATCCTTTCTGCTTCCATTTCTGCCATCTTTAAAGACGCTTCTTTAAATTTCTTGTATTCAAGGATCTTGTCTACCAATTCCATACGCGGATCTATTTCGTTTCCATCAGCATCAATCTCTTTTCGAGGCAACAACATCTTTGCTTTAATGCGCATTAATGTACTAATGAACAAAATAAATTCGCTACTTAATTCGATGTTTAATTTTTCTGTAACATGAATATGATCTAAAAACTCATTGGTAATTTTAGTAATGGGGATGTTATAAATATCCAATTCATCGCGTTCTATAAAAAACAACAATAAATCAAATGGTCCTTCAAATTGATTGAGTTTTATTTGATATGATGGCGCATTACTCAAGGCTAAATAATTTTAAAAATGAAAATAAAGGTAAACATTCAAACAGTTAAGCAAACATATAGAAATAAGTTTTCTGCTATTTTTTCTTAAAAGTGTAGGCAAAACCAATACCCATTAGCTGCTGCCATTGTGGTGCTGGTCCTTTTTTAGGATTGATGTTTTTTATGTCATTATCATAAATCATATCTACATTAAAACTAAAATTGATGAATTTTGTAATTTTTACAGATATGGCATTCGTCCAAAAAACATCAATATTCCCTGGATTTTTTTTATAATTTGAAAACAAATCTAACTTTGTTTTATACATGAATTTTTTCCCAATCTTACCGCTATAATTCCCTGAAAAATAGTCACCCAGCTGAGATGCAACTACTTTCCCGAATCTATACCCTACAAGGCGCCAAGATTTTTATCAGAAACAATGATTAATCTTGACGTAATGGGAGAACAAAATAAGGATATACTTTCTTTTGGTTTAAAATCAAATCCTTGTGAAAATAAAATATAAGCAGGTGTAAAAGGTTTTGAAGTTAACGAACTGGTGTCTACGCCCAAACTAGTTTTAGCATAAGAATATCCATTCGCAAACTGAGTCCTAAAATTGGCAAGAGAGGTAAGGTTTATTTTTTTGCTTAACGCATAACCATACTTATTGGTGTAATCGATTCTATCGCTGGATTTTCGCCTGCCCAAACTCGTTGTTTGTACCAATCCAAAACCAAGGTCTAAATTATTATCCCAGGCATGCTTATTTTTTTTGTAAAACGCAAATAGATTAAGATATGTATTTAGCGAAAATGAAAACTCTTCTCCACCTGCCGACCAATTGCTTTGAGTTCCTTGATTTACATTTAAATTAAATTTTCCTCCAAGCTTCCAAGTTTTATTTGAGGTATCCGTTTCTATTTTTATGGATTCCGTTTCATTTTTTAATTCTACAATTTCTGCATCTTGCGAAAATGAAACAATCGAAATTCCTAAAAACAAA
>CANKLV010000153.1 GCA_947483415.1 Chitinophagaceae bacterium
CATCCAGGTTACGGTTTTTTGGCAGAGAACAGCAAGTTTGCTAAGATTTGTTCAGATCATGGAATAAAATTTATCGGGCCAACACCTGATATGATCAATTCTATGGGCGATAAAGTAACTGCCAAAGAAACGATGATTAAAGCAGGCGTTCCAGTAGTTCCAGGAGTAGAAGGATTATTGGAAAGCGTAGAACATGCAAAAATATCAGCAAAAGAAATTGGTTATCCAGTAATATTGAAAGCAACTGCTGGTGGTGGTGGTAAAGGAATGCGTGTGGTAACACAAGAAAGCGAAATTGAAAAAGCTTTTGAAACCGCAAAAGCAGAAGCAGCAGCTTCTTTCAAAAATGATGGTATTTATATGGAGAAATTCGTAGAAGAACCTCGTCATATTGAAATTCAAATTGCTGGCGATCAATACGGAAACGTTTGTCACTTAAGTGAAAGAGATTGCTCAATTCAGCGCCGACATCAAAAATTGGTTGAGGAATCTCCTTCGCCTTTTATGACTGATGAACTAAGAGAAAGAATGGGAAATGCCGCAATAAAAGCAGCTAAAGCCATCAATTATGAAAGTGTTGGTACAATCGAATTCTTGGTAGATAAACACCGCAATTTCTATTTTATGGAAATGAACACGCGTATCCAAGTTGAACATTGCGTTACAGAAGAAGTAATCAACTACGATTTAATTAAAGAACAAATTAAAATTGCAGCAGGCGAAAAAATTACAGGTAAAAATTATTACCCAGTGATGCACGCTATTGAATGTCGTATTAATGCTGAAGATCCTTATAACGATTTCAGACCAAGTCCAGGTAAAATAACGGTGTTACATACCCCAGGAGGACATGGAGTACGTGTGGATAGTCATGTTTATGCTGGTTATGTAATTCCGCCATATTATGATAGCATGATCGCTAAATTAATCGCTGTTGCGCAAACACGTGAAGAAGCTATTGATACCATGCACAGGGCATTGAGCGAATATGTAATTGAAGGCGTAAAAACAACGATTCCTTTTCATTTACAATTAATGCAAAATGAAGATTTTAGAAAAGGAAACTTCACCACTAAGTTTTTGGAAACTTTTAAAATGAAATAATTTTTCTTTTAAAACACAAATAAAATAATTACCCAAAGCCAAATTTCAGTTTGGCTTTTTTTATAACTTGCAGCATGCCAATTCAAAACGAAATTTTATTAAGGGCTTATAAATTAATGTGTACTGCAAAAGAAATGGCAGAAACTTACGAAGCCAATCGTACCATTTGCAAGTACGTACATAGCACCTCAAGAGGTCACGAAGCAATTCAATTGGCAACAGCATTCAACCTTTTGCCTTGTGATTATGTTAGTCCTTATTACCGCGATGAAAGCATTATGCTTGGATTAGGATTTAGGCCTTACGAATTAATGCTTCAATTGTTGGCTAAAGGCAATGATATTTTTACTGGAGGTAGAGAATATTACAATCACCCCAATTATAGAGGCAACGACAAACCAACCATTATTCATCAAAGCAGTGCAACTGGAATGCAAGCCATTCCTACGACTGGTGTGGCACAAGGTTTAAAATATTTACAATCCATAAAAAGCAATTTAATAAAAGAAAACTCTTCTCCTATTGTAATTTGTTCACTTGGAGATGCATCCGTAACAGAAGGAGAAGTGAGTGAAGCATTTCAATTTGCCGCATTACATCAATTACCCATCATTTATTTAGTTCAAGATAACGACTGGGGAATAAGTGTTACCTCAAAAGAAGCGCGGACTACAAATGCTTTCGAATTCATAGAAGGATTTAAAGGCATCAATAGAATCAGTATTGATGGCACAAATTTTATTGAATCATTTGAAACCATGCAAATGGTGATAAATGATGTGCGTACCAATTGTGTTCCATGGCTTGTACATGCAAAAGTGCCGTTGTTAGGGCATCACACAAGTGGCGTAAGAAAAGAATTTTATAGAAATGAGGAAGAATTGGCTAAATCATACGAATCTGATCCACTTCCGATTTTAAAGAAATATTTATTAGAAACCGGAATTCCTGAATCCGAACTTTTAAACATAGAAACTGAAACATTTGAAAAAGTAAAAGCAGATTTTTCCGAAGCAACCAATGCGCCTGACCCTCTACCTGAAGAAGTAGAAAATTTTGTTTTTGTACCAACACCAATCACCGAAGAAAAAGGAAATAGATCGCCCGTTCAAAATGAAAAAATATTAATGGTAGACGCTGCTTTATTTGCCATAAGGGAAATCATGGAAGCCTATCCTGAAGCGATTTTGTATGGACAGGATGTAGGACGTAGATTGGGCGGGGTTTTCAGAGAAGCAGCAACACTCGCCGAGCAATTTGGCGATCATCGTGTTTTCAATACTGCCATTCAAGAAGCATATATTATCGGTTCTACGGTAGGCATGAGCGCGGTAGGTGCAAAGCCAATTGTTGAGATTCAATTTGCAGATTATATTTATCCGGGACTCAATCAATTGGTAACAGAAATTTCTAAAAGTTGTTATTTAAGTTGTGGGAAATTTCCGGTTCAAACTTTAATACGTGTTCCCATTGGTGCTTATGGTGGTGGCGGACCTTATCACAGTGGTAGTGTAGAAAGCACCTTGCTAACCATTAAAGGTATAAAAGTGGTTTTTCCCTCAAATGCTGCCGATATGAAAGGACTTTTAAAAGCCGCTTTCCTTGATCCTAATCCAGTTGTAATGCTTGAACACAAAGGACTTTACTGGAGTAAAGTACCTGGCACTGAAGAAGCAAAAATGACCGAACCTGATAGAGATTATATCATCCCATTGGGAAAAGGGAATGTTGTTTTGCAAGCCAATGAAAACAATATTGAGGAAGGAAATTCTTGTTGCATCATCACTTACGGCATGGGCGTTTATTGGGCAAAAGCGGCTGCCAAAAACTTCGACGGTAAAGTTGAAATTATCGATTTAAGAACATTATTCCCATTAGACGAAGCGCTTGTATTTGAAACCGTGAAACGTCATGGGAAATGCTTAATATTAACCGAAGAGCAACAAAACAATTCTTTTTCAGAAGCATTAGCAGGAAGAATTTCAAAAGCTTGTTTTAGATATTTAGATGCGCCAGTTGAAGTGTTAGGTGCGCTAAATTTACCAGCAGTACCAATGAATGTGGTGCTCGAAAAAGCGATGTTGCCTAATGCGGAAAAAGTAGCATCGGTGATTAAAGGGTTGTTGAGTAATTAAACCTCACTCAAAATTCTACCATCTTTCATCTGAATAATTCTATCGCTTAATTTAGCAAGCCCATCATTATGGGTAACAATTAAAAATGTTTGTCCATATAAATCGCGCAGTTTTATAAATAGTTGATGAAGATCATACGCATTTGCAGAATCTAAATTGCCTGTTGGTTCATCTGCCATGATGATTGAAGGATTGTTGATAAGCGCCCTGGCAACTGCAACCCTTTGCTGTTCACCACCAGATAATTCGGAGGGTTTATTGCCAAAACGATGGGAAAGTCCCAGCTGATCGAGCAATTCTTTGGCTTTTTTTTCGGTTACACCACGATTTTTTCCCCCAATCCAAGCGGGGATACAAACATTTTCAATGGCGGTAAACTCAGGCAAAAGATGATGAAATTGAAAAATAAAACCAATATTTTTATTTCTGAAATTGGCAAGTTTTTTCCCTTTTAACGTTGAAATATTTTCATTATTCATTGTTATTGATCCGGAGTCTGAGCTATCTAACGTGCCCAAAATGTGTAACAGCGTGCTTTTCCCTGCACCAGATGCGCCAGTAATGCTTACAATTTCTGCAGCTTTTATTTCAATGTCAACACCTTTCAATACTTGAAGTGTTCCATAATTTTTCGTAATTCCCTTTGCTATTAGCATAAATTAAAATTAACCAATTATGGTTTTAGAATGTTAATAAATAAAAATATTTTCTGTACTTGGTAAAAAGACATTTGGTAATTTCATCTTAACGTCTACATTTGCAAAATAAACCGTTTATACAATGTTCTGGACATTAGAATTAGCATCACACTTAGAAGACGCACCTTGGCCTGCTACCAAAGACGAATTAATCGATTTTAGCATTCGAAGTGGCGCACCAATTGAAGTAATTGAAAACCTTCAGGAATTAGAAGACGAAGGCGAAATTTATGAAGGCCTTGAAGATATCTGGCCAGATTATCCTAGCCAAGAAGATTTCTTTTTTAATGAAGACGAATATTAATTAGCTTTAGTTAGTAACGAACAAATTGCGTTTATTTCGTTCGCAATTTATTTTTTCATGTTTATTCATTAAAACGAGAGCAATAGATGAAGCGTGTACTTACTTTACTTTTCTGCGTTTTTAATTTTCAGGTAGGTTTTACCCAAGAACTATTTTCATTTACAGAGCCCGCAAGCAATATGCCTTCAAAAAGTATCGGTTTTAGATTAACCAATACATTGATGAAAGAAGATGC
>CANKLV010000154.1 GCA_947483415.1 Chitinophagaceae bacterium
CATGGCTCTACCCTGCTTGGCATCAACAAGAAATCAGCACCCGCATACATTTGATGACTTAATTTTTCATTAAAAGCAATCTGTGTATTAAAATAACCATACCCATTTAATTGTAATTGGCTCAATTCAGATTCTATACTTGCTTCGCCATTTCCCAACACTAAAAAATTAAATTGAGCAGGATATTTTGATAATGCAATCCTAATAGATTCCGGCAATAAATCTGCCGCCTTCTCTCCTACCAATCTGCCAATGAAAATAATCAACGGCAAACTTGCATCAAATCCAAATTGTGTACACAAATTTTCTTTGTTGTATTGCTTACCAATTGAAATATCTTTTTCACTGTAATTAAAAAAAAGCTTGTCGTCTGTTTTGGGATTCCAAACTTTTAAATCAATTCCATTTATAATGCCAAAACACTTTTTAGATTCATAAGTAAAAAGCGTTTCTAAACCATTTGCATAATAAAACAACTCTTTCATATAACTTTCACTCACTGTAGTTATGCTGTCAACGCATTTAACGGCTGATGCCAATGGATTAATTTGATTGTTCCATTCCAATAACCCCGCTTTCCAATTATCCCATTCTGGAAAAAATTTGGTGTTGCTCCAATTCATCCATCCTTGATATTGGGCATTGTGAACGGTAAGCACGGTTTTGATTTTATTGAGTCGTTGATAATCGAACGCATACTTCATAAAAAATGGAATTAATCCAGTGTGGTAATCGTGCACGTGAACAACATCTGGAAGCGATTCCCATTGCATCAACCAATCGGTAACCGCACGCTGAAAAACCAAGAATCGAATATGATCATCTGCATATCCATAAATTTTTTCCCGATCTAATAAACCAAACACATCCACACAATACAATTCAAAGCCAAGTATGTTTGATTTTTCTTTGATGATGGTATAGCGCGTTGTTTCTCCATCAAAATCAAAATAACCTTTATAAATTAAGTCCCAAGAATGCTGATGTAAAAATTCTGTTTTATGCATGGGCATCACCACTTTTGAATAATGCCCCAATTCGTTTTGATATTTGGGTAATGCACCAACTACATCCGCCAAACCTCCTGCCTTTGCTACCGGATAACATTCGGCACTTACATGCAAAATCTCCATTTTAAAAATTGATTAAAAAGTTGAAATAAAATATCAAATTAACAAACATCTTCTAAAAAATCAACTTAATACCTAACACAATTTTAAACAAGGTTAAAATAATTTTTAAAAATTTTAAAAAACTTCACTAATTTCAGCACAAAAAATAAAACTCATGATAGATAATCCAAAAGTTAAATATGAAAATTCGAATTCAATTCCTACCAACTATGGTGCTTTAGGCACACTGGTAACCGTGTTCTTTTTCTGGGGTTTCATAGCTGCAGGAAACAGTATTTTCATTCCATTTTGTAAACATTATTTCAATCTTGACCAGTTTCAAAGTCAGTTGATTGATTTCGCTTTTTACACTGCTTATTATATTGGTGCTTTGGGATTGTTTGCATACGGCTCTTTCGGAGGGAAGGATTTAGTGGGTAAATGGGGCTATAAAAAAAGCATCGTATTTGGTTTGCTTTTTTCTGCTTTAGGTGCTGCTGCAATGATTATTGCCGTTAACGCCAATACATTTTCTGGCATGTTGGTGGGTTTATTTATTGTGGCACTTGGATTTTCATTGCAACAAACTGCTGCACAACCTTTCGCGATTTCATTAGGCGATCCGTCAACGGGAACCAGTCGTGTTAATTTAGGTGGTGGTATCAATTCATTCGGTACAACCATTGGCCCAATAGTAGTTGCATTGGCATTGTTTGGTACCACAGCGGCTGTAACCGATGAGCAAATTGCTGCTTTAGGTTTAGGTAAAGTAATCGTATTATATACATGTGTGGGTGGTTTATTTGTAGCCGCTGCAGCTCTTTTTCATTTTGCTAAAAAAGTACCTTCAGGTATTATGGAAGAATCTACTGAAAAAGCAAATAAAGCTTTATACATGTTGATAATTATGACTGGCTTATTGGTTATGATGTTTGCGCCAGTTTTTAGTAGTTATAAAACCGATTTAACAAACGCTTCTTCAGATGTTATTAAAGACATGAATGCTTATCGTTTAAATTGGTTACTTGGTGCTTTAGGCGTTGTTGTTTTAGGATTGCTTTTTGCCAACTTAAGTGCTTCAAAAAAATCGGAAGGTTGGGGTGCCATGAAATATCCTCAATTGGTATTGGGTATGTTGGCGATTTTCGTGTACGTAGGCGTTGAAGTGGCCATTGGAAGTAACCTTGGCGAGCTTTTGAAATTAGATACTTTTGGCGGCAAACAAGCTTCTGAAGCTACGCCTTATATTGCCATGTATTGGGGAAGTTTAATGATTGGACGTTGGGCTGGTGCCGTTTCTGCTTTTAACTTATCTAGTACAAATAAATTGTTATTACAAATCATCGTTCCTTTAATTGCCTTCGGAATAATTTTAGGTGTTAATACAGTAGCGGGTTACGACATGAAACCATTGTACTATTACATTTTCTGCGTAATCATACAAATTGCTGCATTTTATTTTAGTAAAGACAAGCCTGTAAGAACTTTATTAATTTTCGGTGTTTTGGGTATTGCTGCAATGATCATTGGCACACAAACAACGGGTACAATTGGTACATATGCTATATTAAGCGGTGGATTATGTTGCTCAATCATGTGGCCTTGTATATTTACATTATCAATTGCGGGATTAGGAAAATATACCACGCAAGGGTCTGCATTTTTAATCATGATGATTTTGGGTGGTGGAATTATTCCTCCAATTCAAGGAAAATTAGCAGACGTAATTGGCATTCAAAATTCTTATTGGATACCAGTGGTTTGCTTTGGATACTTAGCCTTTTTCGCTTTGGCTGTTGGATCAATTTTGAAAAAACAAGGCGTTAGTTTTGAATCAGGTGCATCAGTTGGTGGAGGTCATTAAATTTAAAAAAAGTAAAAATTCAAAAGTAAAAAGTAAAAAATCATTAAACTTACAACAAACAATTTTGACTTTTTAATTTTAACTTTTGACTTAATCAATATAACATGAACAATAAATATGCAATCGGTATTGATGTTGGGGGAACTACAACAAAATTTGGCATTGTAAATGAAAAAGGAGAAATTGTAGTTCAAGGAAGAATACCCAGTAATGAACACGATTTCATAGAAGATTTTATTCACGAATTGTATTCGAAACTGCAACCCATGATTAAACAAGTGGGTGGAATTGAAAATATTGTTGGTATTGGAATGGGTGCACCAAACGGAAATATCTACACTGGCACTATTGAATACGCACCAAACCTAAAATGGAAAGGCATTATTCCAATGGCAGAATTAATCACCAAAAAATTTGGCATCCTTGCCCGTTTAACCAATGATGCAAATGCTGCTGCTGTTGGCGAAATGCTTTTTGGTTGTGCAAAAAAAATAAAACATTTCATCACCATCACACTTGGAACTGGTGTTGGTAGCGGAATTATCATTGATGGTAAAATTGTAGTTGGACATGATGGGTTTGCTGGTGAACTTGGTCATACGATTATTCGTTCAGGTGGAAGACTTCACAAAAGTACAGGCATGCGAGGAAGTTTAGAATCTTATGCATCCGCAACAGGTGTTAGAGAAACTGCAATCGAATTGTTAACCATGTATCCCGACAAAGAATCGTTATTACGCAACTATACCATAAACGACCTAACCAGTGAAACCGTTTATGAATGCGCCATGCAAGGTGATCCAATTGCCAATGAAATCTTTGAATTTACCGGGCAAATTTTAGGTGAATCTTTAGCAAACTTTGTAATGTTCTCTTCTCCAGAAGCGATCGTATTATTTGGAGGTCTAACTAAAGCTGGTAATTTGTTGCTTAACCCAACAAGAAAACACATGGAAGAAAACTTACTTCCCATATTTAAAAATAAAGTAAAACTCATATTTAGCGAACTAAAAGAATCCGATGCAGCTATTTTAGGTGCTAGTGCTTTAGTTTGGTAAATTTACATTTCAATAATTCCAATTTCGAATATGTCTGAAAATAAAGATAGAAAAAAGATAACGACCCACACCATTCAGTTGATGAAAGATAAAGGGGAAAAAATCTCCATGCTAACGGCATACGATTATTCCTTTGCCAAATTATTCGACCTAGCAAATATTGATATTATATTGGTTGGAGATAGCGCGAGTAATGTAATGGCTGGTCATGAAACCACATTGCCTATTACACTAGATCAAATGATTTATCACGCACAAAGTGTGGTTCGTGGAATTGAAAGATGCTTAGTTGTTGTAGATATGCCTTTTGGAAGTTATCAAGGCAATTCAAAAGAAGCATTGAATTCTGCCATAAGAATCATGAAAGAAACCGGTGGACATTCTGTAAAATTGGAAGGTGGTGAA
>CANKLV010000155.1 GCA_947483415.1 Chitinophagaceae bacterium
AAGGAAATAAAATTTTCCTCTGGACGCTATGGAGTGAATATATTTGGTTTTATCAATATATTTATAATGACCTTCAATGATTTCGCGAAAATCCTGAAGTCCAAGAGGCAGCTTTTGGGGCATGTTGATTTATTTATTTGTAAATATACTATTGTTAGCTTAGCAAATTTATGGCTATTTCTCCAACAGCATTTTTAAAATTAATCAATACTTATCAGCAGCCTTTGGTTTAACCACTTAATTATCGGTTAAGATTTTCATGAAACTAATGAGGTCATTTTTTTCTTTCGTTGTTAATTGCAAATTATCAAAAGGTAAGGTTTGGTATTCTAAATTCATTCCTATCCCGTTACCGCCGCCTAATTCATAAAATTTAACTACTTCTTCCAGACTATTATAAACACCGTTGTGCATATAGGGAGCAGTTTTATCAATATTTCTTACAGTGGGGGTTTTAAAGGAATATTTTAATTGTTCTAATTGATTTAAATTATATCTACCTAAATCTCCATCAACCACTGCATTTGTCCAAGTTATACTTTTGGGAACACCAATAACTTCCGATTCCGTATTATTAAACCAAGGAGGAATTGTACCATTATATATTGGTATGAAATGACAAGTAGCACATTTAGCTTTTCCTGAAAATATATTGAAGCCATTACTTTCTGACTCACTTAAACTAACTTGCCCTTTAAAATATTGATCAATTTTTGCATTGAATGGCATTAAACTTCTTACATAAGCAGCTATGGCATTGCGTATTTCGTAGGAAGTAATCTCTTTTTTATGAGGATAAGCCTTGGAAAAATTAGAAGCAAGTGTTTGATTAGCAAAAATTTTCTTTTTTATTTCTTTGGGTGTTAAATCGAATTCATCGGGATTTTTCATAACGCTCTCAATCTGATTTTCTAAATCTTGAGAACGCAAATCATAAAAAAATGATTTTTGAAAGGCAGCATATAATACCGTTGGTGAATTTCTCCTTACCAAATTGTTATGAATATTAGTTACGGAAGTAACCTTACCGTCAGTAAAAGCTTTATTGGCATTGTGGCAACTAGCACAACTAATATTATTATTTTTGGATAGACTTACGTCATTAAAAAGTATTTTACCTAAAGCTATTTTTTCTTGAGTAGATGCTGATTCAGAAAAAGGTGAAAATGCATCTGGATTAATTTTTTTTCCTTGCATTAAGTCGGACAAAGTGCCAAAAAAGACTTTATTTTTATCAAAATTTGGTGCTTCGGCCAGTACAATTTTTAAATCTTCTTCAAAAGTCGTGCTTACAGGCATTAAATGGTTTTTAATAAACTGCAATCGATCGAAGGAATTAAAGTTATTATTTTTCTCAGTAAAAAGTATGGCATCATTGATTTGATTTATTAACTGTTTATTAATATTTTTATTTTTGGTTTCACAGAACATCCGATACCATTCGTTTATTCCCTCTAAGGCAAATCTTGCCTCTGTAATCGATTGAAAAGCAACAGGAGAGTCAAACCCTGTAATACCTAAAGTAGCAATCCTAATAATTTGATGTTGAACCAATTCATAAAAGTGATGGTCTTGTATGGGTAAGTCTTTTATTGTTTTTTTTATAAATAATAAATCAGTATTTAAAATTTTAATTTGCTTATTTAAATCAACAAGGTCAACCGTATCACTATAAATAATTTCTTCAATAACCTGAAAACCAGATGGATCATTTACCATGTTATCATCTGTTTTAATCTCCGGTAATGCTGGACCATTAATTCTTCGAGTTAGTCCCTGATAATAATACTCTACGAATGGTTCAATTTTTTTATAGTTCTTACGACTATTGGAAAATATTTTTATTAATGTATTTTTATCACTCTCTCCTTCCGTTTTACTTAAAATTCCAATGACAGAATCTATATTTTTTTCAACAAAAGAATATGCGGTCTTATCAAAACTTTTTTGGCTTATAGTTATACACGCAAAAAATAATAACAAACAAAAAACACCAAAAAATAAATTCTTCATTTTTAAAAAAAATTAAATGAATGATAAAAAATAAGACCATTCATATTAGGATAATCTGAATGGTCTTATTTAATAGTTTTAAAAATTATTTATCTAGGAACTTTAGTAATAAGTAAAGTTTGTCCACCAGATTTATAAGTTTGTACAGAAACCGCTTTACTAGGATTTAGAAATTTATCGCCTTCTAACCAAGAATGGGCATGTATGTTAATGGTAAAGGTTCCAGGAACTCCAATAACATCAGAAATATCTTCCATAGCACCGTGTTCCCAAAGTCCAAATTTATTTTGATTAGCACCCGCTGGATTATATTTTGTACCTAGTACTGCAACATCTTTATGAGTCATATCCATAAATACTTTTTTAGTACCCGTTTTGATATCATACTGCCATATCAAGGAATTATGAGTTGCCTCTGGCCAAAAGGAATCACCATCTTCCTGGATATATACATAATTTTCAGTTACACAAATGTTATCTGGATTAATTATATCTGTACCTTTTACATTAGTTCCAGTTGGAGAAACATCACCATCAGCAACAATTTTCAAAACACCTTTTAATGGATCGATTGGATCTAATTTAAGTTGATACATTCTTCCCATATATGTTTTTTCTGTTGAGCCAGAAACACCAGTAGCAACAAAATATAATTCTCTATTATTAGAAGAAGAACCTTTACGATAATCTAAATCCTCTACGCGAGCAAATTGAATACTTTTTAACGTAGCATTTAAATTATCTATTTCAGTACCTGTTAAATTTTTTGCATTGGGAACCTCTACAAATTCTACATTATAGTTGTTGTTCCAAGTCATATTTGTTTCGATTTGGTTTTGGTCAACTCTTCTTAAAACATAAAGTTTTCCATTATCTAAATCACCAACTGTATTCGAAACATATAAGTAAACCTGCCCGTTACCTGAATCCTCACCTAAAATAATAACGGTTTTTCCAGGATATGCTACTTTAGTAAGCGGAACTGCATTTTCACCACTGAATTTGCCTAATGCTGGTTTTACTCTTGTTTTGTTAGATGCATCTGCAAGTCCTACCGGATCAACTGCATGTGTCATTGCATTTACATTGGATTCTCCAGTACTTAAAAAGGTTGGTCCAAATCCATGAATTTCAGGCGTTGCCATCGTGCCAGAACATAATCTGAACATGCCTCCATCGGTATTCACGATATATTCTCCTTTTGTGATGTTTAATTTCTTGTCAAGATACATTCTAGAAATTGCCCAAGTGTTTTCATGATTTGTTACCATGATATAACCACTTCCATCAGGATTTTTAATAAATCCTTGACCATCTGGTGCGCCACCGTAAACCATAGTACCAGAGTTAGGTATTAGGTCTTCGCTACTTACTAAAGTGTAAACTCCTACATTTGAAAATTCACTTCCCATTTTAATAAATGCGGGAGTAACAGAACGATTTTTGAATTCTGCCTCACTAACAACTGGAGGTGTTGTAGTATCGTCTTTTTTACAAGCAACAAACAAGGATGTTGTTGTTAAAAACATTAGCACTGCTAAGTTTAGATTTTTGTTTATCATAAATTTATTTTTTTGTAAAAGTATTACTACGACTTTAACTAAATTTTACACATTTATTAAATAATTGTAAATTCTTACAAATGTTGCTCTGAAAATAGCGGAACTATTTTTGTGATGTAGTTAACTTAAAAAGTAATGAGACAAAATAATCGATAAATGATTAATCGCAGAGTTCTTTCTTTGAATATTATGTATAATTTCTTCGATTTTAATAAAATTTTTATTTTCCAAATTTTTTTATCTTTTAAATCAAAATCACTTATAATCTTTGGTAAAACATGAAAATAAAGAAAGGTTTATGAATGTTACTTCATAAACCCCTGAAAATCAGTTTTTCTTATGTGGGCCCAGTAGGGCTCGAACCTACGACCCCCTGATTATGAGTCAGGTGCTGCTAACCAACTGAGCTATGGGCCCCTTTTAGAAGTGCAAATATATAGCTTTATCGCTAAATTGTCACCTATTGTGGAAATTTTTCTTATACTTACAGATACAAAGGTTGGACCTAATCAATGAAAAAATACATCAGTCAACAGGAAGCCCTTAGTTTATTACAAAAATATTGCGCCTATCAGGAACGTTGCCATCGTGAAGTCCGCACAAAATTGCTCTCTCTTGGCATTTATGGGGAATATTTGGAAGAAATAATAGGCAGCCTCATTGAGGAAGATTATTTAAATGAACTCAGATTTGCCAAAACTTATGCCCGGGGAAAATTTAGGATGAAAGCCTGGGGTCGCATCAAAATTATCCAATCCCTAAAGCAAAAGGGAATCAATGAATATTGTATCAAAGAGGCTATGAAGGAA
>CANKLV010000156.1 GCA_947483415.1 Chitinophagaceae bacterium
CTTTCTAATGGCAAGCCAAGCGCTCTGTCCCAACATAAGCTAGACAATACTCCTAACGCTCTTGAAACACCAAATAATACGGTGTAGAACTCATATTCCACCATTCCATAATGAACCAAAAGTGCGCCACTATGTGCATCAACATTTGGCCAAGGATTTTTTATTTTAGCAATAGAAGATAAGATTGGTGGAACCGCATCATAAATTGTCCAAACAGTTTGTACCAATGGATCATCAGCCATGTGTTTTTTACCGAATTCCATTTGTGCAGTAAATCTTGGATCTGTTTTACGCAAAACCGCATGACCATAACCTGGAACTACTTTTCCTTCGCTTAATGTTTTACGAACGTATTCTTCAATTTGTTCTTTGCTTGGAGATTCGGAACCAATTTGCTCCCTTAATTCAAAAATCCATTTGATTACTTCTTGATTGGCCAAACCATGTAAAGGACCTGCAAGTCCATTCATACCTGCAGCAAAACTCAAATAAGGATCGCTAAGTGCCGAACCAACTAAATGTGTTGTATGTGCAGAAACGTTACCACCTTCATGATCCGCATGAATCACCATGTATAAACGCATCAATTCTTTAAACCCTTCATCATCATAACCCATCATGTGCGCAAAGTTGCCCGACCAATCTAACAATCCGTTGGGTTGAATATGTTCCCCATTTCTATATTTTCTTCTGTAGATATAAGCTGCGATTCTTGGTAAACGAGCAATCAAATCCATTGAATCGTCAAACACAGATTCCCAATAATCTTTTTTGTTCATCCCTTTTGCATAGTTTTTTGCAAATTGGCTTTCCGTTTGAAGCGCCATTATAGCCACCACAAACTGAGTCATTGGATGCGTTGAAAAAGGCAAAGCTTCTATTGTAGCAAACACATGATTGGGAACGTGGCTTCTTCTTTGCCAAACGCTTGTAAGATGATGAACGTCTTCATCTGTAGGCAATTTGCCAATAAGCATCAAGTAAAATAAACCTTCTGGTAATGGTTCTGAACCTCCCGCATATTTGGTTAATTTTTCTCTTAATTCAGGGATAGAATAACCTCTAAAACGAATACCGTCTTGAGCATCAAGCAATGATGTTTCAGTAACCAATCCAGTGATACCACGCATCCCTTGATATACTTGGCCTAAAGTAACTTCGCCAATTTTTTTATCTCCATGATCTTTGATTAGGGTTTTAATTTCTGCTGCTGCGATATCCGCTTTTTCTTTAAATCGGTCTTTAATGATACCCATGTTATAATTTATTTTTTGCTAATTGAAATATGATGCTTGAAAATTTGTAACGAAAGGGATATTGAAAGTACAAATCAAAAGACGTGTAAATTTACGTCTCAAAACAATGTCAAACAAAAGATTTATAAGAAATTTTGTAAATGCTTTTGAAATTATTTAGGTGCTTTTTTGTATAGGAAAATGGTTAGAAAGCCGAAGCAAAAATTGGGCAACCAAGCTGCAATCCAAGGTGTAAAATTACCACGAGTAGCGAAAACGATTGTAAAGCGACTCATTAAAATATAAAGCACACTTATTACAACGCCAATTGCTAGATGGAAGCCACTTCCGCCACGAACTTTTTTTGAGGATAGGATTGCGCCAATTAGGGTAAGTATAAACACAGAAACTGGAATGGCATTTCGGTTATGCTGTTCCACCTCAAGCGTATTAAGCATTTCGGAGCCGCGCATTCGTTCAAGTTTGATAAAATCATTCAATTCGCTTGAAGTCATTTGGTCTTTTAAATAATCATCCTTTCTTAAATCAATGGGTTTGAAAGAATATTTCATTAACTTTTTTTGGGTAAACACATTTCGTTCTGAAGTAGAATCTACATACCTTTCAAGCACATTACTCAATGACCATTTTTGTTTAATGGTATCCCAAATAAAATTCATTGCCCGAAGGTTGTAAGTAAGCTTGTTGTTTTCAATTTTATGAATAGACAAATAGGTTCCCGATCTGCTGATGGTATCGTAACCCTTTATACTCGCATAAGTGTTTGCATCCAACCGGAAGTATACATTTTGTTTGTATGAAGATTGCTGTAATGTAGCAGCTACGCTCCTATTGGTGTACTTCTTTTCAAACGTAGCCCATTTTTCATTGGCTTTTGGAATAAGAAATTGATTGCCGCCCCAAAGCAAAAAAGTAAGCACAAAACCGCCAACTGCGAATGGAAGTAAAAATCTTTTGAAGCTAACTCCACTGCTTAAAATGGCGACTACTTCTGATCTTCCTGCCATTTTTGACGTAAAAAATATTACAGAAATAAACACAAACAAAGGGAAAAGCATGGCATCTATATGCGGAATAAATCCTAGGTAGTAATCTAGAAATATTCTTTTAGCAGACAACCCAGACCGAGTAAAATCCTCCGTTTTTTCGCTAATGTCTATAACAACCGCAATCGTCGTAAATAAAATTAGACAAAAGAAAAAAGTGGTGAAATATTTAGACAGTATATATTGGTCAATTTTTTTCATTGAAAAGCAAGATAGGGATTTTTTGATTTAATATGTTTGGGGTTTGGGGTTTGGGGTTTTAACCAACATCAACATCGTCAGACGAAATCCAAACCTTTTGAACTTATTGAACCTCTTGAACCTGTTTTACGTTGTCCGCCACAATCCACCCTGTTGTCCATGCGTTTTGGAAATTAAACCCACCGGTAACGCCGTCTACGTTTATGATTTCGCCTGCAAAATAAAGACCTGGGATCTTTTTGCTTTGCAATGTTGATGAATCTATCTCGGATAAATCTACTCCACCAGCTGTTACAAATTCTTCTTTAAAAGTTGTTTTTCCTTTTACTTCAAATTCGCAACTACATAAAAGTTTGATGAGTTTATTTTGCTCTTTTGCAGGCAAATCTGCCCATCTGATGTCTGGATTAATATTACACTGAATAAGCAAATGCAGCCATAATCTAGAAGGAATTCCAAATGGATTTCTATTGGCCATTTTTTGATTGGCGATTTCAAATCGAAGCAACCTGAATTTTTCTAGCAATGTATTTTCGTTGTATGCGGGAAGCCAATTGACTTGAATATTGAAATGGTAGTTTTTTTCTGCCAATTCAACTGCAGCCCATGCTGATAATTTCAAAACGCCTGGCCCACTTAAACCCCAATGTGTAAATAAAACCGGACCTGATTGTTGCAATTTGGTGCCATTTATTTTTACGGTTGCTTCAGGAACCGAAACACCCATTAATTCTGTAATCGGATTTTTAGGAATATTAAAAGTAAATAAAGAAGGAACAGGATTTATTATGGTATGACCTAAATTTCCCATCCAATCAAACTGTGCTGATTTGGGAAAACCACCACAAGCAATACAAATGAAATCAGCGTGAATGGATTTTGTTTTGGCATAATTGATATTGAAATTATTGGCTGATACGACATCGATTTTATTGACATCCGCATTCATGATAATTTCCACACCATATTTCTGTGCTTCATTCAATAAACAATCAATAATGGTTTGAGAAGAATTCGTACTCGGAAACATTCTGCCATCAGACTCCGTATGTAGCGACACCCCTCTTTCATTAAACCACTCAATGGTATGCGTTGTATTAAATTGATGGAATGCTTTTTTTAGAAACACACTTCCTCTGGGGTAATTTTTAATCAGTTCGCTTACGGTAAAACAAGCATGGGTAACATTGCATCTACCACCGCCACTTACTTTAACTTTAGAAAGTAATTTTGAATATTTTTCAAGCAACACTACTTTTAATCCAACGTTTAAACGTGCTGCATTTACGGCACAAAAAAAACCTGCAGCTCCACCACCAATAACTACAAGTGTTTTATTTTTCATTTTGTGCAAACATTAAATTAGGCGTAGAAACATATTTCTAGCAATGATTAATTATAACTCCAAGAAAGGTTAATGTTCTTTTTTTCCGCTTCCTCTATTAAAGTAAAAGATGAAAGAATATCAGGTGTTGTTTTGGTAACACAAACATCATGTTCAAAATGAGCAGACACTTTTTTGTCTTTAGTTAAAACAGTCCAACCGTCTTCAGATTGAAAAATATCTTTAACCCCTAAATTTATCATGGGTTCAATGGCTAAAACCATACCTTCTTTTAACTTCGGCCCATATCCTTTTTTTCCATAATTGGGCACTTGAGGATCTTCGTGAAGTTTTCTACCTAAACCATGTCCCACCATTTCTCTTACAACGCCAAAACCATGTTTTTTTTCTGTATGTTCTTGAATGGCATTTGAAATGTCACCAATTCGATTACCCGCTTTGGCTTTTTCAATACCAAAATATAA
>CANKLV010000157.1 GCA_947483415.1 Chitinophagaceae bacterium
TATCAAAATATGGTGAAAACGCAAATGGCTTTACAAGCAAGTGCTTCAAGCCGTTTGTCTGAATTGGCTGGTGAATTCTCCATTCAAATTGTGCCTTTACCAGGTAAGTCATTGACAATGATGGACAGTTTATTTAATGCTTCGTTGGTTGAATTTGAAAAACGTGGTGTTACTGATGAGGATATCGAAAAATTCAAAGGAAGCATCGAATCACAATTTGTAAATGGGTTACAAAGTGTATCTGGCAAAGTATCTCAATTGGCAGCATTCCAAACATTTACCGGAAATCCCAACCAAACGGGCAAAATGCTCGACATGTATAAAGCAGTTACTAAAGCTGATGTGTTGCGCGTTTATTATACTTACATAAAAGGTAAAAATTGCGTAACGGTTAGTGTGCTTACAAAATCAGATAAAAACGGTCCAGCTATTGCGGATGATTTTAAAATCGATTCGTCAAATTACGATCGTCCAAATTATGGTTACGATGGTTTGACATATAATAAAGGAAAAGACAATTTCGATAGAAGTAAAATGCCTGGTACTGGCGCTAATCCTGTAGTTAAAGTGCCCAATTATTGGAAGAAAAAATTAGCAAATGGTGCCAATATCGTTGGTGCTTCTTATAATGAATTGCCCATCATAAATATTTCAATCACCATTCCAGGAGGTCATCTTTCAAATGCGGTGGATACATCAAAAATTGGATTGGCCAGTTTTGTTGGAAGCATGTTGAATGAGGATACCAAAAATTACACAGCCGAACAAATGACTGTGGCATTACAAAAATTAGGCAGCAGTGTAAGTGTTGGCAATACCCTTGATGGCATTCGATTTAATGTACAATCATTAAAAGTAAATCTAGATAAAACCTTAGCATTGCTTGAAGAGCGTATGTTGAATCCAAAGTTTTCACAAGATGCCTTTAATCGTTTGCAAAAACAAGCATTGGAAGGATTTAAACAAGCTAAGTCGCAACCGGCAACAATTGCAAGCAATGTGTACAGCAAATTAACTTACGGTGCTGATAATATTTTAGGGATGAATGATAACGGTACTGAGTACACGATAAAAAATTTAACCCTTGCTGATGTAGAAGAATATTACAAAACATTTTTAACATCAAACAGAACAAAGATTGTAGTAGTAGGAAATTTGTCTGAAGAAGAAACATTATCTAAACTAACGTTCATCAATAAGTTGCCGAATGTAAACTTGCCCTTTGTAAAACCAATTGCAAAATCAAACGTAGAAAAAACAACCATTTATTTGGTTGATGTGCCTAAAGCTGCACAAACAGAATTTAGAATTGGAAAGGTGTTAGATATGCCTTACAATTTAACCGGAGAATATTATAAAGCAGATTTGATGAATTATGTGTTGGGTGCAAACTTCAACAGTAGATTGAATTTGAATTTAAGGGAAGATAAGGGCTGGACATACGGAGCACGTGCAAATTTTAGCGGAAATAAATATAGCGTTGAATATACATTTAGTTCAGGTATTCGTGCAAACGCTACGGATAGTGCATTAACGGAAGTGTTAAAGGAAATCAATAATTATGCAAAAGATGGCATCACAGATGAAGAGGTGACATTTATGAAAAGTGCATTGGGACAAAGAGATGCGTTGTTGTACGAAACACCAGGGCAAAAATCTGGATTCGTAGGTAGATTGTTGGAATATAATTTAGAAGGAAATTACATTGATGTTCAAAATAAAATATTAGCCAACATCACCAAAAACGAAATAAGTGCTTTGGCAAAAAAATGGTTACAAACTGATAAAATGAATATTTTATTGGTGGGCGACAAAGTAAAAATATTGCCAGGACTAAAAAAGTTTGGGTATGAAATTATAGAGTTGGATGTAGATGGCAATAGAAAATAAGTAATTCAGCTCCGTAGGAGCGACATGTCGATAAAACAACATCAACCAAAGCTCCATAGGAGCGACATAACAACATGTCGCACCTACGGAGCTTTTTTATTCGCTATGATATCGTTTTATGGTTATATCGCTCCGCTGGAGCTAATATCATTTCGTTCCGCTGGATTTTGGAAAACGGATAAAACTCCCTTTACCTTTGGGGGAAGGGCTGGGGATGTGGGTTTCAACAAACAACAAACAACAAACAACAAACAACAAACAACAAACAACAAACAACAAACGTGAATTATTTATCTTTACCAAGCCTTGTACAAAAAACTTCAACATATCAGGTTGCTTTTAATACTTATCGTATTCCTTGCTAGCAGCGCCATGCTGTTCGCTCAAGCTATTGAATCAAATGACAATTACATCATTAGCAAGCGTATGATTTCTATGGAAGATGGACTGCCTTCTCGAATGATAAATGATGTTTTGCAAGATCATGATGGGTTTATGTGGTTTGCTACAGCCAATGGTATTTGTAGATATGATGGCCATTCATTTAAGATTTACAATACACAGAACGCGCCGTTTTCTACCAACAACATTACAAGATTGGCGCTGGATTCGAAAAATCATTTGTTTATACAGGCTACACTAAATTCCGGCTCGAATTATTCAACGAACGCTTATTATGTGCTCGATTTAAAAACGTATCAATTTATAAAACTGAATGAGGCCTTGCCAAATATGCCTTTTACATCTGAGCAGGTAAAACTCATGTGTCATGATGAGTTAGGGAATTTATTTTTCTTTACAGACAAACCTTACAAGCTTTGGCAGTATAATAATGCATCCTCATTCGAGCTTCGCGCCAATTTTTCAAATTTAAACAATGGCAATATTTCGATTAGTCCTATAATCTGCAACTTGAATGCTGTTAATGATTGTATTGTATTTTATATCAATGAAAATTGCAGTTATTTGATTCGTCGGGGATGGGCTCCTGTAGAAGTCAAAAATATTCCAAATGCGATTGGTATATTGGATGGCAAACATTTCTTTTTATATGATGCGTTGTTGAAAAAAAATATGGCCATTGATTCTTTGGGAAATATGTCAAAATTGCCAAACACATCAATTGTTTCATCAACGAGTTGGACTATTCCCAATTACAAGGGACCATCTCAGTTGTTCAAATCTGAGGAATACAATTATTATTTGTTGAAAGAGAATAAATGGGTAGAGATTTTCAACGCGATTGAACAAAAGAATTTGGGTTATTTTGGAATACCCAGTTATTGTGAAGATAATAATGGCAACTATTGGTTTTGTACAGACAAAGGCGTCTATCAGGTAAATATCCGAAAAAATAAATTCGAGCATTTATTTTCCAAAACACAATCCAACAAAATTGGCAACGATCCTGTAAGGACAATTTATGCAGATAAAAATCAGAAAGGTCAGAAACGAGTTTTCGCTATGGTTAATTTTCAATTGAGGGTTAAAGAAAAACAGGAAAGCATTTTTCAAAATATGGGCGGACCGATTCTTTTGAAAAAAAATGAAGGCCTTTATACAGCATCAGGCCCAACGGTTTTTACAATGTTCAATCTTACCGATGGTAAAACTAGCAGATATCCTTTTTTGTCTATTGGTGAAATATGGTCTATTGCTGATTTTTCAGATTCTTTAATAATAATTGGAGGTAGTTCGGGTATTGTAATTTTCAATACAATTTCAGGGCTGTCGAGATTAATAAATTACAATCAAAAAAACATTGCTCCTCCTATAAATGTGTATCGCATCATCAAAACAAAGTCGAAAGGTTGGGTAGCGATAGCAGAAAACGGCATTTATTTAATTAATGAAAACGCTGCTGTATATGATTATTATGGAAAGGGGCAACAGAATCCCGAACATCGTTTACCCTTTACAGATATATTTGATTTTTATGAAGATAAATCAGGCATTGTTTGGTTAGCGATGAATGGAGAAGGATTGATTCGCTGGAATTGGAATGCTACACATCCAATGCTTGCCGAAAACTTTAAAAAATTCACCATTGAAAACGGATTGCTCGACAATATCTTATATCGAATTGAAGAAGACAATAATAATAATTTGTGGATTAGCAGTTATAGCGGATTGATGAAATTCAATAAGCAAAATTTTTCAACAAAAATATATCGCACAAAAGATGGTCTTGCCAATACGGAATTCAATCGCATTTCCTCATTCAAAGACGATGAAGGCGTTATGTATTTTGGCGGACAAAACGGAATTGATGCTTTTGATCCACGCAAAATGAATGTAGATTCAAAAGAAAATCTTGTTCCATTTAGGTTGGTTGGCTTATCTAAATATGCTTCAGAAAAAGATACCATTGTAGATGTTTCCAAAGATTTAGAAATGCATCAGGAAATCA
>CANKLV010000158.1 GCA_947483415.1 Chitinophagaceae bacterium
TACTTGGAAGCGGAGAATTGGGTAAAGAATTAACCATCTCCTTAAAACGTTTGGGCCAAACTGTAATTGCCGTTGATAATTATCTAGGAGCGCCTGCAATGCAAGTGGCAGACGGATTTGAAGTTATTGATATGCTTGATGGGTATGCTTTGGATGCTGTGGTAAAAAAACATCAACCCCATTTAATCGTACCCGAAGTAGAAGCTATTCGCACCGAACGCTTTTATGTATACGAGCAACAAGGCATTCAAGTTGTGCCAAGTGCTAAAGCAGCTAATTTCACCATGAATCGAAAACTGATTCGCGATTTAGCAAGTAAAGAACTAGGTTTAAGAACGGCTGAATATGCTTACGCTACCGAATACGATCAATTTTGCGAAGCCGTTTCAAAAATTGGCTTTCCTTGCGTGGTAAAACCTTTAATGTCTTCTTCTGGAAAAGGACAATCCGTTTTGCGTGCCGAAGCAGATAAAAAATTCGTTTGGGATTATGCCATCAATAATTCAAGAGGCGATATTCAAGAAGTAATTATCGAATCATTTGTTTCATTTCACACAGAAATCACCTTGCTTACCGTAACACAAAATAATGGTAAAACGTTGTTCTGTCCTGCTATTGGTCATCGTCAGGAGCGTGGCGATTATCAAGAAAGTTGGCAGCCTTGTGCCATTTCCAAAGCACATTTTGATGAAGCTTGTGAAATGGCAGAAAAAGTAACTGCGGCATTAACAGGTTCAGGCATTTGGGGTGTAGAATTTTTTCTAACAGACGAAGGTGTTTATTTTTCAGAACTTAGTCCTAGACCACATGATACGGGAATGGTAACGTTAGCAGGCACACAAAACTTATCTGAATTTGAATTACATGCCCGCACTATTTTAGGATTTCCCATACCCGAAATTAAATTAGAAAAATCAGGCGTAAGTGCGGTTATTCTTGCAGATAAAAATGCCGATTCATTTTATTTTTCAGGGATTGAAGACGCTTTAAATACTTTGAATACGGATATCCGTTTGTTTGGGAAACCTTCCACAAGAATCTACAGAAGAATGGGCGTGGTGTTGGTAAATGATGTTTTAAATGCAGATATGGATGCGCTTCGAAAGAAAGCTTTGGAAGTGGCGAGTAAGGTGAGTGTTGAAGCCCCCTCAATCCCCCAAGGGGGAAGTTTTGAAAGCATAGAAAATAATTGAAATTGTTTACAGGTTTAAATTTGTTTGGCGTTTGGTGTTTGGCTTTTTGTTGAAAATGTTCATAGTGGAACGTAATCAAACTTAGTATCCAGAATCTAGAATCCCGCATCCATTCAACATCATCTAACCCCAGCGGGGCGACATAAAAAAAAATCGCATATGTTTTTAAAACCAATCCCCAAAAGATGCGAAGGATTTTTTTTGACACAAAGACGCGAAGACACAAAGTTTTTTTTATAAAACGAAGTTGCTAATTAATAAAAAAACGCATCATTTTTTGAATGCTCAAGCTCCCTTCTCCTTTCGGGGGGAAGGGTTGGGGATGGTGGCTTTTGTTTCGCGCAAAGCTCGCAAAGGAGCAAAGACGCAAAGGATTTTTTGACACGAGGCACAAAGACTTAAAGTCACAAAGTTTTTTTATAAAACAAAGTTGCTAATGAATGGAAAATACTTCCAGCTTCCCCCTTGGAAGATCGAGGGGGCCTCTTACCCAAAAATATCGTTCACATTCTTCTTGATATTCTCCGCCATTTTTACCATAGGTAAATCGTTTGAATCTTTTCCGAATGGGTCTTCTATTTCTTCTGCAATTAATTCCAAACTGGCAAGTACATAAAATATAAAAGTAGTTACCGGAATTGCATATAAACCTAAAGTAAATGCCAATCCCAATGGCAAAGAAAGTACATAAATAAAAATAAACTTTTTAATGAAAGCACTGTAACTATAAGGAATTGGTGTGTTTTTAATTCGTTCGCAAGCACCACAAATGTCAGTAAACGATTGTAATTCGTTATTTAAAAAAAGCAGTTCTTCCCCTGATATTTTTTGATCTTTATAAAGTTGGTGTACTTTTTTTATAATACCCTCAGCCACCTTATTGGGCACATGTTGAACTGCACTTAAGTTTGGCAATTCTGGATGTGGGTTTTCGTCTAATTCATACAACGTTGTTTCTTTATGCAAATGACGCTGTAATGAAATGGCATAAAGCGGAATTATTTGTCTGAAAAATGTACGAGATGCCAAATCATCTACATGCAATACTGCATTTAATTTAATGGATAAATTCCTGCTATTATTTACCAAAGCGCCCCATAATTTTCTACCTTCCCACCATCTATCATAAGCCGTATTTGTTCTAAATACCAAAAGCATCGAAATGGCAAAACCAAGCAGTGAATGCATAATGGTAATATTCTTTGCCAAACTTTTATCGTTCATTTTTAATACATCCAATTCTAAATAAACAATCCCCCAAGAATACAATGCTATAAAAATCAGCATAAATAAAAGTGCACGAAAGGTATCTGATTTATGGAAATTAAAAATGGCCACAAACCAATCTTTTGAATTATAAAATATCATAAAACAAAAATAAACAATACCTTTTGATATTTGATGATGTTACATTAATCACTCGATTTATTTTTAATCATTTCATAAATTAGATAAGATTCATTCCTATAAACTTTATTATTTTTACATCCCATGGGACAAAAAAAATTACTCCGTTTTTCGCAAATAAAAGCATTCTCTAATTTATACGAATATCCAAAAGATATTGCTGGAACTTGGCACGAAAAATTTAAAAACAAACATCCCATTATTTTGGAACTAGCATGTGGTAGAGGCGAATATGCTGTTGGATTAGGTCAATTATATGCGGATCAAAATTTTATTGGGGTTGATGTAAAAGGAAACCGAATGTATTTAGGCGCCAAAAAAGCATTGGACTTGCCCTTAAACAATGTTCGATTTTTACGTACGCAAATTGAAATGCTTCCCGATTATTTTTCTGCGGAAGAAGTGGATGAAATTTGGATTACGTTTCCAGATCCACAACTGCGTACTTCACGAGCCAAGAAAAGATTAACGCATCCGCGCTTCTTTCGTTTATATCAGCAAGTATTGAAAAAAAATGGTTGCATTCATTTAAAAACCGACTCGCCCGATTTGTTTCATTTTACGCATAAAGTGATTAAAATGTTTGGCATTAATGTACTCGAGTCTTGCGATGATGTGTATGCGAAATCTATTGTTGACGAACGCTTGAAATTAAAAACCCATTACGAAAGTTTAGACATTGCGGGCAGCAAGAAAATATTTTACCTTAAATTTCAATTGCCAGAAATTATTCCAAATCAGGATGACGTACTTCAACAATTATTAAAAGAAACCGAACAATCGGAAGGGTAAATTGTAATAAAATAAAGAACAAATGAAAAACGAGCTGATTGAAGGAATAGATTTTTATTACAATGAAGCCGGTTACATTGTGCTTACCGAAAAGTATCATCTCGATAAAGGTTTTTGTTGTGGTAATGGGTGTAAACATTGCCCATATAATTTTGAAGCAGTACCTGAACCCAAAAGATCAGAATTGTTATTAAATCTAACGAAGTAGTTTTTTAAATGGGAAAATTAGAAGAAATAAAATCCAAATCAGAAGAAAAAAAATACAGTTTTTTTGATGATGTATTTGCTGTGGCGCTTCAAATTCCAAAAGGAAGGGTTACTTCTTATGGTGCAATTGCCAACTATCTCGGTACTAAAATGAGCGCTAGAATGGTAGGCTGGGCGATGAATGCAGCTCATCAATCTCCATTAAATATTCCCGCACAAAGGGTAGTTAACAGAAATGGAATGCTTACGGGTAAACATCATTTTGACACCCCAGAACGCATGCAACAACTATTGGAAAAAGATGGATTAGATGTGAAAGATGATACCGTAGTTGATTTTAAAAACAAATTTTGGGATCCTTCAAAAGTATTAAATTTATAGTATAAAACATTGATTATGTCTGATGCTGATAATAATGATGATTTAATCTCCGATGATAATTCCTATGCACTCCAACTGCAGGATTTAGAGTATATGATTCAGCTAAGGGAAGAAGAGCTGCTTGAAATGAAAGCTAGCGTAATCAAGTTTGCCGAACTTCAAAGTAAATTAGATAGTCAATTGATTGCCTTTGAATACTTACAAAATATCATTGGAAATCATCAGCAAAAAGAAATAGGGTTTTTAAAAAGA
>CANKLV010000159.1 GCA_947483415.1 Chitinophagaceae bacterium
AATGAACAGTTTGAATGTTTAAGTTCATACGTTAGATTTTTTAATGATTAATTTGATTTAAAGCTTTTGAATAATACCAAAGCTTTTCATTGTTTAATTTACTTCATTAAACGTAAAATTTCAAATAAAATTATTTTTTGGCAAAATTTTAAACCGATTGGTTTTCCTCTGTGACCAATGAAACTATTACAAACAGTTAGTAAATAAGCATTTTACCAGAGAATTCTGGACTTTTATAATTCTAATTGGTATATTTTTTAAGCCTTAGGATGCGCCTGCTTATGGATATCCTTTAGCTTCTCTATCGTATTGTGCGTGTAGATTTGAGTTGCCGCCAAACTGCTGTGGCCCAACAATTCTTTTATGGCATTTAAATCCGCGCCATTATTGCTCAAATGCGTTGCAAAAGTATGCCTTAGCACATGCGGACTTCTTTTCTGTATCGTGGTTATTAAAGACAAATTCTTTTTTACCGCATTATACACCCATTTGGGATACAACTTCTTGCCATTTTCCCTTACCAGTAAACATTCTACATCCGGATTGTTTATCTTCTCCGCCTTGGATGTTTGGTATTCCGTAATTTCAGCCAACAAGTCTTTACCAATAGGTATAATGCGTTCTTTATTTCCTTTTCCCAATACTTTTATCGTAGAATTATACTTATCTATCGCTGTATTTTTTAATCCAATCAATTCTGCCTGCCGTATTCCAGTGTGATACAAAATCATTAATACCAAATGCTCCGTTTTGCCAATCCAATCCTCATTAAAGGTTACATTTAAAAACAACGTATCGGTATCTCTTTTGTCTACAAACTCGGGCAATCGTTTGTTTTGCTTTGGTGTTACGATAGTAGTCATCGGACTAATTTCAATCTCACCCTGACGAAGTAAGTATTTAAAAAAAGTTTTTAAAGTTGATATTTTCCGATTGATTGTTTTGGAACTCTGTTTATTCATTTTGAGTTCGGCTAGCCAAGATCTTACAAGACCAGACTTGATGGATTTAATTTGTTGTTCGTTAAATTTAGTTTGTAAATAATCGAAAAAATCAGTTAGATCAGTATGGTAAGATGTAATGGTGTGTTGCGCGTAACGCTTTTGGAATTTTAGATAATCCAAAAAATTACTGATATATAGTTGGGGCGTATTATCCATAAAAAATCCGATGAACGAAGTTAATTAAAACTATGTCCATCGGAAAATATATTAAATGAGTTGAAAATTAATCGAATTTCCCTGCTGCCATTTGTTGTTTGTATACTGCTTTCAACATTTCAGTTCTACGTTTGATTGAAGGCTTAGTAAAACATTGTCTTTCTCTTAAATGCAATAAAGCACGACTTTTTTCGAATTTCTTCTTATACTTTTTTAATGCTTTGTCGATGTTTTCACAATCTTTTGAGTCGATAATTAACATAATTGATGACCTTTATTTTTTTAATGCTTGTTTTATGGAACGCAAATATAGAATTATAATTGAAAATAAAAAATTAGTTTTCAAGAAATTTACGAAATTAGCGCATGTTTACAGGAATTATTGAAAATACAGGAACAATTAGTGAGATAATTATCACCGGAACCAACAAAACCTTTTGGATTAAATCTGCTCTTTCCTCCGAATTAAAAGTAGACCAAAGTGTTTCCCATAATGGCGTTTGCTTAACGGTTGAAGCCATCAAAGAAAATACATATCAAGTAACGGCTATTTTAGAAACCTTACAAAAAACAAATTTAAATCATTGGATATTAGGCACTGAAATAAATTTGGAAAGATGCATGCTAATGAATGGTAGATTAGATGGCCATATTGTTCAAGGACATGTAGATTGTACTGCAACATGTATTTCTATTACTGAAAAAGATGGCAGCTGGGAGTATCAATTCAATTTTGATAAACAATTCGCTCACTTTATTATTGAAAAAGGCTCTGTTTCCATCAATGGCATTAGTTTAACCTGCTTTGAGGTTACAAACGACACGTTTAAAGTTGCGATTATTCCTTACACTTACCAACATACCAATATTAAACAATTACAGCTTGAAAGCCTTGTAAATATTGAATTTGATTTGATTGGGAAATACGTAAGTCGAATGGCTCAATTACGATAAATATCGAAATAACGATTGCCTAAAACATGCGCTTTTGAATTGTTTGTAGGCGTAAAAAATTAAATACTTCTTCCTTTCATAGCTTCAGCAATCGCAGTATCCATAATCCTTTCGGCATAAGGCCTTGAAATCGAATTCAACACTTCGGTTTTTTCTTGAACCAAATGCTTATCCTCCATTGTTATTGCCAATTGTAAAGCTTGCATCGCATTTGCCGTATCAATTATCTCTGTCTGAATAAGTAAATGGCTGTTTTTTTGTAAAAATTGTTCTGTTGTTTTTAATAGTTGTTCGCCTTCTGTTTTGGCTTCAGCAAGGGCTCGAAGCGCTATATCTTCTTTTGCATGAACCATAGAATCTAAGAGCATTTGCTCAACAGTGGCATCATCTAAATTCAACCTTGGCTTAACTTCAATGGTTTGAGATACGCCACTTCTTATTTCTTTTGCTGATACCACCAAAATTCCATCCGCATTTATTAAAAACCCTACTTCTACTTTTGGCAAACCTGCTGGCATACCTGGAATATTTTTTAAATTAAATTCAGCAAGCTTTCTATTGTCTTTTACCAAATCTCTTTCCCCTTGATAAACACTAATCCTCATTGAACATTGTCCATCAATTTGCGTAGTATATTGCCTTGATGCTTTCGAAGGAATTTTCGCATTTCTTGGAATCAACACATCCATTAATCCGCCTGCAGTTTCTATGCCCAAACTCAAGGGTGTAACATCGAGCAATAAAACATCTTTATTATTTCCTGCCAATACATCTGCTTGTAAAGCAGCGCCAAGTGCCACTACTTCATCCGGATTTACGGAATCATTTACAGCTTTGCCAAAAAAATCTCCAACCATTTTTTTTACCAATGGAACCCTAGTGCTTCCGCCTACCATAACAACATTGTTTATATCCGATTTTTTAAAACCCGCATCCAATAAAGCTTGTATGCAACACGATATTGTGCGTTCAACCATTGGTGTTATCAACTGTTCGAAATCCATTATTGACAAGCTTAATTTCCAATTGTCTATCTCTCCGATAAATAAATCTGATTGAGATAGTTGCTTTTTAGCTTCCTCCGCTTTCAATCTAAACTTTTGTATCATTGACTTATCGGATGCCAATAATTTTTCATCAACGCCCAACTTGGAAATCCAATGCTGAACAATTATAGAATCTATATCATCACCACCCAAATGGGTATCTCCGTTAGTAGACAATACTTCAAAAATTCCATCAGAAATAGACAAAATTGAAATATCAAATGTGCCACCACCTAAATCATAAACAGCAACTGTTTCGCTTTTACCTATAGATGAATTTTGTAACCCAATTCCGTATGCTAAACTTGCAGCCGTTGGCTCATTGATAATTCTCAATACCTCTAGTCCTGCTAGTTTTCCCGCATCTCTTGTTGCTTGTCTTTGCGCATCATTAAAATATGCGGGGACCGTAATTACCGCTTTATTTACAGGTGTTTTTAAAATATGCTCGGCTCTTTCTTTTAACGATTTTAAAATTAGAGACGAAAGCTCAGTAGGTGTGTAAAACCAATCGCCTATTTGTATTTTTACCAATGCAGATTCGTTTGTATCTGCAAGATATTTATAACTGATTAAATCTTGTAATGCCGTTGCTTCCTGATAACTTTTACCCATCAATCTTTTTATAGAAAAAATCGTTCGCTCCGGATCTAGTTCCAAATGCATTTTAGCCAATTCGCCTACCGTTATTTGACCATTTTTGTCAAAATAAATAACAGAAGGGACTATTGAACTTCCATTAAATTCTTTTAAAACGATTGGCTTTTTTGTTTCAGGATGCACAATAGCAATCAAACTATTTGTTGTTCCCAGATCTATTCCTACAATTATTTCATCTTTCTGTAAACTTCCTGTGGAAAGATTTATACCAATTTTAGCCATGAATTTTTTAGTGGTAAAGATATTAATATTACGCGATTGAAACGGGCTTATCAGAAATGAACTTATGGAATTACAACAGGAATTACAGTTTGTATATTATTTGGACCATCAATCTTTAAATAATAAATGCCCGTATGTAG
>CANKLV010000160.1 GCA_947483415.1 Chitinophagaceae bacterium
AAGAAGGGCTTTGGGACAATAAAGGAAAAGATCGACTAACTACGTTGCACTTTTTTAAAAAGGAAAAACGCGTTTCCATTACTTCAAAAGGGAGAAATCCATTCAATAAAATCCTGCACTTTTTATGGCAGAAGATTGTTGTAAATCATTTCGATAAAAAATATCAGTTTTACGGAGGCGAGTTTTATTTCATTTTCCATAAATCAGCCTTACAACAACTTTTAAACAATCAATTGGAATTTAGTTGGTTGCATAAACGATTACAGTATACACTCATACCCGAGGAGATTTATATTCCCACCATGTTGATGGCCAATCCTTCAACAAATATAAACGTAGTGAACAATACCAAAAGATACATTAAATGGAGAATGGAAGGGTCTTCGCCAATTACGTTAAACGAAACAGATTTCGAGCAAATCGCCCAAACAGACAATTGGTTTGCAAGAAAATTCGATTTTGAAAACGACAACATTTTTCACCAAAAACTCTTAACATTCATTCGATCAAATTCTGTATAACTATGAAGAAATTAAGAAAACAATTTAGGTTGATGCGTCGCCTTTATAAGGAGTTTAAAATAGAAGGTTTGCGTTTTTTTGCAGACATACATTTAGGTAAAAAAGACTTATTGTCGATACAGATTCCTGGATTGCCACAGCCCGTTTTTTTAAGAAGAAACGGTTCGGACTTAACGGTGTTTGAAGATATTTTTTTGAAATTCGAATATCATTTCAAACACTTACAAACGCCTGAAACCATTATGGATGCAGGTGCTAATATTGGTTTGGCAGTTGTTTTTTTTAAACGAAAATTCCCAAATGCAAAAGTTATTGCCATCGAACCCGAGTCATCCAATTTTGAATTGTTGAAAAAAAATACAGAAATGTATAAGGACGTTATTTTGGTAAAAAAAGGATTGTGGCATCAATCAACTTGGTTAGATATTGTAGATGCGGGATTGGGAAATTGGGGCTTTATTGTAAAAGAAACAAATAATCCAACATCAAACTCTGTAGAAGCCACCTCGATCAACGATTTACTACATGCGCACCAATGGAGCAGCATCGATTTACTAAAAGTAGATATTGAAAGTTCGGAGGTAGAATTGCTTCAACATAATTACGAAAACTGGATACCAAAAACCAAAACGCTGCTCATTGAACTCCACGACAGAATGAGACCAGGTTGTTCAAAAGCAGTTTTTAGTACCTTGGTGAAATACGATTTTTCATTGGATCATGTAGGAGAAAATGTGATTTGTAATTTTATTCATCCCCAAGATTAGTATGCTTTTTTTCAAAAACAATTTTTTTAAAAAAAAGTACACAACGAAATACAAATAAAACAACATGAACTTTTTAAGTAAATTCAATAAAACACATCAAAAAAGGATTTTTGTGTTGGAAATTTTGAGATTTTTTGCCATCCTTTTAGCTGTTTATGTACTTCCAAGAGTTTACAACCATTAACAAAACTCAGGGATAAATTTTAATCTTCAATGATTTCTAAAACCAAATTCTAACCCCAAAATCATGATCCAGTTTTCTATAATTATTCCTTGTTACAACCAAGCCGATTGGCTTAAAATCTGTATTCAAGCTTTGCAAAACCAAACGTTTGAAAATTGGGAAGCTATTATTGTAGATGATGGTTCAACCGATGATTCTGGATACGTAGCCGATAATTTTGCTGAAAACGACAAACGCATTAAAGTTATACATCAAGAAAATCAAGGATTGTCGGCCGCCAGAAATACTGGGGTGAAAAATGCTGTCGGCAGTTGGTTAAATTTTCATGATTCCGATGATTATTTGTTGCCGGGTTGTTTGGATCTAGTGAATAAACAGATGTTAAACAACAAAGAATTTGAATTGTTTCAAGTGGGTCATGAATTGGTAGATGAAAAAAATAATGTCATTCATACAAATTTACTTACCCAGCCTAGCGGAAACTTTCTCGTTCAGGCAAATATTGGGAATCCTGGGCCACCATTGTCATTTTTTATTCAAAAAAATACGGCATTTGATGCGGGTGAATTTGATACACAATTGAAAAGTGCAGAAGATTGGGATTTTTGGATACGTGTGGCAAAAATGGCTGTTCAACGATTCACCATAAGAGAAGCATTGGTTGCATATCGCTATACCTCAAACAGCATGAGCCGAAACCCTTGGAGAATGTATGAAAATACAGTAGAAGTTATTAAAAGAGTGCCTTTAAACGATAACAGAATTAAGCACAACAGCCTATTAGAAATTAATACAGATTACGATGTAAAAAAAGCAATAAAAGTGCGTTTAATTCAAGCTTTGGGACTAAATATTATGCAAGGAAATTTGGATGAAGCGTTAAACAAATTCAATACGGAATCAATTAAATATAATTTCCATTATCATCCGATTGATTTTAGACAAATGAATTCTTTTATGACTTTTAAAAATATGTACAGACCAGAGGATGTAAAAAAAGTGCTTACTGATTATCCGAAATTGTTTACGATTTTTTTTGTTAAAACAAATTTTTCTTCAGACTTCCAAAAAAAAGCATGTTATTATGTTTTTGAATTTCATTTAAAAAATAGCAATCTAATAAAATATCATTTTCTGGGTAAAATAATAAATCGTGTTTTGGATGTCTCCGTAAATAGCAAAAAAAATCGTGAGGAAAATGGAGTAAAATCTTAATAAATATTTTTTATGAATGGATGTTCAATTATAATTTGTACACAAAGTAGATCGACATTATTAAAATCTTGTCTGGATTCTTTTAATTCACAAAATCAGGTTTTTGAAAACATTGAATATATCGTGGTTGACAATCAATCTACAGACGATACTAAAAAGGTGACTATTTCTTTTCAAAACAATTTAAATAATCTCCATTACGTTTTTGAAGAAAAAATTGGGTTGAGCCACGCAAGAAATAAGGGCGTAGAGTTTTCACAATATAATTGGGTTTGCTTTATGGATGATGACGCATTAGCGCATGCTGATTTTAATCAAGTGATGATGGAAACCATAAATAAAAATATGTTTGATGGTTTTGGTGGCATGTTTTATCCATGGTACAGAACACCCAAACCCAGATGGTTATCGCCTATATTTGGACAAATGCCCATGTTAAGAAATGATATTGGCCCTTTACCCAACAATCAACATGTTGCAGGTGGTATCTGCGCTTTTAAAAAAGATCGATTAATAAAAGCTGGCGGTTTTCCACCTGATATTGGTATGCGTGGAAATGTAGTGGGTTATGGAGAAGAAAATTATCTGCAAGATAAAATGCGTGCTAATGGAGATGTCATTGGCTTCGTTCCCAATTGGAAAATGGACCATTTGGTAGCTGAATACAAATACACATTAAAATGGCAATTAAAAAGATTTATTGGAAAAGGAAGAGATAAGCAATTGTCTTCTGGAAAAAAGATACCCATTCTTCAAAAAGTATTTTTAAGTTTTCGTGCAATTGCTGTATTATTTTTTTACGCTTTCAAATTGCTTCCAAAACTTCTGTTTAACAAAAAATACTACTTTCAAAATTTCATACTAGACGTATTAAATTATCCTAGTATGCTCTATGGTAAGCTAACTGTTTGATAATCTAAAATTTACATTAAAAAATATTTTTTGATTGTATTAAAAGTTAAATTTGAATACCAATAACTTAAACTACAGCTGTTACATTTTTTTTTAATTATTTCAAAGAAAATTAAAGCTTAGTTGAATGACAAACTTTTAAACAATGAAATTACTTTTTTTAGACACAAAACCTATTCGCAGAGGTGCTCAGGTTTTTGTGGACGATTTAAGTCAACATTTCCACGATGATGGCATTTCCATTAAAAAAGTATACTTATATGCTTACCACGAATCTGTAAAATTAAGTTTGTTAGATCAGGACACAGAATTGAATGGAAATGAAAATCATTTTTTCGAAAAAATTCCGACCATTCATCCTGGTTTATTATTTAAATTAATAAAAACCATTAATGCCTGGAATCCAGATTACGTTTTACTAAATGGTTCACGTACTTTAAAATATGGAGCTGCCGCAAAACCTTTCTTATATAAAAATACAAAACTGATTTACCGAATCATTGATAGTCCTAAATTTTGGAATCGCTCTG
>CANKLV010000161.1 GCA_947483415.1 Chitinophagaceae bacterium
ACAACCTATTCAAAATCAAAAAATAAAATTTATAGAGAGAACTCTACCTAACCAAGACAAAAAAATAGCATGAAAAAAGCAACATTAAGACTAACTGCCTTAGTTATGTTTCTAGCTGGTTCAAATGTAACCAAAGCCCAAACCGCAGATCCGATAAACGTAGTAACTTCTGCAGTACCCTTTTTAAGAATCTCTCCAGACGCTCGTAGCGCAGGTATGGGTGATGTAGGCATCGCAACTGCTGCGGACGCAAACGTAGGATTTTGGAATTTAGCAAAGGCGCCTTTCGCAACAAACAAAATGTCAATTGCCGCAACTTATACACCATGGTTGAGTGATTTAAAATTAAATGATGTTTATTTAGCTTCATTAGCTGGCTACTATCAATTAGATGAAACCCAAGCTTTATCTGCTTCATTAAGATATTTTAGCCTAGGAAATATTCAATTTACAGATGCTGCTGGAAACAATTTACAACAGTTTAGACCTCGTGAATTTGCCTTTGATGCAGGATACGCTAGAAAATTATCTAGCAAAATGGGATTAGGTGTTGCATTACGTTATATCAGTTCTGATTTGGCTGGAAACTTAACTACTCCTGGAGGATCTTATAGAAAAGGTACTTCAATTGCGGGAGATATTCATTGGTATTATAAAGGCACTAACGCTGATGGAAATGGTTTTGATTGGGGTGCTACTTTATCAAACTTAGGTTCAAAAATTTCTTACTCAAATGATGCAAATCAAAAAGATTTCATCCCTGCAAATTTGGGATTAGGTGCAGCATATAACAAAAAATTTGATGCAGACAGCAAAATCACTTTCGCTTTAGACATCAATAAATTAATGGTTCCAACGCCTCCGAGTGCTGGTGATTCTGCAGGTTTAGTAGGATATCGTTCAAAAGGTGTTGTATCTAGCTGGTTTAGCTCTTTCGGAGATGGGGGTAAAGACGAATTGAAAGAAGCTACTATTGCTATTGGTTCTGAATACTGGTACAAAGATCAATTTGCTTTCAGAGCTGGTTATTTTTACGAAAACAAAATCAAAGGAGACAGAAGATTCTTTACTTTAGGTGCAGGTTTGAAGTATGATATGGTTGGTTTGAATTTCTCTTATTTATTACCAAGTGGTTCTGGTGTAAACCGTAACCCATTATCAAACACTTTACGTTTCAGTTTAGTGTACAACATGAATAAATAATTCTAAATAACTTTTTAAAAAAGCGTTTCTTTAACCGGAAACGCTTTTTTATTTTTGCAAGGTAAATGTTCTAAAGGTTCAATGCGTTCAATAAGTTCAAAAGGTTGGCGAAGCAGATTAAAAATTTCTAACCTGTTGTTAGGGTTGAAATTTTTAAACCTATCTAAACCTCTAAAACCTCTAAAACCTCATAAACCTCTAAAACCTCTAAAATCTCTAAAACCTCTTGAACTAAAAACATATGTCATACAGAATAGGCTCCGGCGTTGATTTTCATCAAATGGTAGAAGGCAGAGACCTTTGGATTGGTGGTGTTAAAATTCCGCATCATAAAGGCTCGTTAGGTCATAGTGATGCAGATGTATTGTTACATGCTATATGCGATGCCATACTTGGTGCACTTTGCTTGGGCGATATTGGATATCATTTCCCAGATACCGACAACACATTTAAAAATATAGACAGTAAAATATTGTTGCAAAAAACCCAAGACTTAATTGCTTCTAAAAATTATGAGGTGGTTAATATTGACAGCACATTATGTTTGCAAGCACCTAAAATTGCTCCATATATTTCTCACATGCAAAAAGCGATTGCAGACATTTTACAATTGGATATTTCAGATGTTTCGATAAAAGCTACCACTACAGAAAAGATGGGTTTTGTTGGAAGAGAAGAAGGTTTGGTGGCTTATGCAACTGTATTACTAAAACAAAAATCACAATAGATTTTTCGTATGTCTGAAATTAAAATAAACATCATTAATACTTCTTCTAATCCACTTCCTGCTTATGCTACAGCAGGATCTGCTGGTATGGATATACGTGCAAATTTGATTGGTCCTGTGGCATTAAAACCATTGGAACGCTTGTTAATTCCAACAGGATTATTTGTACAATTGCCCCCCCAATTTGAAATACAAATTCGTCCAAGAAGTGGAATGGCATTAAAACAAGGAATTACTTGCTTAAACACACCTGGAACCATCGACAGCGATTATCGAGGAGAGATAAAAGTGTTGTTGATTAATTTAAGTAACGAAATTCAAGTCATAAACAACAGCGATAGAATTGCACAAATGGTTTTTGCTAAAACAGAAACGGTGGAACTAATTGCAGTAGAAGTAATTAATGAAACAGAAAGGGGAGAAGGTGGATTTGGGCATACCGGAAAACAATAAGCTTTGATAATTTTCCACTTGAAAATTCATATGCTCTTTTGGGTTTAATTTCCTGTTGAATCAGTTCAATTACAATCATCACCTCAAATTCAACTCAACTTTAAACATTATATTTACAAAATAAATTGATTCGGTTGTAATCCAAATAAAAGCTAGTTTTTTAGACCAATTTTTAAGAAGAACAATAATAAATGAGACATCCAATATCAGTTGTTTTAACATGCTTAATTTTATGCTTAAGTTGTAAAACCACGAAGCAAATCAATAAAGCCATACAAACCAAAGAAGTTTCAGAGGTAGTAGTTGATAAAAACGCTGAAGATTCTATCCGAAAAGTAAATGAAACATTTAGTCAGTTTAAGAAAAACAACATTGATTTTAAAACGTTTACAGCTAAAATAAAAGTAGAATCAACAGGTTCGAAAGGTAAGAATCCAGATATTTCAGCGGTTGTTAAAATAATAAAAGATTCAGCCATTTGGATTTCATTATCCGCATCAATCATCAATGTAGAAGTGTTTAGGATTTTTATAACAAAAGACAGTGTAGTGTTAATAAACAAACAAGAAAAAGAAGTACAATTTCGTTCGCTTGATTATTTACAAGAAGTAACAGAAATCCCATTTGATTATAAAACTTTACAAGACTTAATCATTGGGAATCCAATATTTATAGGAGATACCATACAATCATACCGGAAAGTAAACAATAGGATTTTAATATCTACTTTAAATCGATTTTTTAAAAATTTATTTACCCTTACTATAGATAGTAGGCTATTGGTGCATAGTAAAATGGATGATGTTGATATGTTGAGAAGTAGAACAGCAGATATAACATATGATGGCTATGAATTATTAGATGGAATATTTTTTTCGAAATCGCGTCAAATATCTGTTTCAGAAAAAACCAAATTGGATGTAAATTTAATTTTCAAACAGTATGAGTTTAACAAAGAATTGTCGCTTACATTTAACGTGCCTAAAAATTATATCAGAAAATAATTGTTATTTACAAAGCCATTATTTTATATAAAGTTGAATATGGTTTGTATTTTTGCAAGAATTGTAAAATTATTACATGATTAGACGAATATTTTTCTTTATCCTTTTTATATCTATTTCATTTGCCTCATTTGCGCAACCGCAAACCCGCGAAGAGCTTGAAAGGCAGCGCCAGCAATTAAAAAAAGAAATTGAAGAAACAGAGAAGTTACTTAACAGCAATAAGCAACAAACAAAAGAAAATGTCCTTCAATACAACCTTATTTCAAAGAAAGTTGATTTACAAGATCGTGTAATTGACAACATCAATAAAGATTTGAACGTATTAAATAACAATATGTACAATATTTCAAACGATATTAATCGTTATGATCGTTTGTTGGATACATTAAAACAAGAGTATGCAAAAAGCATGGTTTATGCCTATAAAAATAGGAGTAACTATGATTTCTTGAATTTTATTTTTTCATCTGCAAATTTTAATGATGCCATAAAGCGTATTAATTATTTGAAGAGTTATCGAACCTATCGTGAAATACAGGGTCAGAATATTTTGCGCACACAAAATTTACGTAAGAAAAGAGTAACAGATTTAAGCAGTACAAAAGAAGTTAAAAATCAAGTGTTAGATGTGCAAAGTAAAGAGATGGCTCAGCTTGAATTACAACAAAAAGAAAAAGATAGGGTGTTGGCAGAATTAAAAAAACAGGGTAAGCAGTTTGTAAAACAGATAGA
>CANKLV010000162.1 GCA_947483415.1 Chitinophagaceae bacterium
CAAAGCAAAGCGGCTCCTGTAGAAGAAGGCAATTTAATGGGAAAAACAATTCCTGATTTTGAGCAAGCCGATGTAAATGGTAAAATGGTTAATATTAAATCATTCAGAGGTAAATATGTATTGATTGATTTTTGGGCAAGTTGGTGTGGACCTTGCAGAGGCGAAAATCCTAATGTAGTAGCTGCATTCAATAAGTATAAAAGCAAAAACTTCACTGTGCTAGGCATCTCTTTAGATAAATCAAAAGACAATTGGATAAAAGCAGTTAATGATGATGGCTTAACTTGGACACAATTAAGTGATTTGAAATTCTGGAGCAATGCAGTAGCTCAACAATTTGGCATACAAAGTATTCCTCAAAACTATTTGATAGATCCTAATGGAATCGTAATTGGTAAAAATTTACGTGGAAGTGATTTAGAAGCAAAATTGGAAAGTGTATTCAATAAATAATTTGAAAGAATAATTCTTACAAACTAAAAAGACCTTTTAATGAGGTCTTTTTTAGTTTAACATCAGTTCTTGTAATTTTGGGAAAAATAAAAGCTTGGTATTGAAATTGAATTTTGAAAATAGTATGTTTATCAAACAGTCAATTCAAAAAAAATGATGCTGTTAAGAGTTAAAAGCATCATTTGTAAATTTTGTACCTCATCGAAAATGAGAACGTTTTATAGTCTTTAGAAAGTGAATATTTACATTCAATTCTGTTGTTTATTTTTTCAACGCTTCAGCCATTGTTTTACCAATATCAGCCGGACTAGCTACAACGTGAATACCACATTCGCCCATGATTTTCATTTTCGCTTCTGCAGTATCATCAGCACCACCAACAATTGCACCAGCATGCCCCATTCTTCTTCCTGGAGGCGCTGTTTGTCCTGCTATAAACCCTACAACTGGTTTTTTATTTCCAGTTGACTTAATGTAATGAGCAGCTTCTGCTTCCATTCCACCACCGATTTCACCAATCATTACAATAGCTTCTGTTTCGTCATCATTCATCAATAATTCTACCGCTTCTTTTGTTGTGGTTCCTATAATTGGATCACCACCAATTCCAATGGCAGTTGAAATTCCTAAACCAGCTTTTGCTACTTGATCTGCCGCTTCGTATGTTAATGTTCCTGATTTTGAAACGATCCCTATTTTACCTTTTTTGAAGATGAATCCTGGCATGATACCTACTTTACATTCTTCAGCGGTAATTACACCCGGGCAATTTGGTCCAATCAATCTTGAAGTGGTTCCTTTTAAATAATTTCTCACTTGTACCATGTCTTGTACTGGAATACCTTCAGTAATACAAACGATCAATGCTATCCCAGCTTCTGCAGCTTCCATGATTGCATCAGCAGCAAATGCTGGTGGTACAAAAATGATGCTCACATTTGCTCCTGCTAACTTAACTGCATCGACAACGGTATTAAACACGGGCTTGTCTAAATGTATTTGACCGCCTTTTCCAGGCGTTACACCACCAACTACATTGGTTCCGTACTCAATCATTTGTGTAGCATGAAATGTGCCTTCGGTTCCTGTAAAACCTTGTACGATTACTTTTGAATCTTTGTTTACTAAAACTGACATGTTATTTATTAAAATAATTGGTGAAATAAAAATTTTCGCAAAGATAGGGTTTCATGTTTAACAACAGATTTGTAGATTTGAATTTGTTGTACAAAAACTCAATCTGATTTTGCCTTTACAAACAAACAATGTTTGATTTGATTGGCCTTATGCAAGAGCTCTTGTTTTTCGGAACTTAAAATGGTAACATGTCCCATTTTTCTACCTGGTTTTGTTTTTGCTTTACCATAAATATGTACAAATACATTTTCCATTTTGAGCACTTCATTTAACCCTTCATAAAAAACTGCTCCTTCATGATTTTCTGCTCCAATAATATTTACAAGAGCCGATGGCATAATGATATCAGTGTTTCCTAAAGGATAGTTGAGCATAACACGCCAAAGCATATCAAACTGACTGCTGTAATTACCTTCGATGCTGTGGTGGCCACTATTGTGCACGCGCGGGGCAATTTCATTTACAAGCACATTGTCGTTTTTGTCGGCAAACATTTCTACAGCGAAAATACCCGGACTATTTAATTTTTTCACCGCATTAATGGCTATGGCTTCCGCTTTCCAAAAAACCGTTTCGGGAAGTACAGCTGGACAAATTTGATAAATTAATAAATTCAAATTTGGGTCAAAAACCATGTCAACGGGTGGATAAATAGCCGTTTCTCCGTTATTGGCTACAGCAATAATAATGGCAATTTCCTGCTTAATGTCAACCATTTTTTCAAGTACAGCAGGTGCATCAAATCCAAGAGGAATATCTTCTGTTTTATTTAATAATTGAACGCCTTTTCCATCATAACCACCACTGCCCAATTTATGAACTGCTGGCAAAAAGTGAATATGGGTGTTTAAATCTGATGCGGTCTGTGTAACGACAAATTCACTAGTTGGGATTTCGTGTTGTTTATAAAAATTCTTTTGATGAATTTTATTTTTGATGATTTTTAATGCTTCGGGATTAGGGTAAACATTAATTCCTTCTGCTGCCAATTGCTCAAGCGCTTCAATATTTACATGCTCGATTTCAATGGTTATGGCATCCAATTGTTTGCCAAAATTATATACGTCGTCAAAATTGGTTATGTCGCCTTTTATAAAATGATGGCATAAATGAGCTGATGGCGCAAGCGCATCGTTTTCCATTACATAAGTTTCAACCGGATAATTAATTGCAGCTTGAAGCAACATGCGGCCCAATTGACCTCCACCTAAAATACCTACTTTTTTCATTTGGCAAATATAAATATTTAACCCTTTAACAAATCTATTCTATGAATTTCTTCAATACTTAATAATTGCTTGTTTCAATAAATTAAATCGGAATTACAGCAGCTCATTTTATAAAAAAGTTAAAATAAAAATACACAACAAAAAATATTTACCTTTAAAGCCAAATTATTAAACTTCATTAATAACCATTTCTTTCAAAAAAATATAAAATACAATTTATGTCAACCGATTTTTTGCCACTCCAAGGAACTGATTATGTAGAATTTTATGTTGGCAACGCAAAACAAGCTGCTCATTTCTACAAAACCGCTTTTGGTTTTCAATCTCTTGCCTATTCTGGTCCTGAAACAGGTACAATGGATAGAGTGAGTTACGTAATCAGACAAAATAAATTAACTTTTATATTAACTACACCATTAAGAACCAACAACGCTATTGCTGACCATGTTTACAAACACGGAGACGGGGTAAAAGTATTGGCACTGATGGTAGATGATGCTACAGACGCCTGGAAACAAACAACTTCTAGAGGTGGAAAATCATACTTGGAACCTAAAACGTTAAGTGATGAAAATGGAGAAGTGGTTTTAAGTGGCATACATACTTATGGTGATACCGTTCATTTATTTGTGGAAAGAAAGAATTACACCGGTTTATTTATGCCTGGATTTAGGAAATGGGAATCGAATTACAATCCAGAACCAACGGGACTTTTATATGTAGATCATTGTGTTGGTAATGTAGGCTGGAACCAAATGAATCCATGGGTAAAATTTTATGAAGAAGTTATGGGTTTTAAAAACATTTTATCTTTTGATGACAATGACATTTCAACAGAATATTCTGCTTTGATGAGCAAAGTAATGAGTAATGGAAATGGGTTTGTAAAATTTCCGATAAACGAGCCCGCAGAAGGAAAGAAGAAAAGTCAAGTTGAAGAATATTTAGAATTTTACAATGGAGAAGGCGTACAACATGTGGCTATCGCAACAAATAACATCGTTGAAACGGTAAAAGAACTCAATAAGCGAGGTGTTGATTTTTTAAAAATACCAGCCAGTTATTATGAAACTGTTTTAGATAGAGTTGGAAAAATAGACGAAGACCTTTCGCCATTAAGCGAATTGGGCATATTGATTGATCGTGATGACGAAGGTTATTTACTTCAAATTTTCAGCAAACCATTAGAAGACCGACCAACCTTATTTTTTGAAATCATCCAAAGAAAAGGTGCGAAAAGTTTTGG
>CANKLV010000163.1 GCA_947483415.1 Chitinophagaceae bacterium
AGCTAAAGTAACCGCACTGTCTATTCCACCGCTACTGCCCAAGATCGCTTTTTTGAAACCCATCTTTGAAAAATAATCTTTAATGCCTAAAACAAGTGCTTTGTATATCAAATCGATATTTAAAGTTGGCATTAAATTTTCTGGAAATATTTGCTGATCTAAAATTCGAATATTTTCAAATGAAGATTCTGCACTAATGCTATTGTCATCATTTAACTTAAACGATTTTAAATCTGTTTCAAAAGATTTTAACAGCCCGCAAACTTGTGCGTTTTTATCCATTACTATAGAGCCGCCATCAAACACAATTTCAGTTTGACTGCCAACTGCATTACAATAAAACATTGGGATTCCGTACTTCAACACATTTGCTTTAATGATGGAAAGTCTGTCTTCCTGATGCGTATAATCAAATGGGGAAGCCGATAAATTAATCATCAAATCCGGTTGTTGATGAATCATCTTGTCCATTGGACAAATTTTATACAACGGATTTTCATCAATATTCCAAATGTCTTCACAAATGGTAACTGCCATTTTCTTCCCTTTAAAATGAATGATATTCCATGCTGTAGCAGGCTCGAAGTAGCGATTTTCATCAAACACATCATACGTTGGCAAGCAAGTTTTTTGAATCACTTGTTGAATTTTCCCATCGTATAAAAAATAGGCTGCATTAAATAAGTCCTTACCTAGTTTATTAGGATTTTTTTGAGGCGCACCAATTAACACCGCAATTCCATTGGCTTCTTTGCAAATCAATTCAATACTTTGCAAACATTTTTCTATAAAGTCATTGAAATATAAAAAATCTCTTGGCGGGTAACCACAAATGCAGAGCTCACTAAATACAATTAAATCACCATGATTCGATTTGGCTTCTTTTATCGCTTCAATGATTTTGTTGGTGTTGCTTTCGAAATTACCAATGTGATAATTTTGTTGCGCTAAAAATATTTTCATTTAAACTAACTTTACCCTAAAATTTAAATTCACTGTTTGTAAAGTTAATTCATTTGTATGCGATTAGTAAGAAGTTTGCTTTTATGTGTGTTATTTTTTTCTTGCAGCGATAAGAAAAACACTCCTGATGTTTCTGATATAAAAATCAACCTTTCAACCATGCATTTTGAGCAAGCATTTTTCAATATCGACACGTTGAATACCATGGCTGAAATGAATACACTTTCAAACAAGTATCCTGGATTTATACAGAATTATCTGTTAAACATTTTGAATGTAGATCCTAAATGGCCTGATTCAATTGCTTCAAATTATATAAAAGGTTTCATTTCCGCTTACAAACCAATTTATGATACGAGTCAACTCATTTTTAAAAATTTTAGTGCATACGAAAACGAAATAAAAACGAGTTTACAATATTTAAAGTATTATTTTCCAAAATATAAAACTCCGCAAAAAATCATTACTTATTTGGGTCCGCTTGATGGTTATGGAGATCTCATCATGGTTGATGCATTTGCCATTGGACTTCATCAACATTTAGGGAAAGATGCATCTTATTACAACACCAGTATCGTGTCAGAAACATATCCGCCATACATTTCATCAAGATTTGAGCCAAGTTATATTTCAATCAATTGTATGAAAAATGTGGTTTTAGATTTGTATCCTGAAGCATTTGAAGAAAAATCATTGGTAATTCAAATGATTGAAAAAGGCAAAAGGCTATACATGCTTGAAATGTTGCTTCCCGAAAAACCAGAACATCAATTGATTGGTTATACCCAAAAACAATTGGACGATTGTAATGCAAACGAAGCTTCAATTTGGAATTTGTTTATTCAAAATAATTTATTGCAAAGCACCGACTATAATATGATTAGAAATTATATTGGCGATAGTCCGAAAACACAGGAATTAGGCGATGCATCTCCAGGCAATATTGGTTCGTATGTAGGATGGCAAACTGTAAGAAAATACATGTCTAAAAACTCGGAGGTTAAACTCAACGAATTAATGACAAAAGATGCTGATGAAATTTTAAGTGAGGCTAAATATAAACCTTAGGCAGCCATTTGAAGATTTTCCTTAGTTTCTACAGGCGATTTCCCCAATTGATACATTACCCTAAAATGCGAGGCTAATGCTTCAAACATGGTTGGGTAATAATTATATGGTAAATTAAACTCCTCGCATTTTTGCTTAACAATTTTACTGATTGCAGGGTAATGAACATGACTAATTTTTGGAAAAAGATGATGTTCAATTTGGAAATTCAACCCGCCTACAAACCAAGAAATCATTTTATTATTCATCGCAAAATTAGCAGTAGTTTTAATTTGATGCTCGGCCCATGCTGTTTCAAGATGCTTTGTGGTATCTAGTGGAATATGTTCAAACTCTGTATTTTCGACAACATGTGCCAATTGAAAAACAAAAGACAAGGTTAATCCCATTGCCATATTCACCGCAAAAAAACCAATCAGCCAGCCTAACCACCCAAAAGCTATTATTGGAATGATGATAAAAACGGTTAGGTAATACAATTTTGTAACCCAAAAAATGATATGCTCTTTGGTGTTCATTTCCCAAGCATCTGTGGTATATATTTTACGTTTGAAATACTTAGTGAAATCCATTACAAAAATCCAAAAAATAGAGGATAATGAGTAAATGGGAGTGAGATACAGATGCTGAATCTTATGCATTGGAACCCAGGTTTGCGATTCGCATTGACGTATAATTGGGCTTTTAGCAATGTCATCATCAATCCCATCAACATTGGTGTACGTATGATGAATGATGTTGTGTTTTTGTTTCCAAAAAAATGAATTTGCACCTAAACCATTTGAAGCAATTAGCCCTAAAATATCATTGAGTTTACTATTGTTGCTATAGCTTCCATGATTTGCATCGTGCATCACTGAAAATCCAATACAAGCAAAAATAAATCCAAGCAATATGGCCAGTAAAATTGAAACATAAATTGGCATGCTTACAAAAAACAAACTGAAATAAATCGAAATGGCTGAAGAAATTAAAACAATGGTTTTAATATATAATCGGTAATCACCCGTTTTTGAAATCTTGTTGGATTTAAAATATTGATCAACCTCAGATTTTAAACTAATAAAAAATTGATTGTTGCTGTTGTTGAACGTAAGTTTAGACATATAGTAAATAAGACATTGGGTTAAATTCCAAAAGATTCCGACAATAAAGGTAGTTAATTCAATTTCATGGGGGCTGTTAAATAAAACGGTGCTATTTCGGCAATGAATGTCGCTTTGGAATGCATGTTTTGTAGAACATAATTCCCTTGCATTCTTCCCAATTCTGATTTTAAATTACAACCGCTAACATATTGATATTTTTCAGCAGGCTGAATGACAGGCTGAATGCCTACAACGCCTTCGCCTTCTACTTCTTTTACCATTCCATTGCTATCTAAAATATGCCAATACCTACTTAATAATTTTACTGGAAACAGATTAGAATTCTGAATGGTAATTTTATAAGCAAACATAAAATCATGATTTTTCGGATTGCTATATTCCTGCTGATAAAATGTTTCGACAGAAATTACAATACCAGATGATATTTTTGAATGCATGCGTTAAGCTTTATATTAAAATTAAGGAAATAATTTGAAGCTTGTATCAACATATTATTCGAATGTTAAAATAAAATGATGCTATTTTAAAAAATTATATTTTTTTAGATTGCGCATAGCCATTTTTTAAAAGCCATTGAAGTATTTTGTCTCTTTGGTCGCCTTGAATCAGCATTTCGCCATCTTTTGCCGAACCGCCCGTACCACAATGGTTTTTAAGCTTTTTTACGATCTCTTCTTTATCCAATTGCGTACCAATAAATCCGATAATTAAGCTTACCGCTTTTCCTGCTCGATGCTTGGTTTCTAATCGAATTTTTAATTTTTGTTGATTGGGCAAAAGTGTTTCTTCTTCTATTTCTTGTTCAACTTCTGGCTTGAAATATGGGTCTGTAGAATAAACAAAACCTATGGTGTTGGGTTTCTTTTTCATTTGAATGATGTTGAATG
>CANKLV010000164.1 GCA_947483415.1 Chitinophagaceae bacterium
TAGATTTTTAATTGCTTCGAATAGATTTTCTTCTTCTCCAGAAATATAACCGGTATGGCGATAAACAATTTTATTGTCTTTTAAAATAATAACATGCGGAACGTCAGTAATATTCAAATATCTTTTTAGTTCGCTATTGATATCCATTAACACATTGAATTGCCAACCTTTGCCTTTGATAAAAGGTTTCACCCTTTGAGAAGTTCTTGTATCATCAACAGAAACACCATAAAATTTAAATGGCTTTATGGCCTGTTTTTCTTCATAAACATCATTAATTATTTCTAACTCGTTGATACAAGGAATACACCAAGTTGCCCAAAAAGACATCACAACCATCGTGTCTTTACTTTGAATGCCCAAATCAGCTAAATCAATCATTTGCCCGTTTATTGATTTTAGTTTTATTGATGGAAATCCATTTTCCTGAGCCAACAAACTTGAATGTATGAGCAATAAAGCAGCAATTGTATAAATTATTTTTTTCATTATTTTTTTTAACGAAGTACTGATTTTTTTTGGAGTATATCGCAAAAATCCCCTACTTTTAAAAAAAAATTTTCATGAAAAAAATTACAACCACGTTATTATTAACTGGATTAATTGCACTTTTTATCACATCGTGTAAAAAAGATAAGCCAGGATCAGGCGGTGCAGCAGCTTCTTGCGATGCAAGTTTTACTACATCAGCAGCCGCATTTTATGTTCAATTTACGCCATCAGTTGTAGGTGAAGCTCAACTTTCATCACATCTTTGGAACTTTGGTGGAACCGATACAAGTACTGAGGCTTCTCCACTCCATGCATTTCCTTCAGCTGGAAATTATAGCGTAAAACATATCTTTCGTAAGTTAGATGCTGCTGGTAATATATTATGTACTGATACTTCAATTATGTCTCAATCTGTAATCAACGATTCAATTTTCGTACAAATTTCTACCCCAACTGTTGAATACAATACATTTGATTATGTAACTTTTTCTGCAAAAGATAAAAGCGGAAACGACATTACTTCAAGTTGTTCATTTACTTTAAATAATGCTGCTACTGTAAATTATAAGTATGTACCTACAACTACAGGAACATATAGTGTTAGAGCTAGAAAAAACAATCAACCATCAAGTGTTGCCACACTTTCAGTTGTACCAAAATCTCCATCTCCATTTACTCAAAAAATCTTAATGGAAGATATGACTGGCGCTTGGTGCGGATATTGTACGAGGGGAACAAATTTAATTGAATCTTATAAGGCTACTCATCCTGCCGCATTATCTATTGCGATTCATGGTGGAGGTGGAACAGACCCTTACAAATTCCAATATTACACCACTTATAATTCACAATTTGGCATTTCAGGATATCCAACCATTATTTTAAATAGAAAAACAGTTTGGAACGAATCAACTTCAGTGTTAGATGCTGCTTTGCAAAAATGGGCTCCACTTGGAATGGCCATTACAAGTACTTTAAATGGAACCGATATTACTGGAACAGTAAAAGTAAAGTTCAATGTAAATACTGAAAAAGCAATGAAAATTGTAATTGCAATGGTTGAAAATAATTTGATATATCCTCAAGTCAATTATTATTCTCCGCAGTATGGTGCTACTCCTTATTTATATGGTGGAGTTAGTCCGGTGAATGATTTCCAACACAATACTGTTTTAAGAAGAACATCAACAGATTTATTTGGTGATGCCATTCCTGTAAGTGCGCAAACTAAAAATAATATTTACGAAGTGCCATTTACAATGTCGTTAAATGGTTCTGTTTATGGTGGAGGTCCTTATGCTGCAATTCCAGCCAATTGTGCAATTATTGCAACTGTTGTAGATGCCTCAGAATCTAATGCAGGATCATATAATTCACAATATGCAAATGTTGGAGTTACTGTAAATTTTGATTAATCTCTAGATAAATTTTTCTAAAAAAGCCGAATTTTATTAATTCGGCTTTTTTATTTTGGATTATTTTTGAGGAATTGTTTTCAACTTGAAGTTTAATTTAATAACTTGTTGCCATTATGATTTATAGAAGTAAAGCGCCGTTAAGAATTGGATTGGCTGGTGGCGGAACCGATGTTAGTCCCTATAGCGATTTATATGGTGGAGCCATTTTAAATACCACCATCTCATTGTCTGCTTATGCAAGTATTGAGCTGATAGATGAACCCAAAATAATCGTAGAAGCATTAGATAGAAAAGAAAAACAAATTTTTGAATTAAGCAGTGTACTTCCCATTGATGGCACTTTGGATTTATTAAAAGGTGTATATAACAGAGTTTCTAGAGATTTTCCATTCCCATTAAAAGGCATGCGTATTTCCACTTTTGTAGATGCACCAGCTGGTTCGGGTTTGGGTACTTCTTCTACCCTTGTTGTAGCGATTTTAGGCGCTTTTGTAGAAATGCTAAAACTACCTTTAGGCGATTACGACATTGCACATTTGGCTTATGAAATTGAACGCAATGATTTGAAATTAGCAGGTGGTAAACAAGACCAATACGCAGCAACTTTTGGAGGTGTTAACTTCATGGAATTTTATGATCAAGAAAAAGTAATTGTAAACCCACTTCGTATCAGACCGGAATATATGCACGAGTTGGAAAACAATTTAGTTTTATATTTTACTGCCACCTCAAGAGAAAGTGCAAAGATTATTAATGAGCAGGTGAAAAATGTAAATAGCAAAAACGAAAAAAGCATTGAAGCCATGCATCAATTGAAAGAACAAGCTAAAATGATGAAAGAGGCTTTATTAAAAGGAAAGCTTCATCAATTTGGCGAAATTCTTGATTTTGGATTTCAGCAAAAAAGAAAGATGGCAGACAATATCAGCAACAGCTCAATTGAAAAAATTTATGATGCAGCTAAAATTGCTGGCGCTACTGGCGGTAAAATAAGTGGCGCAGGCGGAGGTGGATTTATGATTTTTTATTGCCCCAAAAATCATAGATATGCCGTGATAGAAAGCCTTTTAAAATTTGGTGGCGAAATTAAAAACTATTCTTTCACAAACCATGGATTGGTAACTTGGACACTATAAAATAAAATTTATGAACAATAAAATCAAAAACATCATTCAATCTTCAATTGACGTAAAATCAACTATTTTAAGCAACGATTCGCTTATTGAAATTTTAGCCAATTGTTCTGATAAAATCGTTGAAGCTTTTAAAAATGGCAACAAAGTGTTGTTTTGTGGAAACGGCGGTAGTGCTGCAGATGCGCAACACTTAGCAGCCGAATTTAGTGGTCGTTTTTATACAGATAGAGATGCATTACCTGCTGAAGCCTTACATGTAAATACTTCTTATTTAACCGCAGTTGCTAACGATTACAGCTATGATGTGGTTTACTCAAGAATCATTAAAGGCATTGGAAAACCAGGAGATGTACTTGTAGGATTGAGTACTTCAGGCAATAGCACCAATATCGTTAAAGCTTTTGAAATGGCTAAAGAGAAAGGCATGATTACTGTTGGATTAACTGGTGAATCTGGTGGAAAAATGAAAGACCTTAGCGATTATTTACTAAATGTTCCATCTACAGATACACCACGAATTCAAGAAAGCCATATTCTACTTGGGCATATCATTTGTCAATTGGTTGAAGAAAGTTATTTCAATACTTTAGGTTAATAATATGAATGAATCTAAACAAACAGAGTGTATTATTTTAGCCGGAGGATTAGGCACCAGATTAAGATCTGCTGTTCCTGATTTACCAAAATGTATGGCGCCAATCGCGGGCAAACCTTTTTTGGCATACCTCATTGATTATTTGTTAGTGCAGCAAGTAACTAAATTTATTTTCTCACTTGGTTATATGCATGAGGTAATTGAAGATTTTATTAAAAGCAATTACCCGCAAATTCAATATCAAATTGCATTAGAAAGCGAGCCCTTAGGTACCGGTGGAGCCATTCGATTGGCTTGCGATTATGCCACGGAAGAAAATGTAATTATAATGAATGGTGACACTATGTTTAAAGTAGA
>CANKLV010000165.1 GCA_947483415.1 Chitinophagaceae bacterium
CAAGTTTGTGTAAAAGGATTGGAAACTTTCGGTTGGAAACCAAGAGAAAAATGTGCAACACCAAACGGAGGGTATAATCCGGAGAAAGATGTGCGTTTTTTTAGCGATGCACCTGACATGTTTTTCCAATTAACAGATGGACAATTTGCCGTTTTCTTTCCAGAAGATGTTCATGCTCCGATGATTGGAGAAGGCGAAATAAAAAAAGTAGTTATAAAAGTTAAAATATAAAGTATGAGCGCTATCCAAAAAGTATCAGACACCATTGTAAAACAAGGAATGCTTCCGTTGTATTTCAATGCTGATGAAACGGTAACAATAGAAGTTTTAAGAGCGATTTATAGATCAGGAATCAAAGCGGTTGAATATACCAGTCGTGGAGAAACAGCTTTGAGCAACTTTACCAAAATGGTTGAAGTGAGAAATGCAGAAATGCCTGATTTATTATTGGGTATTGGAACTATCAAAAATTTGCAACAAGCCCAAGATTTTTATAATGTGGGGGCAGATTTTTTTATTAGTCCAGGTTTTGTACCAGAAGTAGCAGCGTTTTTAAAAAGCAAAGGCGTTTTGTACAGCCCAGGTTGTATGACCCCGACCGAAATCATCGCAGCCGAAAATGCTGGAATTCATTTCATCAAACTTTTTCCAGGTAATATTCTAGGACCAGATTTTTTGAGTAGTATCAAAGATCTTTTTCCTAATTTATTATTTATGCCAACAGGTGGAGTAGATACAACCAAAGAAAATATTGGAGGCTGGTTTAAAGCTGGAGTTTCTGCAGTAGGAATGGGGAGCAAATTAATCAGCAAACAATTAATGGCCAATAAAGATTATGCAACCATAGAATCAGAAACCAAAGCCGTTTTAAGTTTAATACATTCCATAAAAAATTAAAAAATGAAAACAGTAGTTATAACAGGAGCAGGAGGAGTTTTGTGTGGTACATTGGCAAAAGCATTGGCTAAACAAGGCTATCAAATAGCCCTTTTGGATTTAAAAAAAGAAGCCGCAGATGCAGTTGCAAACAAAATTAATGCAGCTGGTGGAAAAGCCATTGGCGTTGCCGCAAATGTATTGGAAAAAGATTCATTAGAAGCAGCCAAAAAAGAAGTGAATGAAAAATTGGGAAGTTGCGATATTTTGATCAACGGAGCAGGAGGAAATCACCCTTTAGGAACAACTTCAAATCCATTTTTATTGGAAGAAGATTTAGAAAATACAACCGAAGGTTTCAAAACTTTTTTTGATTTGGATGCCGAAGGGATTAAATTTGTTTTCAATTTGAACTTTATAGGAACTTTGTTGCCAACACAAGTTTTTTCGAAAGATATGATTGGAAAAAAAGGGTGCAGCATTTTGAATATTTCTTCGATGAATGCCTTTACACCTTTAACAAAAATTCCTGCATACAGTGGGGCAAAAGCGGCGGTATCTAATTTTACACAATGGCTAGCAGTCCATTTTTCTAAAGTAGATATTCGTGTCAACGCACTTGCTCCTGGTTTCTTCTTGACAGATCAAAATCGTACTTTACTGACAACAGAAAATGGAGAATTGACACCAAGAGGAAATACCATTATTGGGCAAACTCCTATGGGTAGATTCGGAGAGCCAGAAGATTTAATCAGTACTACCCTATATTTATGTGATGAAGCATCCTCTTTTGTGACGGGTGTAGTTATTCCAATCGATGGAGGTTTTAGCGCGTTTAGCGGAGTTTAAAAAATAAAAAAAAAGTTATGGAACAAACATGGAGATGGTACGGGCCCAATGACCCAGTTAAATTATCAGACGCTAAACAAGCCGGCGCAACAGGAATTGTAACGGCACTTCACCACATTAAAAACGGTCAAGTATGGGAAGTGGATGAAATCATGAAACGAAAAAATGAAGTAGAAGCTGCTGGATTAACTTTTTCTGTTGTAGAAAGTATTCCAGTGCACGAAGACATCAAAAAACAAACAGGCGATTATTTGAAATATATAGAAAACTATAAGCAAAGTATCAAAAACTTAGCGACTTGTGGAATTAACATTGTTTGTTATAATTTCATGCCTGTTTTAGATTGGTCTAGAACTGATTTGTCTTATGAAATGCCTGATGGTTCTAAAGCCTTGCGTTTTGACATCAATGAATTCGCTGCTTTTGAATTGTTTATTTTAAAAAGACCAGGAGCAGAAACTACTTATTCAGAAGTACAGCAAGCAAAAGCAAAAGCAACTTTTGAAAAGTTGAATGATGCAAATAAATTAAAACTACAACAAAATATTATTGCAGGTTTGCCTGGTGCAGAAGAATCCTATACCGTAGAAGATTTTTTAAAAGTACTTCAAGGATATGATGGTATTGATGCCAATAGATTGAAAGAAAATTTATATTATTTCTTACGTGAAATTATTCCTGTTGCCGAAAGTGCGGGCGTTTTAATGGCGATACATCCTGACGATCCTCCTTATCCAATTTTAGGATTGCCAAGAGTAGTAAGTACGGAGGCAGATTTGATCCAATTATTGAATGCAATTGATTCGCCATCCAACGGATTTTGCATGTGTACCGGTTCTTACGGTGTTATTGCCGCTAATGATTTGCCAGGAATTGTAGATCGTCATGGAGATAAAATGAATTTTATTCACTTAAGAAGCACGCAACGCGATGCCGAAGGAAATTTCTACGAAGCCAACCATTTAGAAGGTGATGTAGATATGTATGAGGTGGTAAAATCCATTCTAAAAAAACAAAAAGAAACAAAAAGAATCATTCCGATGCGTCCAGATCACGGACATCAAATGTTGGACGATTTAAACAAAAAGACAAATCCTGGATATTCAGGAATTGGCCGTTTAAGAGGTCTTGCCGAATTGAGAGGTCTAGAGATGGGAATTGAAAGAAGTTTATTTTAATACAAGATGACTGAAAATATATTTATTACGGATGACTTTTTGTTACACAGTGAAGCAGCAAGAACACTGTATCACCAGTTTGCAAAAGCGCAACCTATTTTTGATTACCACTGTCATTTGTCTCCAAAAGATATTGCCGAAGATCGACAGTTTGAGAATTTGACTCAGATTTGGATAGATGGAGATCATTATAAATATAGAGCCATGCGTGCCAATGGGGTAAATGAAAAATTCATCACGGGTGATGCGAGCGACAAAGAAAAATTTGATAAATGGGCAGAAACGATTCCTTATACTTTAAGAAATCCATTGTATCATTGGACTCACTTGGAATTGAAAAATTATTTTGGAATAACTACTTTACTAAATTCAGATTCTGCCGAAGCCATTTACAAACAATGTTCTGATTTATTAAAGAAACCAGAATATAGTGTGCGAAATTTGCTTCGCAAAATGAACGTTGCAGTGGTTGGAACTACAGATGATCCAACGGATGATTTGCGCTACCACAAACAATTGCAAGATGACAAATTTGAAGTTAAAGTTTTGCCTTCCTTTCGTCCCGACAAAGCTACGGAAATAGAAAAAGGGCAAGCCTTTGTGGATTGGATTCAAAAATTAGCAAATACAGTAGGGAAATCGATTACTAATCTTGAAACTTTAATCAAAGCACTTCAAGAACGTCACGATTTTTTCCACGAAATGGGTTGTCGAATTTCCGATCACGGACATGCAAATTTTTATGGAGAGGACTATACCGAAAGTGAAGTAAATATCATTTTTGAAAAAGCGATGAAAGGCGAATTGGTTTCTGTTGTTGAAATTAATAAGTATAAATCAGCCGTATTATTTGAATTGGCTTTGATGAATAAGAAAAAATCTTGGGCGCAGCAATTTCATGTTGGAGCGATAAGAAATAACAATGCTAAAATGCTACAGGATATTGGTCCCGATCAAGGATTTGATTCGCTTGGCGATTTGAATATGGCTGATAATATGAGCAAGTTCTTCGGAAGATTGAGTCAATGCGATGGATTAACCAATACTATTGTCTATAATTTGAATCC
>CANKLV010000166.1 GCA_947483415.1 Chitinophagaceae bacterium
ATAGATTTTAGTGAAGTAGGCACGAAGATTGTTTATGATAAAAAGGAAATTTTCAACTGCAATATCATTGTAAAAAGTGCACCGGTTAGTGAAGAAGATTGTGAATTATTAAAACCAAATACCACCATCATTTCGCCTATACATATGGCAGTTATGAAAAAAAATATTTTGGAGAAAATGATGGAGAAAAAAGTTACCGCCATCAGTTTTGAAAATTTAAAAGATGACAGTGGCCACAATCCCATTGTACGCAGCATGAGTGAAATTGCAGGAAGCGCAGTGATGCTAATCGCTGGACAATATTTAAGCAATGCCAATAATGGAAAGGGTGTTTTGGTGGGTGGCATCAGTGGTATTCCGCCTACAAAAGTGATTATAATTGGCGCAGGCATTGTGGGCGAGTACGCCGCTAGGACGGCATTGGCGATGGGTGCCAGTGTAAAAGTTTTTGACAACAGCATTTATCGGTTGAAGCGTTTGCAAAATAATATTGGCGTAAGAATTTGGACCTCTGTATTAGAGCCTAAAATTTTAAGCAAGCAATTGAAAACCTGCGATGTAGCCATTGGTGCATTAAGTGGTGCTACTGGAAGAACGCCTGTTGTGGTATCGGAGGAAATGGTAAGCCACATGCGAGCTGGAACTGTAATCGTAGATGTAAGTATTGATCACGGTGGATGTTTTGAAACCAGTGAAGTAACCTCACATGAAAATCCAGTGTTTAAAAAATATGATGTGATTCATTATTGTGTGCCCAATATCCCGAGTGGATTTGCCAGAACCGCTTCACAAGCGATAAGCAATGTATTGATGGGGTTATTGCTTGAAACAGGGGAAGATGGCGGCATTGATAATATTGTTTGGCATAAAATGAATATCAGAAGTGGTATTTATTTATTCAAAGGAAGCTTAACCAATTTCTACTTGAGTGAGCGTTTTGATTTGAAATACACGGATTTGAATTTATTGATTGCGACGAGGAGTTAAATAACTTCTACAACCCACCGTTGAAACGGTGGGCTATGAAAATAATTTCATACATATAACCGTTTCAATGGTTTACTTCATTAAAAAAATGTCTGTTTATTTTCTGGAGATAATCCAAATTTTATACTCCTCGAATTCGATGGGTTTAATCTAAATTCAATTTTCTTAACCCATTCATTTATACCGCTCCACAATAATTTTTTCATCGCAAAAACCATACTCCGCCTCATCATTGCTGCAAATAATCAGCAATCTTTTTTCCGCATAATCTTTTATCAATCGAAGATATAATTGTATACCCAAACCATCCAAATTTGTGGTGGGTTCGTCTAATAACAAAATTGACGTGTTGCTGAAAAATGCTTGTCCAAGTTTTAATCGTTGTTTCATTCCACTGCTGAAATAACGGATTTGTTTATTTGCGGCTTCCGCTAATCCTATCTCTTGGAGAATCTCGGGAATCGGTTTTATTAAAGTTTTAAACGTTTGATGAAAGGATAAAAATTCAGTGGCTGTCATTTCTTCTATTAACTCCAAATAAGGTGCTGCTATTGACATTTGCTCAAATATCAAATCATTTTCGATGGGTTTTTGGTTGTCATCGGTGTAAATAATATTACCCTCGCTATGCATGAGCGCACCGGCTGTTACTTGGAGAAGTGTAGATTTCCCTGAACCATTTGCACCAACAATGGCATAAGATTTACCAGAAGAAAATTCAACATCAACATGCCGGAAAATCCATTCATGGTTGAAACGTTTGCCGGTATTGTTGAGCGTAATGTGCATTGAAGAATTTATTTTTATTTATTCGTCGTCCATGCTTCCTTTGCTGAAACGTTTGATTATGCCTCTGCCACTTTCGCGAATAAACGTTACAATTTCATCACGTTCGTCTGTAGCAAGTAATTCTTCTTCAATAAAATTAAGCGCTTGAGAAGTGTTTAAATTTTTATTGTAAATGATTCTATAAATATCAAGTATGTGGTTAATTCTCTCTAATGAAAAGCCACGACGTTTTAGTCCTACAGAATTTACACCAGCATAACTCAATGGTGTTCTTCCAGCTTTTATATATGGTGGAACATCTTTACTCACCAAAGAACCTCCAGCCACAAATGCATGCTGTCCGATTTGTACAAACTGATGTACAGCGCACATTCCAGCCAAAATAGAAAAATCACCTAAGCTTACGTGGCCAGCCATTTGTGTGTTGTTGCTCATAATGCAACTATTTCCAATCACGCAATCATGTGCAATATGGCTATACGCCATAATCAAACAATTGTCGCCCACTTTTGTAGTCCATTTATCTTTACTTCCTCGGTTGATGGTTACGAATTCTCTGATGGTGGTATTGTTTCCAATTTCAACAGTAGTATTCTCACCTTCATATTTCAAATCTTGTGGAATCCCTGCAATAACTGCGCCTGGGAAAATGCGACAATTGTTGCCAATGCGTGCACCTTCCATGATGGTAACGTTACTACCAATCCAAGTACCAGAGCCAATTTCAACGTTTTGATGAATTACACTAAACGGATCAATTTTAACATTGGTCGCCAATTTAGCATTTGGATGTATGTACGTATGTGGATGTATCATAAATAAAATTATTAGTGCAATAATGTCTAATTTCTTTTTACCAATTGTGCGGTGAACTCACCTTCTGTACAGAGTTTATTGGCTACATAAACGCTGCCTCTCATTACACAAATTCCCCTGCGTATGGGTTCAATCAATTCCATTTTAAGTAACATCGTATCTCCGGGTATTACTTTTTGTTTGAATTTACAATTGTCTATTTTTATAAAATAAGTATCGTATTCACCTTCTGGCATTGCGTTAATACACAAAATTCCACCCGTTTGAGCCAATGCTTCAACTTGTAAAACCCCAGGCATCACCGGATTACCTGGAAAATGTCCCTGGAAAAAAGGTTCATTGAAGGTTACATTCTTCAAGCCAACTATACAATTATCATTAAGGTCAATAATTTTATCTACTAACAAAAAAGGAAAACGATGTGGTAATGTTTTTTCAATTTGTTGAACAGTATAAATTGGTGGTTTTGTAGGATCATAAATAGGTACATCTTTGGTGTGTTTATTTTTTTTGATGTACTGTTTTATTTTTTTTGCAAATTCAACGTTACTGCTATGTCCTGGTCTGTTGGCAATGATATGTGATTTTATTGGGTAGCCAATCAGCGCCAAATCACCCACTACGTCTAATAATTTATGTCTTGCAGGTTCATTTGGAAAACGTAGTTCAAGATTATTTAAATAACCTTCTATTTTTACTTCCACTTTAGCCCTACCAAATGCTTTTGCCAATCGGCTCATTCCTTGCTCATCCATTGGCTTATCTACAATTACAATTGCATTGTTGATATCGCCACCTTTTACCAAATTATTATCCAACAACATTTCAAGTTCGTGTAAAAAGCAAAACGTTCTGCAAGGCGCAATTTCTGCCTTAAAATCATGCATGTTTTTTAAACTGGCATGTTGTGTACCCAAAACCGGACTATTAAAATCAATAAGTGTGGTGATTTCATAATTGGTTGAGGGCATTGCAGTCATTTCAACCCTTTTCTTTTCGTCGTAATAGGTGATGTTGGTATCAATGGTGTACCAAGCTTTGGCGGCATCTTGTTCCAACACGCCAACTTTCTCTATAATATCGATAAACGGGCTACTGCTTCCATCTATAATTGGAATTTCAGGACCATTTACTTCTATCAAACAATTGTCAACGCCCATTCCCACCAAAGCGGCTAAAATATGTTCTACAGTTGATATTTTTACATTGTTTTGTTCTAGGGTAGTACCTCTTGACGTATCTGTGACTAAATCGCAATCTGCTTTTATTGGTGATGAGTTTGCGATGTCAACCCGTTGAAATTGGAAACCAAAACCTGGATTTGCGGGCTTTAGTGTCATATC
>CANKLV010000167.1 GCA_947483415.1 Chitinophagaceae bacterium
AAACCATTTGGTGCGTTTTCGTTTGTAGTTGGATGTTTTTTCATCAATGGTTTACTCCATCTCCATAAATCTTTAAGAGGTGCAACTGCCCTTGAGATTACCGCTTCAAATTTTTGGTCTTTAATATCTTCAGCACGTGTATGTTTTACCGTTATGTTGGTTAATCCAACGGCTTCGGCTATCTCACGTACTACATTTAATTTTTTATTGATGCTGTCTACCAAATAAAAATTCGTTTCCGGAAAAAATATCGCTAAAGGAATTCCTGGGAAACCGCCACCGCAACCAAGGTCCATGATGGTGGTGTTTTTTTGAAATTCAAAAGTGGTTGCAATGGTTAAGGAATGAAGTACATGATGCAAGTAAAAGTTGTCGATATCTTTACGACTAATCACATTTATTTTTTCATTCCATTCGGTATATAGCGGTTTTAATAAACCCAATTGACGTGTTTGCTCTGGCGTAAAATCAGCAAAGTATTTTTCAATTATTTCCATGCAGGACTTGGTTTTTTAAATAATGATGTAGCGAAAATTAAGTAATAAACAAACATCCAAATATCAAATAATGGAATAAATGGAATAAGGTCTTTTTCGTTTAGTTTAATTAATGTTTTGGCATAGATTAAAAATTGAATAATGAATCGACATCCGAAAATAATCAACGATAATTTCCAATTGAAAAATATGCAAGCCGCTATAAAACTTGGATAAAATAGAAATTGAGAAATTGAAAACATGCCCAATAAAAATTGATGTGATTTTTTGTAGTATTTACTTGTCGTATAATGTCTTTTTTTCTGTGCGATCCATTTTTTCCAAGTAGTTGCTGGTCTGCTTAAGGTAAATGCATCCGGATCGATATTGATTTTTGTGTTTTTTGAATTTGCAGCCATGTTTACAAACAAATCATCATCACCACCAGGAATATTGTTATGTGCTGAAAAACCTTTATGTTGATAAAATAATTTTTTCTTATAGCTTAAATTTCTGCCAACACCCATATAAGGCAAGCCCCACAAAGCATAGCTTAAATATTGAAGCGCAGTAAAAAATGTTTCCCATCTTATAAGCTTGTTTAAAAAAGACTTTTGTTTATGGTAAGGACTATAACCCAATACGATTTCTGTTTGATCATCAAAACAAGATTGCATGGATTGAATCCAGTTTTCACTAGCTGGAACACAGTCTGCATCTGTTAGTAAAACGATTTCATGTTTGGCAGATTTCAACCCAATAGCAAGTGGAAATTTTTTACCGGGTATCATTTTTGCTTCTTGTGTTAACTCAATAATATTTAATTGCTTAAATGTTTTTTGTAATTCTTCCAACACATATTTGCTGTCATCAAAAGAATTGTCTTCTACTACAATGATTTCGTGTGTTGTATTGTAATGCTGCACCAAGATGCCGGGAAGGTTTTGAGCAATATTTCCCGCTTCATCTCTAGCGCAGATAATTACACTAACTGGATGGGTTTGAGTATTGGCTTTCGGTTTCTGCTTATACAAGGCCAATCTGCCAAAAAAGAAAAGCAAATAAAAGAATTGAATGAAGCTAATCACACAAAAAAATATAAAAATGATCAGCTGCCAGTTGGAAAGTAAATTATTCATCATCATCATTGCAAAAATATGGTTTACATTTATTAATGTTGCGTTCCTTAAAAAGCATTTTTAAAATTTTATCTTCGCAGTAATAAAAGTATCATAAATGGCTGATTTACAATTCTCGATTCAACAAAAAGATACAGGCTCAAAAGCGAGGGCTGGAACAATCATTACGGATCATGGCGAAATTCAAACGCCAATATTTATGCCTGTGGGCACAGTGGGAAGTGTAAAGGCAGTTTCACAACAACAGTTAAATACCGATGTTGGTGCTCAAATTATTTTGGGGAATACCTATCATTTATACCTTCGACCAGGATTAGAAACCTTAGAATCAGCTGGCGGGTTGCATAAATTCAATGGTTGGGATAGGCCGATTTTAACGGATAGTGGCGGGTTTCAAGTATTTTCATTAGCAAAAAGCAGAAAAATTACTGAAGAAGGGGTGGTGTTTCAATCGCATATTGATGGCAGTAAGCATTTGTTTACACCCGAGAATGTGATGGATACACAGCGCATTATTGGCGGCGATATTATTATGGCTTTTGATGAATGTCCGCCGGGTGGAAGTGAGTACGGGTATGCAAAAAAATCCATGGAACTTACGCATCGTTGGCTTGATCGATGTTTTAATCGTTTTAATGAAACGCAGGATACATATGGGTATACACAGAATTTATTTCCCATTGTTCAGGGTGGGGTGCATCATGATTTGCGTAAAATTTCGTGTGAATATATCAGCAGTAAAAATGCAAATGGAAATGCTATTGGGGGTTTAAGCGTTGGCGAACCTATCGATAAAATGTATGAAATTTGCGCACTTTGTTGTGATCATTTACCACAAGAAAAACCGCGTTATTTAATGGGTGTGGGTACGCCATGGAATATTTTAGAGTGCATTGAAATGGGCATTGATATGTTTGATTGTGTAATGCCAACTCGAAATGGACGGAATGCGATGTTGTTTTCAGCTGATGGAATAATTAACATCGACAATAAAAAATGGGAACGCGATTTTTCTCCAATAGACGAAACTATTGGTTGCGAAATGAGTGCGTATTATTCAAAAGCGTATTTAAAACATTTATTAAAAGCAAAAGAGTTCTTGGGGCTTACCATTGCCAGTGTACATAATTTAGCATTTTATTTATGGTTGGTAAAAGAAGCTAGACAACGAATAATAGCAGGTGATTTTGTAAGTTGGAAAAAGGAAATGGTGGTAAAAATGCAACAAAAATTGTAAGCGTATTTTTTTCGTGATTAAATCAAACCACAAACAAATCATTAAAATTAATATCTTTATTCTGTAAAATAAATAAACAAAATGAAAACAATCCGTCTTTTTTTAGTGCAACTTTTATTTGCATTTCCATTTACAAGTTTTGGTCAAACAACCCCAATACAAGATGCGTCAATACCAAAGGATGCTCAGGTAGATGTAACAATAACTGATTTTAAAGATGTGCCATTACCTCATGAAATTATGATGTTTCGTAGTAAAAGATACGATAAAGAATATTCAGCTTTAACTAATGATAGCGGTAAATTTTCTACACGTTTACCGGCAGGCGATGTGTATAATATTTTCATTTTGGGATTCAAAGATTCTGCAAGTATCGACTCATTGGTCATTCCAGGGTTACAAGGGAAGCAATATTATAAAAATCCTTTTGTAGTGACCTATCAATTTCAGCCTTCAAAAAGTTTCGTATTGGAGAATTGTAACTTCGAAAATGGCAAAGCAACTTTACAAGAATCTTCATTTCCTGTATTGGACGAATTGGTTGCTTACATGAAAAGGAAAGAAGATGACCGAATTGAGTTAGGTGGGCATACAGACAATGTAGGAAGTGCCGCAAGTAATATTAAATTGTCCTCAGATAGAGCCAACACAGTAAAAGCTTATCTTGTAGCAAGTGGTATAGATGAAACAAGAATAGTTACAAAAGGATATGGAAGTTCAAAACCAATTTCAGAAAATAAAACAGCAGATGGAAGAGCAGAAAACAGAAGGACGGAAGTGACAATATTGGAGAATAAATAAAATATATGAATTGATTAAAAAAAGAGGCAGCTTTTATTGAGACTGCCTCTTTTTTATGCTTATTTTTTTTGTTTCGATTACGATTTCGCTCCGCTGGAGCTTTTTTAGTGCCGTTTCGCTGGAGCTAATGCTATTTTGAACAGAATGGTTAATTAAATCAATTTGCAGCTCCGTAGGAGCAAAATATCAATAGAATAGTTCAATTATAGATTATTTAAGCTCCGTAGG
>CANKLV010000168.1 GCA_947483415.1 Chitinophagaceae bacterium
AGGAAGTAGCACGATTACTTCAACAACATCAAATCAATGCAGATTATTATCATGCTGGTTTAAGCAGTATTGAACGTTCTGTAAAACAACAAAATTGGATTTCAAATCAATGCACAACCATTGTTTGTACCAATGCATTTGGAATGGGTATAGATAAGCCAGATGTGCGTTTGGTGATTCATTATGCCATACCCGAAAGCTTGGAGAATTATTATCAAGAAGCAGGAAGAGCAGGAAGAGATGGAAAAAATGCAGATGCTATTTTATTGTATTCGCCCCATGAAATTCAAGATTTAGAAAAGCTAAATGATTTAAGATATCCGGATGCAAATCAGTTGAAAAAACTATATACCGATTTGATGAATTACTTGCAAGTGCCAGCGGGTATTGGTGAAGGTCAATCTTTTGATTTTGACATTGTAGATTTTGCCACAAACTTTAAATGGAATGTATTGCAAGCTACGTATGGGTTACAGGCTATTGCTCAAGAAGGATTACTTTATTTTAACGAGCAGAATTTCAAACCATCAAAAATTGTATTTACCACTTCAAAAGAAGCGTTGTATGATTTTGAACATAACAATCCAGCCTTAGAGCCCATCATTAAAGCATTGCTTAGAAGTTATGAAGGCATATTTGATTACCCTACAAACATTCACGAAACCCGAATTGCCAAAATTTCATCAACACCAATTGAAGTTGTTCGTTTAAAAATTCAGGCATTGCATAAATATCAAGTAATCAATTATCAACCAGCAGCCGAAACTCCGCAAGTGGTACTCACAAAAAACAGAATGTATGTGGATGCGTTTAAATTTGATTTAGAAAACCTGCGCATTAGAAAAGAAAAACACGCAGAAAGGGTAAATCAAATGATTCAATACACCACGAATGAAAGTCAATGTAGAAGTCAAATCATTGGTATTTATTTTAATGATCTAGAAATAAAAAAATGTGGTAAATGTGATAATTGTACAAACGATAAAAAAACCGAATTGAATGATATAGAATTTGAACAGATAAGCGTTAAAATATTAGAAATATTGAGCCAAGGTGAACATTCATTTCAACCTATTTTTAAAGCCTTAGAATCGACTAACGTAGAAAAAGTAAATGAAGTCATTCATTATTTAATTTCGGAAGGAATAATAGAATTTGATGAAATGGGATTGTTGAAAACAAAAAAAAGGGACCAAGATAAAAATCTAGTCCCGCTTTAAAATCCAATATCCTATGAAAAACCAAGGCGAAGGTAATACTAGTTGTTTAAAAAAAACAAATCTTTTGGGTTTTTAATTAGTTCATTTTAGTTCATTAATAAAAAGATATGATATTATAAGGATTAGTTTCTTATTGATTTTCAACAATATGTCTTTTATGACATACCAATAAGTTGGTATCTTTTAAATTTGTTTTTTATGCAAAAAAAATATTTTATTTCGCTTCTCGGATTATTGGTTTTAATTGTTTTATCGTTTTCTTTTAAAGAAAAGAATGCAGATTTATATTCGAAAGAAAAATTAGGGGAATTGCTTTTTAATGAAAAAATAATTTCAAAAGATTCCACCGTAAGTTGCGCCAGTTGCCATAATCCAGCATTTGCTTTCGCAGATACTATTGATTTTAGTTTGGGGATAAATGGACATCTAACAAAACGAAATACACCTTCTGTGTTAAACATGAAAAATCGACCTTATTTTTTTTGGGATGGAAGGGCAGAAACATTGGTACAACAAGCACTGATGCCCATTCAAAATCCAGATGAAATGGGCTTGCCAATTGATGAAGCCATTGAAAGATTAAATGCTTCAGCGTTTTATAAAAATTATTTTTATCAAGTTTTTAAAGCAACTCCCAATGTAAAAAATTTGAGTTTGGCATTTGAAGCGTATGAAAATACATTAGAAACCGTGGACAGTAAATTTGATGATTGGAGCAATAATGTAGGCAAATTATCTGCATCTGAAGAACGCGGTAGAAAGCTTTTTGTAAACGATGATTCTAAATGTTTTGATTGTCATTTTGGAATCGATTATACCAACGATGATTTTAAAAATATTGGGTTGTATAATGGAAAAAATTTAAATGATAGCGGTAGGTATTTAATCACAAAAGATTTGGCTGATCTGGGAAAATTTAAAACACCAGGATTGAGAAACATTGCACTTACTGCACCTTACATGCACAATGGAATGTTTAAAACATTGGAAGAAGTGGTGGATTATTATAGCAATACCAATCGAATTGTTCCAGATGCTTTAAATAAAGACGAATCGCTTCAAAATCCAATTAAATTTTCCGAAAGAGATAAAAAAGATTTAGTAGCCTTTTTAAAAACTTTATCAGATAAAAAATACATGACAAAAAGAAGTAGCCATTGAATTTAATATCATTTGAAACAGTTACCAATTCAATATTTTTGTCTGTGTAATGAACTCATTCCAAAACCTTTAACAATTTATTATTTAACAAATGGTAAAAAGTAAAGATGAAATGTTATAATTTGGAGTCAACTAAAACTATTTACCATGGAAGCAGCAAAATCAAAAATCTTACTATGCGAAGATGATACAAATCTAGGCATGGTGTTAAAAAACTATTTGGAACTTAATGATTACGATGTAACGCTCGAAAGAGATGGTCGATTGGGTTTGGCCGCATTTCAAAGAGAAAAATTTGATATCTGCTTATTGGACGTGATGATGCCCAATATGGATGGATTCAAAGTTGCTGAAGAAATCAGAGACGTCAACCCAGATGTTCCACTTTTTTTCTTGAGTGCAAAAACGATGAAAGAAGACATCATTCAAGGATATAAATTAGGTGCCGATGATTATATTACAAAGCCGTTTGACAGTGAAGTATTGCTTCATAAAATAAAGGCAATCATTAAAAGAAACGAGGAAGACCACCGTGAAGAATTATACACGGAGTATGACTTAGGAAAATACCATTTCAATCCAAGATTACGTGAACTAACGGTGAACGGTATCACACAAACCCTTTCTCCAAAAGAGAATGATTTATTAAAAATGCTAGCAGATTATAAAAATGATTTGTTGCCTAGAGAAATTGCATTAAAGAAAATATGGGGAAGTGACACATATTTCAATGGAAGAAGCATGGATGTGTACATTGCAAAACTTCGTAAATATTTAAAAGAAGATGAAAAGCTAGAGATTGTAAACATTCATGGAAATGGATTTAGATTGGTGGTGTCGGTGTAGATAATTTCAAATTTTATATAGAACTAGCGTCGGTTTCAAACCGGCGTTTTTTTTTGGAGCAAGGGGAATAAGGAATAAGAAACAAAAAATAAGGAATAAGAAAATGATGCAACTATGTTTACGAAATCACCAACCTTTGGAATCGATTGAATTTCCCCAATTGAAGGGATTGAAAATTTTCAACCTTTTGAACTCATTAAACTTATTGAACCTTTTGAACATCAACTCCCTTTTATGATTGGTGAAAACACCAACATGGCAGACCTAAAATGCCCAACCTCTTGAACCCATTGAACTCATTGAACCTTTTGAACTTCTTGAGCCTCACAAACCTCACAAACCTCCCAAACCTCTTATCACCTCCTCCAAAAAACCCCGATCTACTTCATCAAAAAAACCAAGCTGTTCGCTATCTACATCCAAAACGCCAATGACCATATCGTTTCTAATGATGGGCAAAACGATTTCTGATTTCGATAAACTGCTGCAAGCGATATGGCCAGGAAATTTTTCTACATCTGCCACAATAATTGTTTTCATTTCCTGCCATGCAGTTCCACAAACGCCTCTTCCTTTTTTGATTCGGGTACAGGCGATAGGGCCTTGAAACGGTCCCAGAACCAA
>CANKLV010000169.1 GCA_947483415.1 Chitinophagaceae bacterium
GTTGAATATGCCAATATATAAGCTAATGCAAATGCAGATGTGGTATGTCCCGATGGAAAACTTTCACGATTAGCAATGCTCACGCCATCTATAAAATGTTGATATGCATTTGAATTGAAAAATACTTTTGGTCTTGGCGCATTAAAACTGTGTTTCAAAATTTGTGCAAGCAATCCAGATACGATGTAAGAGATTAATATGAGAATGGATAATCGTTGTGTTTTTAAAGTAAAAAATAGAATTACGGCAAGTATAACAACAAATAGTCCATCTCCTAAAAAAGTAAATTTAGAAAAAAATAGATCTAGCCATTTGGTATGAAATGGGTTAAGTAAAATGAATGACTTTGCTTTTCCATAAAAGGCTAAAAAAAAAGTAAAGCCCATAAAAACCAGTAAGAAACTGATTAAATAGACTTTACTTTTTGTATAAATAGTTTTGAACGACATGAGTAACAAAATTCAAAATTTAAACTTGTATTCCCAAATAAAAAATAGGCGTACAAATTATTGATTTTGAATTAAATATTATCTACCCATCCAGCCGCCATCAATGGTTAAAATGGTGCCGTTTACATAATCAGAGGCAGGGGAGGAAAGGAACACAAAGCCTCCAGCTAAATCTGTTGCATCACCCCATTTTCCTGCAGGAATTCTCGACAAAATTGAAGCGTTTCTATCTGGGTCTGCACGTAATAATGCGGTATTATCAGTAGCGATATAGCCAGGTGCAATGCCATTAACAGTGATGCCAAATTTAGCCCATTCATTGGCGAATGCTTTCAGCAAAGAAGCTACGGCACCTTTGCTGGCTGCATATCCTGGTACATTAATGCCACCTTGGAAACTTAATAACGAAGCGGTGAATACAATTTTTCCGTAACCATTTTTAATCATTTGTTTACCAATTTCTCTGGTTAGAATAAATTGGGAATTCAAATTGATGTCGATGATGGTATCCCAAAATTCGTCGGAATGTTCTGCAACCGGATTGCGTAAAATATGACCAGCATTGTTGATTAAAATGTCGATACGTGGATGATTTTTTTGAACATCAGCAATAAATTGGTAAAGTGATTCTCTATTGGTAAAATCAGCATTGTAACCATAAAATTTTCTGCCCGCTTCCGTTACCACTTTTTCTACATCTTGACCAGACTCTTTCATTTTGCTGCTCACGCCAATAATATCTGCCCCACTTTCTGCCAAAGCTTGAGCAATAGCCAATCCAATTCCTTTGTTGCAACCCGTTACAATAGCTACTTTATTATCTACTCTGAAATTTAACATGTTGAAATTATTTTAAGTTCATAATGTTTACAAAATCCATATCAGCAAAAGAACTGTTTTCGCCAGCCATTGCCCATATAAATGAATAAGCAGCAGTGGCAACACCACTATGTATACTCCATGATGGAGATACGATACCTTCTTCATTATTTAAAAACATATGTCTTGTTTCATGAGGTTCGCCCATAAAGTGAATGATTCTTTGTGCTTCTGGTAAATCGAAATAAAAATAAGCTTCCATTCTTCTATCGTGTAAATGAGAAGGCATGGTATTCCAAATGCTACCTGGTTTGAAATTGGTAACGCCAAGCATCAATTGACAACTTTTTAATCCATCAGGATGAACGTATTTGTTGATGGTACGGTGATTTGCTGTTTCAGAAGAACCCATTTCTGCTGGTGTGGCATCTGCTGATTTCATCATTTGCACAGGGTGTTCAGCATGAGCAGGACAAGAAAAGAAAATGAATTTTGATTCTGTACCTTCAAAGCTAACCGCTTGTTTTCCTTTTCCAATGTATAAGCAATCCAATTTGTTTAATTCAAATGCTTCTCCGTCAACAGTGACTTTACCAGCAGCTCCGATATTGATGATGCCCATTTCTCTTCTTTCTAAAAAGAAATTGCTTTTCAATTGATCGTGATTGCCCAATTCTAAAGCGCCATTTGAAGGTTTTGCTGCACCTACAACCATTCTATCGTAATGGGTATAAACACAATTCACTTGTCCGTCTTGAACAAGTTTGTCCAATAAAAATTTTTCTCTGATTTGTTCTGTTGTGTACTTTACAAAATCTTCGGGATGTACCGCGTGAATGATTTTCATGTTGTTTGATTTTTTATTTTAAAAATATAATTTGGAAAATAATTTAAGATTTGGTTGATTTTATTCTGAAATTCTACGTGAAGATTCTCTAATAACCAGTTTGGGTTTTATGATTATTTCTTTATCCGACATGTCTTCATTTGAATGTATCATTTCAAGAAACATTTTTGCGGTAGCTTTTCCAATATCGAAGGCAAACATTTCTACACTGGTAATTGAAGGGGTTAATAATTTCGTAACGGGTTCATTATTAAAACCGACTAATCCAAAATCTTTTGGCATTTTCAGCCCAGCTTCTTTTATGGCAATCATTGCACCGATGGCTAGTCTGTCGCTAATAGCAAAAATGGCATCAGGTCTTTTGTTCATCGAAAGCAATTCTTTTGCTGCGATATAGGCATAATCTTGATTGAAATCGCAATGGATTATATGGTTTTTGTCTAAAGCAATTTTGTTTTGTTTTAGGGTTTGAATAAAACCTGCTTTTCGATCATTGCTAATGCCAAGATTTTCAGGACCGGCTAAAATGGCAATTCGCTTGTAACCTTGATCTATTAAATGCTGTGTAGCCAAACGAGCACCTTCAACATTGTCCAAACTTATTTTTGGAACATTCATGTTGTTAATCACTCTGTCGAAAAGTACAAGCGGTATTTTTTTTGTTTGAATTTTTTTGATGTGTTCGTAAACCATTGTTTCGCTCGAAACGGAAACGATAAATCCATCAACCAAACTATCTAATAATCGTTTTGTATTTAATATTTCTCTTCCAAAACTTTCATCACTCTGACAAACCATTACGGTGTAACCTGCTTCAAGTGCAACTTCATCAATCCCTTTAACCATTGTGGCAAGTACATAATCCAAGTTGGGAATAATAACGCCAATGGTGTTGGTTTGATTTTTTAAAAGACTGAGTGCCAATTTATTTGGTTGATAATCTAATTCTTCCGCAAGCGCTTTAACCGCTTTTCTGGTTTCAATGCTAACATCTGCAGCATCTCTAAGCGCCCGGCTAACCGTTGAAGTGGATAATCGTAAAGCTAATGCGATATCTTTTATTGTAGTTTGCCTTTCCATGAGGCGTAAAATTATGTATTGTTTTTGAATTACAAAGATAAATTACCGGTACCCTTACCGGCATCGTTTTCATGTCAGTAGCTTTGTTGAATTTTATTGTTTATTCAGTTATATTGAAAAATAATTAAAGTAATTGATTATTTTTTAGATAAAATACAATCAATTTCAATCTGCTTAATCAAACTATTGCCGATAATATTACAAGATATTCAAAATTCTATTTTCAAAGTTTTTTGAATATCTTTTCCTAACTATTTTTTAGCTTGTTCTTTTGAAAAATAGTTTGAGATATGTCTTATTATGAAGTACAGTGTTACAATATTATTTTTTTACTTTTTTCAGCTGCATTCATTTGCTCAGTTGCACCCCATTGCTTTTGCAAGCAAAGCTGAGTTTCAATTTGTAAAACAACATATTGCTACCAATGCAATGCTTAAAAAATCTTATATCGATTTGAAATCCAAAGTTGATGCTCAATTAAATTTAGATATAGATGTTCCAGTACCAAAAGATGCTGCTGGTGGCTATACCCACGATAAACATAAATCAAATTATCTGTTGATGTTTGATGCTGGTCAAATGTATCAGCTTACTGGCGAAAAGAAATATGCGGAAGTCGTAAAAAAAATGTTTTTAAAATACGTGGCATTAAA
>CANKLV010000170.1 GCA_947483415.1 Chitinophagaceae bacterium
TTCATTTGAATATTGCAACGAATTTCCGGCACTATTGTAAGCATACACGCGATAAGTGTATGAAGTGCTTGGTGTTAATCCCAGATCACTGAATGTGGTCATGTTGGAACTTGTACTTCCTACTACCGCATAATTTCCTGCTCCTGTTTTTCTTTCAATTTTATAACCTTCTTCGTTGGTGGCATTGTCTGTCCAAGATAAATTGATTTGAGTAGTTGAAATCACAGCGCCAGTTAAATTAGTTGGTGCTAATGGCACTACAGTAACGGTTCCGTTATTATTGGAAGAACATCCAAAGATTACCAAAACTGTTGAAAATAGAAGAATTACTTGTTTCATATAAAATAAATTAAAAACAAATATAAGGAGAATTATCCCTATGACAAATTCTCCTTAAACATTCTCTTTGTATGATTGAAACAGCAGAAAAAACGATATTATCGGGATGATGATTTTTAGCGAAAATTGGTCAAAAAATCAGGGACATCAGAACAAGTCAGGGGTTGACACAAACAGACCTTGCTTTTAGGTGTAACGATAAAGATTACTCGCAAATTAATAGGGTAGAGTTGGGTAAAGTAAATTTCAGTGTGTCGTATCTTTCACTAATTGCAACTGCGCTTAATGTAGATCCTAAGGAATTATTAGGAGCCCCCTAAATCCCCCAAGGGGGGACGTTTGAAAGCATTTTCCAATTATTAGCTTCTTTGTTTTATAAAAAAAATTTGTGTCTTCGAGTGGCTCGTGTCAAAAAAAACTTTTCAAACCATCGCAATTTTTTTTATGCCGCCCCGCTGGGGTTGTATTTACTTATCATTTTTTGTAAGCGATGAAGTTGTTTTTTACTTTCTCATCAATTTTTGTATACGCTCGGTTTTATTTTTTTTGTAAATGCATCTCATTATTTAGACGCTTCCAACGTCCCCCTTTGGGGGATTGAGGGGGCTTTTACTTATTCATTTTAAAACGCTCTTCTATAATCAACAATTCTTCGTCGGTTAATTTGGACGTTCTTTTCAATATCGCAGAAAAAGCGGCAACTTCATTTTCGGCAGCAGGACAACCGATGTTTTCTCCAGCTATATCTGTAGATTGACCATCTTTTCTGATATAACTATCAGCAAGTAATTTCCCTGTTTCATCTAGTATCAACCAAAAAGGCAAGCCAGATGATTCTCCATTATATTTTTTTTTGAATTCCTCAGCGCCTGGATTTTCAAGCTTTTTATTTTTTTCGTTTTCTTCAACGGTTAGATGAACTATACAATAATTATCTTCAAATAATTTTTTGCACGACTTATCATTAATTGCAGCATCCATTTTTTTACACCACGAACACCAACTGGCATGAAAGATTAAAAGGATATACTTATTTTCTTTGCTCGCTTGTTTATATGCGGCTTCCATTATTTCAGTTGAAGATTTCACTTTTTGCGCATTTGCGATATTTACAACGCTTGAAAATAAAATGCTAATGGTTAATGATAAAAATAGTTTTTTCATTTTTGTGTGGTTTTAAAATGATGATTTAGGTTTTATTTCTTGTAAGATAATTTGTTTATAATTAACTAAGTAATTGCTTCATCTCCAATTGATAACTTAATGAAACTTCTGTTGCTTTTTCTGCAAAATCAGCTTCATTACTTGCATATATTATCGCTCTAGATGCATTCACCAGCAAGCCAACATCCTTATTCATACCGTATTTGGCTACATCAGCCAAACTTCCACCTTGCGCGCCAACACCAGGTACCAATAAAAAATTATTTGGAATTATTTTGCGAATGTTTGCCAATTCTTCCGCTTGGGTAGCACCTACTACAAACATTAAATTGTTTTCGTTACCCCAAAGGCTAACGGTTTCCAATACCTGCTCGTAAACGTGTTTTTCGTTTTTAAGTTTTTGCAATTCAAAATCATAAGCTCCTTTGTTACTGGTTAATCCCAATACAATGGTCCATTTGTTTTCATAATCTAAAAATGGTCGAATGCTGTCTTCGCCCATATAAGGCGCAACCGTAATGGCATCAAATTTCATTTTTTCGAAAAATGCTTTTGCGTAGTATGTAGATGTGTTTCCAATATCCGCTCTTTTGGCATCCGCAATTTTAAGGTGTGTTTCCGGAATATATTCGCAGGTTTCTTCCATGGCATCCCAACCTCTTGCGCCCATGGCTTCGTAAAATGCGGTGTTTATTTTATAGCTCACACAATAATCTTTGGTGGCATCTATAATTTGTTTGTTGAATTCAACTACACCATTGGGTCTCGATTGAAAATAAGCAGGAATCTTTTCAAGGTCTGTATCTAATCCAACACAAAGAAAACTCTGTTTTGATTTTATCGTTTCTATTAATTGCTTTCTGTTCATGTTAATTCATTTTATTTATTGCTGCCAACATCATTTCTTCAATTTGTGCACTGTCCCAAATCTCTTGTATGTTTTCCGTTTTCATTACTTCGTCCATAATAGCCTGTTGTTTGTTTCCTCTACTAAGCGCTTCACTATAACGAACTTCCGGACTAAACGTAACCAAGCTATAAGCTGGTGTCCATTTCTCGGGATACTTAGCGCTGAAATGAGCTTCGATCTTTTTTTGAAGGATAAAACTTTCATCAGCAACTTTATCCCTCATTTCTACGAAATTATTTAGGGCAAGTGTTGCGATTGCGTCTCCGTCTGGTTTACGCAAGGTTTGATATTCATCCAAAATTAATGCCCAATTGTGATTGTGTTTTGTAATCAATTTATTTAACACTGCGCAATCTTCAAATCCGCAATTCATACCTTGTCCGAAGAACGGAACGATAGCATGAGCTGCATCTCCAATTAAAGCAAATTTATCTGCTCTGATCCAAGGGAAGCATCTCACGGTAACTAATGACGAAGTGGCATTATTGAAAAATTCTTTCTCCAATTCAGGCATCATTGCAGCAGCATCAGGAAAGATTTCGTTGAAAAATGCTCTTGAATCTTCAGGCGTTTTTATGCTTTCAAATGAAGGTTTGCCTTCAAAAGGGAAAAATAAAGTACAAGTAAAACTGCCGTCAATATTTGGCAAAGCAATAAGCATATAATTGCCGCGAGGCCATATATGTAATGCATATTTCTCCATTAAAAAAGCACCGTTTTCACCTGCGGGAATGGTGAGTTCTTTATAACCAAAATCAATATAATTTTGATCATAATTAAATCTGTTGTGTTGCAATTGATGGGTTAAGCGAGATGCAGCATAGGCGCCATCGCTGCCAAAAATTAAATCCTGCTTTACGATATGCTTTTCATTTTTTTCGGTGTTTGTAAAGTGAATCTCATTTTCTTTCCAGTCAATATGATCGCAACGCTCACTGAAATGGATATTTACTTGATGGCTTTCGGCCAAATCCATCAACGTACAATTCAATTCACCTCTCGAAACGGAGTTGATAAACTGTCCATCTTTTCCATAGGCTTGATATTTTTGAGAACCGTCTACATGATGCAGTTGTCGGCCATGCATTGGGATTGCAATTTTTCTGACTTCATCCATAAGGCCAACTTCTTCTAATGCCTTAATTCCACGATCACTTAATGATAAGTTGATTGATCTTCCTGCTTGCATTTTGATCTTCCGCATGTCGGATCTGCGCTCGTAAATGTTTACCTGATATCCTTGTTTAGATAAGTAAATAGATAGTAATGAACCGACTAATCCGGCGCCAATTATTGTAATTTCTTTTTTCATCGTTTGTTGTGTTTAAAAGGTTCAATTAGTTCAATAAGTTCAAAACGTTGATGTGTTCAATTTGTTCGAAATGTTTGTGTTGGTTGAAAA
>CANKLV010000171.1 GCA_947483415.1 Chitinophagaceae bacterium
AATATAGAAATAAAATTGGAATAAATAATTTACTAAATAAATTATCAAATATTATGCCAATTAATTTAGTAATTTACAAAATGTAAAATTGACATAATTTCTCCCAAAAAGTTCGAACTCCCGGTAATGATCCCGACAATGTTGTTTTCAAAAACAATTATTATTTTAGAAAACATCACCTAAACTGAATGCCGACTTTAATAGTCGGCATTTTTATTTTGTATAATACTCTAATTCATAAAAAATAATTTTGATTAAGGTAATAAATATATTACTTTTGAAAAGTGAAATCAAATGAATTAATCAGATTGCTGCAAAAAGATGGATGGTTTGTAATCAGACAAAGCGGCAGTCACATGATTATGCAACACCCTACTAAAAAAGGACATATCGTTTGTCCTAATCATGGTAGCCAGGAGGTTGGTAAAGGATTAGAGAAAAAAATTAAGAAAGACGCAGGAATCTAAAAAAAATAATTTACGAAATGCCCATAGAACAACCTTAAATCAACTGAAGATTACTATAAAAGGGCATAACATGTGACCAAAATCAAACTATATTAACACATGAAAATTGAAATGATTGTAGAAAAAACAAAAACCGGATATTCTGCCTACTCAGAAAAGTATCCTGTTTTTACTGTTGGCAAATCTTTGCAAGAGCTTAAAAAAAATATGCTTGAAGCATTGAATCTTCATTTTGAAGCAAAAGGAAAAATATTCACTGAAGCTGATTTAAAAATCACTTTAGATTTACCTCAATTTTTTGAATTTTATAAAGTCATCAATGCAAAAGCACTTTCTGAAAGAATTGGAATGAACCAAAGTTTATTGGCTCAATATATAAAAGGAATAAAAAAGCCTTCATCAAATCAAACTTTAAAAATTCTTCATGGTGTACAACAAATAGGTAATGAATTGGCTGCTATTCGTTTTTTGTTATGAGTCAAAATTTGGATAATAAAACTGCATTCACATCCTCCAAAAAGTCCGAACTCCCGGTAATTGTCTCGACAAACAAAAGCCATCAATGAAAATTGATGGCTTTAAATTTTATCAACACGAAATTATCTCTCCTGCCATTTTCCTTCTAATCCTATAAAGTCCTCTAAATGATATACTGAATCTAAGTAGGCAAAAAGAATTGTTCGATCATCCACAATCGTGTATTTCTCTCTTTTTTCAACACTCAACTTTTGTAATTCAGGAAAGTATCTTAAAGGAATAATGAATAAACGCCCATCTTCCATTTTAATGGTAATCTTACCTGGCTGATTGAAGAGTAACTTTTCAATACACATAGAAGTATTTTTAAGCGTAGTTTTCATTTTGTGGTATTTGTTTATCTCAAAATAAAATACAGAAATAACCATCCATTATTTAGAATGATACTGGTCAAGGGTTTCGCCTATAGTATAGCCACCAATTAACAATGGTAAAGTATTAGAAGCTGTTTCAAAAAACGGTATTTCCCCAATTTCAATTCCATGATCGAGCTCGGGTTTTGAAAGAAATTGCTTGGCCACATCTAGGTAAGTACCATTCAATAAATGCCTGAATTCATGTTGAAAAATCACCGCAGCAAAACCATCCAATCTACCGGTTTGAATATTTCCTTTTTCATCTTTACATGTATATTCTATCCATTCATAAGTAGCTACGTTTCCTCTTTTTTCTCCGTTGGCACTTAAGCAACCATGCCAGAAATTTTTTCTATTTGCCGATACTTTGGTAATCATCGGATTGATAAAAATTTGCTTTGGCACTGGACCTAAAACCTTATAACGTGGATTGTCGGATTTTACTTCAATTATAAATATTTGAAGTCTTCTGCCTAACTGATTTGCAGCAATCCCAACCCCGGCTTTATTTTTCATCACTGAATACATTGTATCTATAAATCTATGCAGGATAGGCGTGTTAAATTCTTCGGTTTTAATTTCTCGAGGGGGTAGATATAATGCGTTCTTTTTTCTTCCTTTTTCATCAGCTGGAATTTGTTGAATCACATTCGATAATTGTTCTGGATTATTTAGAGTTAACGTTACATCCATAGTTTTACATGATTTTAAGGCAATAGAAGTTATTAGTGTTGAGACAAGTAAAAAATTTCTCATAATGGGAAGTGTTATATTTTTTTTTTTATAAATTATGGCTCAATAAAATTTATCCCAATTCAAATGTGGTGATGCCGTAAATATTATTAATTGGGGTATTTGGAGCTTTACCATAATACATTCGGGCACATTCGAAAACATATTTCCCGCCATATTTTTTTACCAATTCAACAGCATCGTTGTTTGTTGTTGGGATATCCAGGAATACGGAATCATTTGGATATGCGCTAAAACAAGATTTCAATAATTCATCTGCTATTTCCAAATTTTTTGCAAATAGTGGACCTATCTTATATCCTGTTTCAGCTTTCCTGATGACCGCATAACCTAAAATTTCGTTGTCTTTTTTGTACTTAAAAGCTTTAGACTCTGACATGTTCAACCAGCCTTCTAAAAACTTAGCTCTTGCGCAACCAAAAAAGGTTGCATCGTATGCTACAATAGTTTCAAAATCATTTGATTTAATAGTAGATATGTTGTTTGAAAAACTAAATGAATTACTTAAAAATTCATAACGTTCATCTCTATACGCGGTATTGAATCCACCTTTGCTATAAAAAGGTTGCATGGCTAAAACACCGTCCATACCTATAGTTGCATTTGGTTGAAGTCTGCTAATTAGCATATCCCTTCTGAAATGCCAGAGTTTTCTTCCAATGCCATCGTTTCTGTAATCACTATGAACGATAAACAATCCCATAAATCCATACGCACCATCATAAGAAATAATTGCGCCTCCAGTGATTAACTTGTCTTCAAAAAAACATCCATAAAAACCATCTGGGTCTGTATTCCAAAATACTCGTGCATCATCTTTTCCAGGGTTCCAACCTTCATGAGAAGCCCAGCTCATCAAGGTTTCTAAATCTTGATACGCCAGTTTTTTTACTACTATATTTTCTATATTCATTTTTATTTCACCAAAGATAGAATGGCTTGCATTTCGCTTTCTCTAACTTCTTCTTTTATTGTATTTAAAACAGTATTGTATGCAGATTCTGGTGCTACTGATTTGAACCCTGTTAAAACTTGTGCATTTTCATCAGGTCTTCTAGCCGGCACAATGTATTTGAACCATAATAACAAAGTGTCAAAACTCATTCCTTGCATTATTTCAATCTGATGTTGCATCAGTTCTTCATCTGTAAAATGTTTTTGCATTTCCAGCTCAAGTATTGAATCTTCTTCATTTATATGCTCGAGGTATTAACTTTGAAAATTGCAAAAGTCGAGATACAATTGATGCCCTTCATCATTGGTTTGTTTTCCATTAAGTGATAAAAAACGATCGAGTAATTTTTGTTCTAACTGCTCGATTGTATTATGGTCTGAAAAATAATTTTCATTAAATCCTGGATTTCTTTGTTCTAATGGCGCAAGGATGAATTTGTTTTCTGTAGCCGTATAGTCTTTTAAAAGATAAAACTTCATTTGCTAACTCGTTCAGTATTGTTACACTGCTTAAAGATGTGTAATCTGTTTTTCCAGCTGATAATGCTAATTTTCCAAGCGCATTGCGCAAGCCCTTGTGTGGCGGATCTAATGATTTTAATCTTTCCATTTTCTTTTTATTTATTGAAATTAATCGCAACTATGAATAAAGTACAAAATAATGTATTTTATTTTTTAGATAAAGGTTAATGATTTAAAAATCAGCATT
>CANKLV010000172.1 GCA_947483415.1 Chitinophagaceae bacterium
ACATCTGATATCGTATGATGTGGACTTCTAAATGGTCGTCGGCTAATAATGGTAGAATGCTCAGGTAATTTGCCGGCAACACTATGAATCTTTGTGGTTTCTAAAGCTTCTTCTAAAGTTAAAGGTGGCAATATGGTGGGCAATCTTTTTGCCAACATGGTTTTTCCTGCGCCAGGTGGACCAATCAAAATTGCATTGTGGCCACCAGCAGCCGCAATTTCTAAAGCACGTTTAATATTCATCTGACCTTTTACATCTGCAAAATCAATTTCATAATTGGTTTGCGCCTTTGAAAACACTTCAGCAATATTTACTTGCGTGGGCTCGATGGTTTTTGTTTCATTTAAAAACTCAACCACATCTTTCATTGAACTAACACCAATAACTTTTAAATCATCCACCATAGCAGCTTCATTGGCATTAGATAAAGGCAAAATCAATCCGTCAAACTGTTCTTTTTTGGCTTGAATGGCAATGGGAAGCGCACCCTTAATGGGCTTTACGGCTCCGTCTAAACTAAGCTCACCCATTATAACATAACGCGACATCTTTTCTGGGTCTAGAATTTGTTCAGTTGCAGCCAAAGTTCCAATGGCAATGGGTAAGTCAAAAGCAGTACCCGATTTTTTTATATCGGCAGGCGCTAAATTTACCAGCAGTTTAGTGCGTGGCATATAAAACTGATTGCTTTTAATGGCGCTTTCAACACGGTGTAAACTTTCTTTAATTGCATTGTCGGGTAACCCAACGATATAATAATTTTTTCCCTGATTATTGACGTCTATTTCTACTGAAATTGTTTTGGCTTCTACGCCATAAACCGCCATTCCAAATGTTTTTACTAGCATGCTCAAATTTGAAACATTTCATTTCAAAAAGAAAAGTAAAAACATCGAATTTTAAAAAGAAAAAAACAAGAAACATCTGTGGAGAAAAAGGCGTTGTAAAAAAGAAATTATTTATTGCTTAAATCCTCAAGCATTTGAATTACGCCTTCTTTTTTTAGAATTAAATAACCAAGTCGATCATTGCTCACACCTTCTTTTAACGCATAACTAAATTGAAATTGATCCTCTATAAAAGCTGTTTCAAAATAATTGAATTTTATGTTGCTTTGTTTTTTTAGCGATTCACTGATTTCATATAAATGTGTCGACAAAATGCATAATACATTTGGAATTTTTACGAGGCCTTCAATTACTATGGTGCTGCATTTCATCGCATCTTCTACATTGGTACCTTTAAAAAGTTCGTCAATCAAAATCAACCATTTTCTGCCATCATTAATTTTATGTATGGTAGATTTTATTCTTTGTACTTCGTTATAAAAATAACTTTCTCCTTTTGAGAGATCGTCCATGATATTGATATTGCTAAGCATTCCATCGAAAAAAGACAATTCCATGTTTTTAGCTGGAACCGCCATTCCAGTATGAGCTAAAAAAACAGCAGAGCCAACAGATTTAATGAAGGTACTTTTTCCGGCCATGTTGGCACCGGTTAAAAATAAAAAATGCTTTTGCTGGTCTAGATTAAAATCATAAGGTGTTGGATTGTTTAATATTAAATGATACAATCCTTTTGCATTGAAAAATGGTCGCTCAGTTTCTACAAAGACGGGGAAAGATAATTGAAGTTCACCAACCGATTTTGCCATTCCAAACCATGCATCAATTTTTGCATGAATCTTTAGCAAATCCGACATGCTTGATTTAAATTGATTGCGAAAAAAATATCCAAGCTGAACTATTTGTTGAACATTCAGCTGATTAGCGATTTCGGTTTTATCAATAATTTCTAAGGCTTTTTTTTGGGTTAATTTTTCAATATCGGCTAAAACATTTTTAAGTAGTATTGGCGTTTCAGAATTGGAAATTAAATGCACAATCGACTTTAATCCTTTTATAAAATCAAAGCAATGATTTACTGAAAACTTCAATAAAGAGTAATCTGCCTTTTGTAAAATAGAAAAAAGTTTCGCATGATAAAATGAAACCCTTTCTGGTATGGCATTTAAATTTGAATCGTAAAATCGCTCAATAACTTTTATGGTTCCATTACTGATTTCAGTTGGCCAAGAATGTATAAAAGGGATAATAAACTTAATCGTATCCTGAACAGATTTAATTTCTTCTATACTTTTCAGCGGTGTTGAAAGAAACAACTTCAACTGATCTTCGCCGTTAGTGGTGTTGGTGAAATTTATTTTTCCAAATAGCGACAAATTGTTTTCGCCATTGAAAATATTTAAATCATTTAAAGTGGTTTTATCAATTTCCATACATTAATTTCTATCAAATGTCATGCGTTTCCCCTTTGGCGCATCTACAATTTTTCCATCATTAAAAACAATATTTCCACTTACCATTGTTTTTACTATACTAGATAGAAATGCTACGCCCATAAGCGGACTCCAACCACATTTGTACATAATATTATTTTCTGCAACCGTGTATGGCTTGTTCAAATCCACCATGACCAAATCTGCAAAATATCCTTCACGAATATATCCACGTTCCTGAATACCAAAACAATCGGCAACAGCATGACTCATTTTTTCAACAACTTTTTCAATGCTAATTTTTCCATCTTTCACATACATCAACATCATCTGCAAAGCATGCTGCACTAATGGCAATCCCGAATGTGCATGTTCGTAGGGACCTTCTTTTTCTTCCATGGTATGTGGTGCATGGTCTGTAGCAATTACATCCAATCGATTGTCCAAAAGTGCTTTCCATAAAGCAGATTTATTGTGCGCTGCTTTAATGGCTGGATTGCATTTTATCTGATAGCCCAATTTTTCATAATCATCGGCAGTAAAATGTAAATGATGAACACAAACTTCTGCCGTAATTCTTTTTTCTTTTAATGGCATCATGTTGCCAAAAAGCTGCAGTTCTTTTTCTGTTGTGATGTGTAAAATATGCAAACGGCTGTTGTATTTCTGGGCCATTTTTACTGCTCTTAAAGATGATTCATAACAGGCATCTTCATCGCGAATAAATGCATGATCGGCAGGTGAAAGCTTTGATTTTATTGATTTTAATTGCTGATAATTATTTCTAATAATCGTTTCATCTTCGCAATGCGTAGCAATCAACATTTCTGTTTCGCTAAATATTTTTTCAAGCGTATTAAAATTATCTACGAGCATATTTCCTGTGCTGCTGCCCATAAATATTTTTACGCCACAATAATCGTTTTTGATTTTATTTAACTTCAACACCTCCTCCGCATTATCATTACTCACCCCCATAAAAAAAGAATAATTTGCCGCTGATGTATTTGCAGCAATTTGATATTTCTGTTCCAGTAAATCAATCGTTAATGCATTGGGAATGGTATTTGGCATTTCCATAAAACTCGTTACACCACCTGCAACAGCCGCTTTGCTTTCTGTTTCAATGTTAGCTTTATGTGTAAGACCGGGTTCTCTAAAATGTACTTGATCATCAATTACACCGGGCAATAAATGTTTCCCAACGCCTATTATCTCTTCGCATTTTCCTTTTACAGAAATTTGTGGATCTATTCTTTCTACACGATCTCCTTCAATTAAAACATCCATTGATTTTATAACGCCTTCATTTACTACGGCTATATCTTTAAAAAGGTATTTTTGCATAACTTAATTATCTTGTTGATTAAATGAATTTCCAGATGCAAATTATTAAAAGCTTTTTCAAATTTTTGATTTTTATTTTACCCTTGCAAACTATTGCACAATCTACGTTTTTACCACAAGGT
>CANKLV010000173.1 GCA_947483415.1 Chitinophagaceae bacterium
CGCAAATACCATTGACGCATTTTCTTTTTTATAACGGGATACCCGCCACGTTCGCTGACGCCATTTACCACTTCATCATTTGCCAATACCGTACCTAATGCTTCGCACCAATTCACTTCACCAAAAGCAGAAAATGCCAACCGATACTGCATTAAAATATCCTGTTGTTTGTTTTTTGAAAACGATTTCCAGTCTTCAGTCGAAAAATCATCAGTACCACTGGTTTCAAATTGTTGAATCAACGTTTGAATAGATTCAGCTTTATTTGATTTTGGATTAAACCAACTTTTAAACAATTGTAAGAATATCCATTGTGTCCAGCGGTAATAATCTGGTTCACTCGTACGAATTTCTCTGCTCCAATCATAACAAAATCCAATTTTATCAAGTTGGTCTTTGAAGGTGGCGATATTTTTTTGGGTGGTTGCTGCTGGATGTTGTCCGGTTTCAATGGCATATTGTTCAGCCGGCAATCCAAAACTATCAAATCCCATAGGATGCAAAACGTTGAAACCTTTTAAACGCTTATATCTGCTATAAATATCACTGGCAATATATCCCAATGGATGACCAACATGCAAACCAGCACCACTTGGATAAGGAAACATGTCTAATACATAAAATGGCGGCTTCAAAGATTCATTAGACACTTTATAAGCATTGGTTGCTTTCCAGTTGTTTTGCCATTTTTTCTCTATCTCAATAAAATTATATTCCATCTTTAATGTCTTAATTTATTTAAATCTTGGGAAACAGGTATCGTGTTAAAACTTTTTTAAACCAATGGATTAAGTGCGTTTGATTGAAAATTTTTATATCAAATTTACTTTTCGCCAAAACGAATAACGCGATTTTAACAAAGTTTCATTTTTTGAAGTGCACAAAAATATAACAAAGCAGGTAAAAACCTTTATTTTTGTATGGTTCTATTCATTAAACTTTGAAGAAAATATATGGCACAATTTGGAAAATCATCTAGCAAAAAAGGAAAACCATCTTATGGATATGCAATAATTGGTATGGCATTGGTTTTGTTTCTATTTGGAATTGTAGGTTGGTTTTTTTTAAACTTACGCAAAACCGGTGATTACTTTAAAGAAAACATCCAAGTACATACGTATTTGAACAGAGATGCGTCTAAAAAAAGAATCGATAGTTTGGTTAAGTATATTGAAACGCTTCCCTACACCAACAAGGTTGAATATGTTACTAAAGATAAAGCCATTGAAAAATGGAATACAGAGAATGATACCACTTGGAAAATGTTTTTAAAAAACAACCCATTGCCCGAAAGCGTAGATTTTTATGTAAAAGCGAATTATGTGGAGGAAGATAGTTTGAATTTATTATCCAATCAATTACAATCCGCCTATCCTGGTGTAATATCTGAATTCCAATTTCCAACTGAAACAGTTGCCAAAGTAAGCAACTATGTAAAAACAGGTGGAATTATATTTTTATTTGCCGCCATTATTTTAACCATTTTGGTGGTGTTTTCAATTGATAATACGATTCGACTCGCAATGTATAGCAATCGATTTTTAATAAAAACCATGCAAATGGTAGGTGCTACCAGAGGCTTTATTGCAAAGCCCATTAATCAACGTGCCGTAATTAATGGATTGATTGCTTCTTTTATAGCCATTATTGCGGTGTGGGCTTCTGTAATACTTATCGAAAGTTTTTTACCCGATTTTAAATTATTACACGATAACAGCGGACTTGCCTATTTATTTTTAATCATCATCCTTTTAGGCATTTTAATTTCATTGGCTAGCACAAATCGCTCTGTTGTAAAATATTTAAAAATGAGATTGGATGACCTTTATTAAGTAGAAAACAATTTTTGTTATCTTGCAAACACAAAAAGAAAAATATGGCTACAAATAACATAACAGAAACCTCGGTTCCAAAAAATAACACATCGAATCAATCTTTATTTGGTAAGGAAAATTACATGCTCATGCTTGCTGGATTATTGATTCTTGGACTGGGATTCTTTTTAATGGCAGGCGGTAAAAGTATCGACCCTAAAGTATTTGATCCTAAAGAAGTATATAGCACTACCAGAATTACAGTAGCTCCAATCTTAATTGTTTTAGGATTTATTATTGAAGTGATTGCCATCATGAAGAAACCAAAATCTATTTAATTTCTAATAAATTATTTGCGAAGTTTTGCTTCGCATTTTTTTTAAAAATATTTGCCGTGACTACCATTGAATCCATTATAATTGGTGTAGTTGAAGGAATCACTGAATTTCTACCCATTTCCTCAACCGCCCACATGCGCATTACCGAAAATTTATTGGGAATATCAAATGATGATAAATTTTCAAAACTGTTTACGATTGCCATTCAACTTGGCGCCATTTTATCAGTGGTAGTTTTGTATTATAAAAAATTTCTAGCTTTTAAAAATTGGCAATTTTATGCAAAGCTTATGATTGCTGTAATCCCTGCCCTTATTTTTGGAAAGTTATTTAGTGAGAAAATTGATTTGATTCTGGAGAAGCCAGTGATTATAGCTGCAATAATGATTGCAGGTGGCGTTTTGTTTTTGTTTATTGAAAATTTATTCAAAACGCATACCATTGAGAGTGAAGAAAAAATTGATTTTATAACGGCCTTCAAAATTGGATTATTTCAATGCATTGCAATTTTGTTTCCTGGTTTAAGCAGAAGTGCTTCCACTATTATTGGCGGTATGAGTTTAAAACTTACCCGATCAACAGCTGCAGAATTTTCCTTTTTCTTGGCTGTGCCAACTATGCTCGCTGCAACGGGTTATAAATTATATAAATTCATGGATGAAAATGGAGGTATTTCTTCAAATCAAATGAAACAACTTGCGATTGGAAATGTGGTGGCTTTTGTTGTGGCTTTAGTTGCCATCAAATTCTTTATTGGATTTTTACAAAAACATGGTTTCAAAATTTGGGGATACTACCGCATCGTTGTGGGATTGATTTTGTTGGCATTGATTTTTATGGGTGTCATCACGAATTAAATTTTCCGTCCACGGTTGAAACGTGGGCTATTATTTTAAAAATAGCTTTTTATCGAATCAATTGCTATACATTAGCATCTACAATTTTAAATATTATGGAATATCGTCGTTTAGGAAAATCAGGTTTACAAGTTAGCGCTTTGTCATTTGGAAGTTGGGTTAGTTTTAGCAAACAAATCAATGATAAAGTAGCCGATGAATTGATGGGCATTGCGTTTGACAATGGCATCAATTTTTTTGATAACGCAGAAATATATTCGCTTGGCGAAAGTGAAAAAATGATGGGTAGGGTTATCAAAAAGAAAAAATGGGATCGTTCTTCATTCTTAGTTTCTTCAAAAGTATTTTGGGGATGGAGAGGTAAAGAAAATAAACCCAATCAAACGGGATTGAATCGCAAACATGTGATTGAAGCCTGTAATGAAGCTTTGGTAAGACTTCAAGTTGATTATCTGGATATTTATTTATGCCATAGGCCTGATAAACAAGTGCCCATTTCGGAAACAGTTTTTGCGATGAATACACTTATTCAACAAGGAAAAGTTTTGTATTGGGGCACAAGTGAATGGAGTGGCGTTGAAATCATGGAAGCACATCGCGTGGCTGCTGAATTTAAATTAATAGGGCCTATCACTGAACAGCCACAATACAACATGTTTGAACGCGACAAAATAGAAAAAGAATATTTAGATGTGTATAGAACAGTTGGATTAGGAACAACCATTTGGAGTCC
>CANKLV010000174.1 GCA_947483415.1 Chitinophagaceae bacterium
ACTCTTATTTTATAAGAAATTCTTTCTGCTTGTGCACCAATATTGGTGTTGCCTAATCTTACTGCAACATTACTTCCGTCAGGAGGGTTGATTGGAAATAAACCAAAAGGGTCTATTGCAGAAGGCATAGAACGTCTTATTATTCTATGTCTACTGTTGATTGGTGTTGATGACGTAACGGTGATTCTATTTATTGAACCAATGGTATCTACTGATCCTGTAAAACATGACCATCCCGTAAAGTTTCCATTTTCAAAATCAAGGTTGTTTGGACATTCAGATGTTGTTCTTGAAGTTAAGTTGCTTTGTCTTGATGTAGAAACTGTATTGAGATTAGCAATTGTTTTTCTAAAAATAAAATCGTCATTACTATTTAAAACACCAATTTGCCCATTTTTAGATACAATGGGCATTTCATTTTCAAAACCAAAACAGATATCAATGTTTAATTGTTTAATCGTTTCTCCAAGAAGATTTATTTTGTACCAATTTGAGTCTTTAAGTACTATCGTAAAATTGCTATTGAAATCATAAACCAAATCATAAATGCATGGAACTATTATCTGTCCGCTTTCGTTTATAAATCCCCATTTTTCATTTTGTTGAACAGCGGCGAAATGATTTGAGAAATTACGAGCACCATTAAATAAGATTTTAGATATAGATTGGTTTTTTACATTGATGAATGAGAATTGATCGTCTTTCAAACCCCTTGCAAATCCGTTTTTAAACGGCTCGACTTCTTGCCATATTTGAGTATTTTCAGATGGGAATGTTGATTTTCTATCAGCGATTTGTCCGAATAAAGTACATCCGAACGATAGAAATAAGATGGATAAAAATGTTTTCATCGACAAATTGGATATTATCACATAAAGTGATGGTTAATAGGATTAACTATTAACGAAAGATTTATCCAATTATTTTGTTAATACTAAAAAACATTTTTTAGCATTAAATACCAATGGTACCTTAAAGCCTAAGAAAAAGGGAATTGGGGGGGTGTTTTAAAATTACAGTTCTTGAAGTAAGTATTAAATAAATAGAGTCAATATGGCAATTTGAATTTGATAAAAAAACTTAACGTATTATTACTAAGATTTATTGTAGTGCCTTTACGATTTTTAAAGTTTTAAAGTTTAAAATTAAAAATTTGTAATAAAGTTTTTTTACTTTTTACTTTATTTTGAAGTACAATACTACTGATTATCGATCCTAGATTCGATGATATTTTGAATGCCGGTTATTACGTTAGACAATAATTCGTAACCAGTTTCTTGTTCAATGAAATCAACAGAATTGCGGTAAGTTCTCCAATCTGAATTAACCGTTTCTAAATTTGGCATTACAACGCTGATAACACGGGTACCTGCAGTTACACGATTCAAATCGTTACCTCCGTTTGATAAAACAACAATAACCTTCCAAAGTTTTGCAGGTACTACTACCCTACCATTGTTTATTGAAGCTTGTAATCCACCATTTGTGTTACTTCCTCCTTCGCCATAAGCTCCTGAAATGATGTATAATTCGTTTCCACCAATCACTAAATTTCTACAATAATCTTCTAAACCAGCCCAAGTAACTTGATTGTTCTGAGGTGATTGAGGTATAATATTTGTCATTAAAAAAGTAGAAGAATTGGCAACTATTGTAGAAGTTCTGTCTGCTGATGGACACATATGACCTCTATCAAAACCTGATGTGCTATATGATAAATTATCCACTTGATACCAACCAGCGGGTAAATTTGGATTTGCTCTAAAATTATCTTGTCTTGGTACAGAACCTAAATCGGTATTAACTGTATGCCAGCTAACCCAATTCGGAATGCCTCTTTCGCGATTATATGAAACAGAATAATATCCTTCACGTAAAAGGTAGTTGGTAAAATCAGCAGGGTTTGTTGTTGCACTACTCGGATTACCCATTATCAATGTACTATCAGTTGCAAATGTTGGAGGTGCTACAGGTGCTACAATTATTGGTGCTCCAACAGGATTTGTGGTTTCTACTAAAATGTCATCTTTACTACATGCAGTAAAAAATAAGACTACTACAATTGGAATTATTCTTGAAAAGCGATTGATAATCATAAATGTTTTTTATTTAAGTAGTTAAAAATAGGCAAAATAAATCAAACATCTTATTGTATTTATTCGCGAGGAAAAGGCATTTATGGGGTAAAATTTAAGTCAAGCCGTTTAATAAATTCCCAAATGAGCTTCTTGTAATCATTTCAGCACCTAAACCAATCATATGATCTGTTTTCATTTGACAATCGATAAGTTCAAGTCCTTGGAGTTGTAGTTTTTGAATCAAATTTATAAAAGCAAATTTGCTGGCGTTTGATTGGGTAGAAAACATGCTTTCGCCAAAAAACACTTTTCCTATTTTAATTCCATATAAGCCGCCAACTAGTTTTCCTTCATGCCAAGCCTCACCGCTAATGGCATAACCAAGTTGATGCATTTTTGTGTACGCGTCAACAATGTCGTTATTTATCCATGTGCCCAAATCATCTTTTCTCGTAACTGTTTTACAAGTAACGATTACTTGTTCAAAAGCTTTGTTGCTGGTGAACCTAAACCGTCCATTTTGCAAAACTTGTTTCATGCTTTTGGAAATTTTAAGTTTTTTTGGGAATAAAACACATCTTGGATCAAGGCTCCACCACTGAATAGGTTCATCTTCATTGTACCAAGGGAAAATTCCATTTTTATAAGCAAGCAATAAACGTTCAACTGATAAATCTCCGCCAATAGCCACAAGTCCATCTTCATCAGCCAAGTCTACTGAAGGGAAAATAATTTCGTTTGTTAATATATACAAGAAGATATTTTTTAAATTATGCGAGATTAATTAAGTGTCCTCATTTAAAAAACCCCAGCTTGTTCGAAGCGCTTCCATCTCCGCCCCTACAATTTGTGGTTGATTATAATGTCCTGCAATTGTTTTTTGCCTAAATGCCTCATACACACTTACTGCACATGCTACAGAAATATTGAGTGATTTTATAATGCCAACTTGTGGTATAATGAAATTTCCATCTGCCAATCCAATTAATTCCTCTGTTACGCCACTGTGCTCATTTCCAAAAACCAACACCACTTTCTCCGTTAAATTCATGTCATACAAATCAACGGCATCTGAGCTTAAATGTGTGGTGTAAATTTTATCGTATTTTTTCCTAAGTGCTTCAAAACAAGTTTGCACATCAGTAAATTGGTGAATGGTTAACCATTTAGATGCACTGGAACTGCTTTTAGCGCCCCATTTCTTATGCAATGGAATGATAGAATTTAAAATGTAAATCTCTTGAATACCCACAGCATCACATGTGCGCATAACTGCTGAAATGTTGTGCGGATCACTCACGTTTTCCAATACAACCGTTAAATTCATCTGACGTTTATTTAATACAGATGTAAGTCTTTCGTTTCTTTCTGGTGTCATATTTGCGAAAATACAATTGTTTTTTATTAGCACCATTGTTTAGAATTAATCAATAATTATTAATTTTTCAAAAAAGAAATGATTGATTAATTTAGATGATTGTTGGATAGGAAAATGTTTAAATCGCTTCGCTGGTTTAATAGTTTAATGGTTTAAGGTTAGAATCATTTAACCATAGTAGCTTTTTCTTGAAAACAACAAACAATAAAAAAACACAAACCAAAAACAACAAACAACAAACCATAGACAACATACATTTATACA
>CANKLV010000175.1 GCA_947483415.1 Chitinophagaceae bacterium
AACTTGGAGAATTGAAGTTGAAAATCGGGACAACATTGCTGTGCATTGGCATGGTTGAAAATAAAACCAAAAGAAAAAAGAATAGCAAAAATTAAGAACGATTTCATAATTCAAATTTTAAAGGATGATAGATAACAATTTGAATATACGTTAAAGTTTTCAAAAAAAATACATTTTTTTTCTCTGCTAAAAAGTATGAACCATTTTTTATCGGTGATTAAATCAATGTGTTGTTATATTTTTTGCCAGAAAATTGTTTTTACCATTTGGGGAAGGGTATAATCAGTAAAGCTATTAAACAGGCAGTTGATATTGCCTTTGAAACCTATGATATAGACCGCGTATTTGCAAGGTCATTTGGAACAAACATTGCTTCACAAAAAGTTTTGGAAATGAAATTGAAAAGATTCAAAATTGAATAATAGTTACTGAAAAGACATTGCAGAGAATGGAATGATGGTGGAATTGAATTTTTAATTGTTATGCTTAAACGCTTTAAAGAAAAAGAAAGTAATTTAATTATGAAACATGCAACACTAAAAGCTGAGGGAGCTTCTGAAAATGCAGATGTAGGGTATTTAATTCATTCAAATATTTATACCAATCATCTGATTTTTAACCCATACTTTTCAGCTGATATCTTTTACAAAAAAGACTTAATAAAATCTTTAAAAAGAAAGAAGAGAAACACCAGTAATCCCACGATGACTTCATTTCGGTACTTTTTAAGAAATTGAATTATTTTTTGCATAAAAGATAAAGTGATTAAACTATAAGAGTAAAATCTTTTAATCATTAAAGCTCGCCGTTATTTATGAAAGTTTCTATATCGGCAATTGAAATCATCTAAAAATTTATTTATCATTTATGCCAATTCCAAATCCAAACATGGCGGCTACTAAAGCAAGATGAATGATTAAAAATGCTTTTTGCCAAGTCGGACGGTCATTCCATTTTTGTTCTGGACTGTAAGGATAGTAAATGAAGTGCTGAATAAAGTCGATATTAATCCACTGATTCACTTTTTTTCTTATTGCTTTTTTGTTTTTACTATCTTACCTAATTATTTTTATCTTAAGGTGTAATATGTCAAAAAAAATAACCTTTAAATAGTTGGGAATTCCATTCAAATGGTCTAGATTCAAGTCATCATTTATTTATGAACACATCACAAAACTCTTCCGACAATAATTTTCTACTCAAGAAAAACTTTGAAATTGTTTCCATTTTTTTGGAATATTCCAACTGGACATTAGCCCTAAATCAAGTTTTTGCGCTAGTAGGTGAACATGTACAAGTAGATCGGATTTATTTTTTCGAGAATCATACAGATTCCTTAACTGGAGAGGAGTTAATAAGCCAGCGGTTTGAGTGGGTAAAAAACGGCATTGAGCCCATGCTCGATAATCCGGATTTACAAAATTTGCCGATTGAAATAGTATCAGACTTCATGTTGCCTTTACACAATAACAAACCTTTTAAAGCTATTGTAAGGGAAATGCCCGACGGAAATACCAAAGAGATATTATCAAGTCAGGATATTCTTTCTATCCTTGTTTTACCCATTTGGATTGAAGGAAAAATGTATGGATTTATTGGCTTTGACGATTGCACCTCCGAACGAGGCTGGGGGGAGGAAGAACTTAACTTTTTACAAAGCACTACTTCCAACTTGTCTACAGCTATTTCACGAAGAAATGCCATGTTGGAGGTAGAAAAAAAAGCAAAAGAGTTGGAGAGAATCAATCAAGAGCTAGAACAATTTGCCTATGTGGCCTCGCATGATTTACAAGAGCCCTTGCGTATGATCAGCGAATTCCTGAAATTATTTGAAAAGAAATATGCGGAAGTGGTTGATGAGAAAGGAAAAACATATATCCGTTACGCTGTTGATGGTTCAATACGCATGAAAAAAATCATTTTGGATTTACTTGAATTTTCAAGAGTAGGCAAAAATATTAATGCAATAGAAGAAGTTGATATTGAAGGGTTATTTGATGATTTGAAGTTGCTATATATCAACAAAATAGAAGCAAGCAAAGCAGAGATAAATTTGATTAATCCTATTAAATTACTGACGTGGAAATCTCCGCTGGAACAGGTTTTGATGAACTTGTTGGATAATGCACTCAAATATGCGAAGCCTGATTTTGCACCAAAGATTGAGTTGCAAATTGAAGAGCAGGAAAATCAATGGCTATTTCATTTTACAGACCATGGAATTGGAATAGACCCTCAATATTTTAATCGTATTTTTGTAATCTTTCAACGATTACATACCAAAGAAGAATATGAGGGCTCTGGTATGGGCTTGGCAATCACAAAAAAAATCATTGAAAATATGGGCGGACAGATTTGGGTAGAATCAGAACCAAAAGCTTGGACAACCTTCCATTTTAGTTTACCTAAGCCGAAATAAAATTAATAACGAAACTGATATGGGAAAACAAATTTCTATTTTGATGGTAGAAGACAACTATGGGGATGTGATACTTACCGAAGAAACATTACTTGACGGTAAATTTTCCAATACATTGAACTCTGTTAGTAATGGTGAGGAAGCTATTCAATACCTAGAGGATGCTAAGAAGGGAAATGGTACACTTCCGGATCTTATACTGATGGATATCAACTTACCTCGTCTAAATGGACATGAAGTTATTGCATACATTCGCAATGATGAAATGTTGAAAGAAACGCCCATTTTCATTGTATCTTCTTCTAGCGCTCCCAATGATATGGAAAAATCAAGGCCTTTTGTTCAACACTATTTGACAAAACCCATCGATTTGATGGAATTTGAAAAAGGCATACGCAAAATTGATCAGTTTTTATTTAGTATAACGAAGAATGAAAAATAAAATAAGAAGAGACAAACTAAATAAAAAAGTACTCGACTTTTTAAGACGACCTCTATTTAGTAAGAAAGTTTTTTTAGCTGTACTATTCACAATATTTACATTCCATTCGTTTTCTCAACAAATTGAACCCATTCAACTAGACAGACCCGACCAAACAGAAACCCCTGCTATAGTTCCGAAAGGATACATACAGGCAGAGAATGGATTTTTGATGGAAAACGCAAACAGCGAAACCAGAAACTTTACTTATCCATCCTGCCTTTGGAAATACGGAATCAATGATCGTATGGAACTTAGGGTAATTACAGAACTTTCAACCACAAAGGATAAATCAAATAACAAAAGCAGTTCCGGACTCATGCCAGTAACTATTGGCTTTAAAACCAGTCTTTGGAAAGAAAAAGGCATCATACCTCAAACCTCTTTCATTGGTCACTTCACCGCAGCCAACATCAGCAGTAAAAACTTTAAAACCAATTATGCTGCTCCTTCATTTCGATTCCTAATGGCACATAATATCACATCCAAATTCACCATTTCCTATAATATAGGTGCTGAATGGGATGGAGACTCTCCAGAAGAAAGCTATCTCTACACCTTTGCAACAGGATTATCAATTACTCGAAAATTAGGAATGTACACCGAGCTTTATGGATTTGCTCCACGATATTCAAAAGCATGGCATGGTTTTGATGGTGGCTTTACTTATCTGGTCAACAACAACATTATGCTTGACTTGTCGGGAGGATTTGGCTTAACTGAAAATGCACCGGATAATTACATTGCTTTCGGATTTTCTTACCGCTTCTGCGTTTTAGGGAAATAGGAACTTGGTCATTGTTTCCTGATTTC
>CANKLV010000176.1 GCA_947483415.1 Chitinophagaceae bacterium
TATCCATAATTAATTTTTATTTTTAATTAATCTGGGAACTTTAACATCTTGCCATAAAGCTTTTTCATTACCATCGTAGGTTTTTGTAATTGGTTTTCCGTTTCGAGTTAAACCTTTAAAAACACCTTTGTCTATTTTATCCCAAAGCGCAAATTTGGCTTGGTTTTGCAAATTGATCAATCCGAAATGATTTTCATAACCATTAGGATTTGTGCCATCTTTCCAACTTTCATCAAATGCTTCAAAATAGAAGCAAGTGATTTTTTCTTTGTTTGACCATTCAAGCATCAATTTATAATATTCAGCCGTTTTGTATTCATCAGCAGCGTTAGAACCTTTTTCTCCATAAAATATATCATCAATAGTAGTCCATCCTGTTTCACCTATTTGAACTTGTTTATTTACACCTATTGATTTTAAATAATTTACAACACCAGTATATTGTGAGATTGCATAATCTCTGGCTCTCAACATAGCAGCATCGATCTTCATTTTATCCGATAAATTTGCTTCATTTTCTTTAATACCCCAAATTTCGGGAAAGAAACGTTCGTCGTGAATTGGGTATGTGTGCATAGAAATGAAATCGACAGCTTTAATCAATCTAACCAAATCTTCGGTGTGGTATTGCGTGTCTCCTCCGCCCCATGAAAGATAATTATCAGAACTTGTTATCCATAAATTTTCGGGCAATTTTTGTTGTTTCTTTAGCTCTTGTAAATGATTTACCCATTTTAAAATTATAGCTGGTGTAACATAATAACTGGTTGCCCATTTAACCATAGCTTCGTTTCCAACTGAAATTATCTTAATAATCTCTGGATATTGATTGGTTAGCTCAACTGCTTTTTGAATTTCAATTGTATTCCGTTGACTTTCTTCATCGTGCATTGGAGAAAGTTCTGTCCAAGCATTTTTACAATCTATCCATGCACCAAGCATCACATACATTTCAAACTTAGGATTTTCTTTTTTTAAATCGGTTATGGCTTTTAGCACATTTACTATTTCCTCATGGTGCAGATTGTAGGTTCTGATTATTTTAATATTTATAGCTGCTAAAATTTTCAAATCCTCTTTAACATCAGAAACAGTTGGTTCATTATCCCGAGTATTGGTGCGATACCCACCGTAACAAATACCTTGATATTTAGGATTTCCTAAAATCATTTTGGCAGTAACTTCTTTTGATTTTTGAGCAAAAAGACTCCTATTTGTAAAAGATAGTAGCAAAAAAAATAAAATGTAGATACGTTTTTTCATTATGCTTCTAAACCTTCTTTTATTGAGACTTTAATTTTAACTATTTCACCAGTTCGTTGAAATACTTTTTTACTTTTTTCTATGTCTAATGCTAATGTATTAACTATTTCGTTGGTCCCATTTTCATAAAACAACTCCATTTGATTAGTTGTTGATTTTATATAAATAATTGGAACTTGACAATAGGTAAAAGCCAAACTATCCTTTTCTAATAACATATTGTTTTTTAAACCTCTGACATTAATGAATGTAACTTCTTGATTTTTAGTTAAAAATTCATTTTTATTCAAGATAATTGGATTAAATTCAAGTCTTCCCTTGTTTACATTTACACCCAATTCTCCAATTCTAGTAAGAATGTCTTCTTTAACTTGGCCAGTCATTCCGGGCTGTTGAGCACCTCTACTGAATGGTGTATGCGAGTAAGGATCAGTAGGGAAAGCACCATATACTTCAGGTGATTTATGAACGCCTATTCCTTGTTCTATGGCTTGGAAATGAGTAATTAAAGAATCAATCACACTTTGATTTTCGTTAGCATTAATTGCTTTGTTTGTAACTTCTAATACAGAAACATGTAATTTAGAAACCATGTGCCAATAAATTGAACCTAATCCTTCATATCCATAGAATGTACCAGAACGACCAGTAAAAGCTTTATGATTGAATACATCTTCAAAAATTTGTAAAATAATGGCTGTTTCTTTATTTACTAATTCGGCATATTCTTGAGAATTGGCTAACTGAATTAGCGCTTCTTTTAAATCATTTGCATTATGAAAGTTGCCATTAAAATGATAACCACCATTTATATCTTGATTAATTAAAAGTGAATTATTCCTTTCAAGAAGTGTTTTCAGTAAAACTGATTTTTCTACTTTATCTTTTGGAATAGTATTTTTTTCTAAAAACTTTGGAAGCTTTTTATTTGGATATAAAATATAACTGTTTTGATCTGGTCTGTATAACTCACTGTTTCTTAAAGCATCTAAAATTTGTAGTGATTCTTTTCCATCCACAAACCCAGAACTCAGAACAGCCACTTGACCTTCTAACATTTCTGGCAAATAGGAAATTGTTACACCATTATTTTCAATAGACATTAAATTATAAGCATGATATAAATTATCTTGCCTTTTATTTACTTTGATTGAATGTTCGATAAATACGAGACTTACATCAACAAATTTCTTTAAACCTGTCATTGAATGCGTTCTTTTCTTGCCCCAAAAACCACTATTATAAATTTGATAACGATAATCAGAAGCAGCTTGACCCAAAGAATCGAGTATTTTTTTTCTATCTTGATTCGTAATTGGTTGATCAAGTAAGGGCTGAAAGGCAATAAGACTTTCTCTAATGGCATGATAAAACTCAACCATTTCATTTGAAATCTTAATGGTTTCTTGATTTGAATTTTCTAGTATTTGTTGGAAAAATTTCAAAAATCTTCTCAAATAATATAAAGTAACCATAGAAACACCATTTCCAACAAGAGCATTATTGGCATCGTTCCATTCTGGTCTTTGCGTATTCATCCAAATACCAGCTTCTGGAATGAAGTTTGACATTTTGGCCAAGATAGTGGCTAAGATTTTTTCGATGAAGTTCACATGATAGATTTCATCTTTATTATCTCGTAACAAAGCACCATCAGCACCAATAGCATTTCTACGCATATTTATTAAGGCATCCCATTCATGGTTAAATAAAATGGTGTCTTTTGGATTTTCAACTATCTCATGATAAGACTTGATAGTGTATGGAACGGCCGCATATACAAAACAATCCTTATGAAAGTATGAATCTAATTTACCTGGTTGGTATTTTTCTATAAACTCTAAAAATTTCAACAAATAAATAATTTGATGATCGCCCCAATAGCCAATGTATGACCATGGATTATCAGGCTCTATAGTCTCCCAATCAAATCCTCCTTTTGTAACTCTGTAAGGATTATAACCATCAAAAGTAGAGGCATTCAAAAATTTGTGAATCATTCCATCAATAAAATCAGGATAGGCATAAGCCAATGCTTCCCAATTCTGAAAAATATCACGCCAATTTCCTTGATAATCTAATATTTTTGAACCATCTATTTCGCTTCTTGTATTGATAGAAAACTTATTCCAAGGACGACTAGGATCACCATGTCGTCTACTGAATTTCAGAGGCAAATATTCTGTACAAAGTCTAAATAAATCTGCGTCGTCAATTTTGGACACTAATTGTTCTAAAAGAGAACATTCAAAAACCTCAGGTAGATTTGTTAAAAAAGAAGATTGCTTTTCAAAAACTGTATTATTTGCTTTTGAAATATAGTTTACAAAATCATTTTTCTCAATTTGATAATTATTATCAAAAATCCCACCTCGCATGATGTTAAATAAAACA
>CANKLV010000177.1 GCA_947483415.1 Chitinophagaceae bacterium
ACTCCAGGAACTGCAATGCGATGGCTGACCACTTCTTTGGCCAACTCATTCATTTCGTTTAAGGAATATTGAAGAGATGGAGGTGTAGTACTTCCAAAAAATGCCAGACTACATTGAGGGTGGTAGTCGAACTGCTCCAAATCTGCCATTTCACCATAGCAGTACAAACATCTCTTATTCATTTGCGGTGCTTATTGGTTTTACGCTTACTGCCCCGATGCAGTTTTGGCAACAAGCCAGTAATAACCCCATTCTATCGTTGGGGTTGATTTTGTAGTGGGTTTTTGCGACGTCTAACAGCCACCCTTCAGGAATAAGCCCTTCAAAAAAGGAAAATAAATGCTTGTCGTGATAGGGATACTTAATGACGGGCATCGTGAAGGTTAAAAACTGATGGGGATACTCAATGACGTATTGCTCATCATACTGAAAAATAAAATGCCCCTCATTGGTTTCAGTCAAAATACCTGCTTTTATGTCTTGGTAAAATACTTCAGCTTTTCTCATCGCCCTTGTTGTGATTGTTTTCAATGTCTTTGATAGAAACCGGAGCAAGGCAATGACCGAACATAGAGAGCACGTGATTTACTTTTTCTAAATTCAAATTCTCCTTGCCCTGTTCCATTTTTCGTATCACCGTCAGTGCAACACCGGCTCTTTCTGCAAACTCCAATTGCGTGAGTCCAGCAAGTTTTCGTTTTTCTTTGAGAAAGGTCTTGAGCGATTTCATTATATGCTTTTGCAGTTATTTAATGCAAATATATAAAAATGTATGTTAATGCATATAAAATTATAGGTGAGATTACGATTATATGTAAAAGCGTATAGTAAATTGTTTCTTAGACACAAAAATCCGACGGTGCTTTAGTTGATCGGTCTTGTTTTTTGTGAATTATTGCAGTTTATTGGTTTTGTTTTTTGTGAATTTAACCTATTTATTGGTTTGGATTTTTATTGAATCATGCAATTAAGTGCGGTTGGCTATCTCACGAAACGACTGTTTTCCGAATAGGTGCATTAAAAATTACATTTAATGTGAAAAAAAACTTGTCAATTCGGAAATGTTCCGAATTGTAATACTATTATTGACAAATGGATTACAGAATGGATTTGTCAAAGTATAGCGATCTGCATCAAGCAATTCCTGAAACTTCTTAATAATGAAAAGTTTTAGGAATTTGATGAGTGTCTGTATTTTAATCTGGGCAACGGTGAAATTGAACAGATGAAGCGTCCATTTCGAGTTCTAACTCAAAATTAGTTTTTAAATTGATTATCAGCAACTTACATGGTGCGCAATTTGGTGCGCAGTTGAGACCTAAATAGTTGATAATCAATAGTAAAACACCCTATAATTAGTGTGGTCCATTCGACAAAAAATCACTCTAAATCACCGTAGATCACTCTAAATCATCATTAAAGTCAGATTTTCCATCAAAAAAGCATTTTAAAGGCGTTTGAAGATGATTTAAAACTATTAAACCTGTGCGCAGTTTGATGCGCATCGGATTTTTATTTGCTAATATTAGCAGGATATTATAATTTTGGTACGGCAAGATATTATAATTTAGGTACAACACGATATTATAATTTTGCTACAACTAGAAATTATAATATTTAAAATGTTTGTATGGCAACCCCTTCTGAAAAACTAGCGGCTTCCCTTGAGATTTTGAAAGGCCTGCAAGACAAAGGCAAGATAGCGATAAAACGTAGTGAGTTAACCAGAACGCATAAGGACAGGCTTTTGAAGAATGGTTTCATCAGTGAGGTATATTCCGGGTGGTTCATTATTTCATCGCCAGAAAATAATGAAGGGGATAGTACTTCTTGGTATAGTTCTTATTGGAAGTTTTGCGCGCAGTATTTAAATTACAAATACAAAAATCAGTGGTGTATGTCAGCCGAACAGTCTTTAATGATTCATGCTGGCAATTGGACAGTTCCCAAGCAATTAATTATAAAATCACCTAAGGCAAATAACTTCAAAACAGATTTGCCCTTTGATACTTCCTTATTCCATATGAAGTCAATATTACCACTTAAGTCTGAAGTGGAAGTATTGGATGGTTTAAACGTTTTGAGTTTGCCGAGTGCTTTAGTGAATGCATCTTCAAATACCTATTTACAAAATGCGACTGATATGCGCACAGCATTATCGCTTGTAAAATCCTCGTCTGACATCTTAAGTATATTATTATCTGGTGGGCAATCAATTATTGCCGGTAGGCTTGCCGGTGCTTTCAGAAATATTAAAAAAGATAAAATTGCCGACGACATTATTAAAACAATGCAGGGTGTTGGTTATGATGTTCGTGCGTTAGATCCATTTAATGATCATTTAAATATTTCATTTTCGTCAAAAGATGCATCGCCTTATGCCAATCGCATAAAAATAATGTGGTCGGATTTTAGAAAAGTGATCATTGAAAAATTTCCTGCGGCTTCAGGTATGCCAAAAAATACAGAGAAATTTATTAGCAGCGTTAAAGAGATTTATGTAACAGATGCCTACCACTCCTTATCCATTGAGCGGTATCAAGTAACACCGGAGTTAATTGATCGTGTTAGAAACGGAAGTTGGAATGCAAAAGATAATGATGGGGATAGTAAACAAAGAGATGCAATGGCAGCTAAAGGTTATTGGGATGCATTTCAAATGGTAGAAAAAAGTATCCGTAAAGTATTAACTGGAGAGAATGCCGGTGAAGTATTAGATAATGACCATGGTGATTGGTATCGTGCATTATTTGGTCCGAGTGTTGTTTCGGGTTTATTAAAGCCAGCCGATTTAGCTGGGTACAGAAATCATCAAGTGTATATTACAAATTCAATGCATGTTCCATTAAATAGTGAAGCTGTTAGAGATGCCATGCCTGTGTTAATTGAATTATTAGCAGAGGAAAGTGAAGCATCGGTCAAAGCTGTTTTAGGACATTTTATTTTTGTATTTATTCATCCTTATATGGATGGCAATGGTAGAATGGGAAGATTCATTATGAATTTAATGCTTGCATCTGGAGGATATCCATGGACAGTGATACCGGTTCAACAAAGAAGTAAGTATATGAAATCATTAGAGGAGGCAAGTGTGAATTTAAATATTTTGCCTTTTGTAGAATTCTTAAGTCATTTGGTAAATGAGAGCATGCAAGGAAAACCAGTTGCTAGTATTTAATTACCCGTACTCACTTTATAACCTAATTTAGTACGGGTTAAAAAATTATTTTTTGGGGTAAATGATACAACGCGAACGGCCTTATAAATAATTGATATTCAATATTTTATAGTGAAAGTAGGTCTTGGTCCACACCATTTTGCACCTTCAATAAGTACCGCACCCGATGATTGGAGTCCTAGCTTTAATTCAGCATCGCATAGCCTTGATAGAACTTTTTACTCATTTTTGCTAATTTTACTGGGTATGTGTTAATATAATTACCGACTTTGGCACTATTTTACTTCCTATTTTGGCGCTATTTTACTTCCGACTTTGGCTTTATTTTTCTTCTATGCTACAATTTAATCAAGCTGTAAGTCTCCCTATTTCGCTGACAGTTTAGAAGTTTAGATGAAAATCTTACTTTTAAACCATCAAATTGAAAAAAACACGATTCACGGAGGCCCACAATTAAGGGGTC
>CANKLV010000178.1 GCA_947483415.1 Chitinophagaceae bacterium
GAGTTCTGACTTTTTTCTTCATTCACATGCTGTTTCTCGCACTATTCAAGACAAACACATTTTTTAATATCAACTAATAACCAGAATACTTCATCGTTCTTCAAATTTGCCTTTTTGGAACATACTTTCTTATTCTTCTATAAGGGTCACAGCTGATCAACAAACCAACGCATACTAAAAATAATAGAATTTTTAATTTCCTCAACTTTTTTGGTTTCGATTTTGTATTGAGGATTAATTAATTCACCGTAATGTGTAAGCATCCATTCCGCTCAAACTTTACAAAGCATTTGTTTTGATTTTTCAACTCAGTTAAAGCACTTGTAAATAATTTTAATTGCGCTTCATATCCATCAAATTTACTCCAACTCATATCGAAAGTTTTGCCCTTTAAATGAGGACTGTTTTCTATTGAGTTTTCATTTTCTTTTCCCAATCTTTCGACAGATTCTCTCGACCTAGAGACGCTAGTAATTTCGTAGGGCAAATATTCTATGTTTTTTTCTTTGCATTTTTGTTGGTACAAAATAGAAAGCTTGTCTATAAAATCTATCGCTTTTGGAAGTAATAAAGGTTGTGAGTGGGTTAAATCTTGTACAATATAAAATTCATTGCTTTCAATTTCTTTCAACACATTTTTTTTGCCGAGTTGGATAAGCCCATCGTCAGTTTTTTGCGGCTTAATGCCCTCATGTTTATATGCTTTCTCATGTGCATTAATTCCATCTGTAAACAATACTTCGCAATTTTTACAAATTGTATTGTTTTTTCTAGGGCCTCTATTCTTCATCTTTCCGAACCAGTAAATAATATTATTTTTTATGGGATGTCTAAATTGAAAGGCAAGCAAACAAAGGCAAACTAAAATGATAATGGCGATTTTATTTTTTTTCATTTTTTTAAAAATTTTTCGGAAATGAAAATAAATTAATATTTGGTTTTATTTTGTTCCTATCATTGTTTTAACAACCTTTTCTATTTTATTCAGTTTATTCGTTTAATTATTTTAAAAAACCAATCCTGTCAATTTATTAATCCGATTATTTATTTACTTACTCATTTCGCCAATTAAGATTTATTTTTACAAAAATCATTTCAACATTGAATTTACTTTCTCAATTTGTCCAAAATATTAAAGCGAATGGCTTGTTTACTAAAACAGACAAGCTTCTTATTGCCGTTAGTGGGGGAGTGGATTCTGTGGTTTTATGTGATTTGTGTTTTCATGCAGGTTTCAATTTTGAAATAGCCCATTGTAATTTTCAATTGAGAGGAGAGGATAGCGAAGCAGATGAAAAATTTGTAATTGAATTGGCCAGTAAATACAAAGTGAAACATCATGTGGTAAAATTTGACACAGAAAAATACACTGCGGAAAATAAACAAAACATACAGTTGGCTGCACGAAATCTTCGCTATACATGGTTTAATGATATCCTTTCAAACGATACTTCAATTACAAATATTTTAACCGCTCACCATGCCGATGATAATCTGGAAACCATCTTGATGAATTTCTTCAAAGGCACCGGAATAAATGGGTTGAAAGGCATACAATCTAATCATGCAGGCATTGGCGGAAAAATTGTTCGCCCTTTATTGTTTGCCAATAAATCCGAACTTGTTGATTATGCACAATCAAACAATTGCCAATGGCGTGAAGATGTTTCAAACGAATCAGATAAATACACCCGAAATTTTTTTAGAAATCAAATCATCCCATTGATTGAAAATGTAATTCCTGAAGCAAAAACAAATGTTCAAAAAAACATTAAAAGATTTAATGAGATTTCGGTTATTTATGACAATGCCATTTCAAACATTAAATTGAAATTGCTCGAATTTAAAGGAGACGAAATACATATACCCGTTTTGAAACTGCTTAAGCATGATGCTATCGAAACCATACTTTTTGAAATCATTAAATCGTATAATTTCACTTCATCGCAATTAAATGATGCTGTTCATTTGCTTCATGCAGATTCTGGAAAGTTTATCCTGTCTAATTCACATCGGATTTTAAAAAATAGAAATTGGTTGATCATTTCTCCAAATGAAACCCAAGATGAATCCGTTTTTATTATTGAATCCGATACCAAGATTGTGCATTTTGGTTCAAACATAATAACTATTGAAAATACATCGTCTACTCAATTTTCAAATGATTCGGACATAGCGTTATTGGATTTGAAAAATGTCCAATTCCCTTTATTGCTTAGAAAATGGAAACAAGGCGATTACTTTTATCCGTTAGGGATGTTGAAGAAAAAAAAGTTGAGCCGATTTTTTATCGACATCAAATTATCTCTTTTAGAAAAAGAAAATATTTGGGTTATAGAATCCAATAAAAAAATAATTTGGGTGGTAGGCAAACGAATTGATAATCGGTTTAAAATCACAGACGCTACAGAATCGGTTTTAAAATTAAACTTAGTTTCTTCCAAATAAACTGGGATGCTTTAGTTGCTCTAATATATATCCAATAAGGTCTGGACGCATTAAATAAACCAGCAACAATGTAAACGACAATCCAAAAATTGCGCCCCATAAATGTGCGTCGTGGTTGATATTGTCTTCTGCTTTCTTGCCCATATAAATACAATAAGCTACAAACAAAATGGCGTAAACAGTTGCTGATATTTTTATGTAAGCGTATAAATAAATACTGCTCCAAGGACTAAATAAAATGGTGGCAAATACTACTGCCGATACAGCACCAGAAGCCCCTAAAGATCGATATTCAAATACATCTTTGTTTTTAAAATAACTGGGTAAATCAGAAACGATTATTGCACCAAAATACAAAATAAGATAGGTTGTCCCATTTCCCATTCCATTGTTTTTTAAAATCAATTCTATGTTGTTGCCAAAATAATACAAGGTAAACATGTTGAAAAACAGATGCATAAAATTGGCATGCAAAAACCCAGAAGTTATAAATCGGTGTAACTCATTATTACGTTTTACATAATAAGGCCACATAATGGTTTTGGCTAAAACCGATTTGTTAGATTCTGTAATAAAAAACAAAATCACATTAATGGCAATCAATATGTTGGTTATGGAAAATGGAATCGTGGGCATTGGGTTATTTTTTTACTTTTTACTTTTCACTTTTTATTGCTCACACATGATGATACTTCTCATTTCTGTTGATGGAACAAGCTCGATATATTTGTTCGGATAAAATTAATCGTACCAATTGATGCGGAAAAACCAAAGGTGATAAACTCCATACATAATCCGCTCGTTCAAATACAGCTTTACTTACACCAAAAGCACCGCCTATCAAAAACACCAGTTGCTTCTCGCTTTCATTGGCTCTTTGTTGTATGAAATTTGCAACACCTTCACTCGTTAATGTTTTACCTCGTTCATCCAACAGTATTAAATAGTCTTCTTTTTTAAGCAAGTTGAAAATGGTTTCGCCCTCTTTTTGTTTCAAATCTACATCGCTTAAAACCGCTGCATTTTTAGGCGTAGAAATAATTTGCCAATCAACTGGATAATAATTGGAAATTCTTTTTGTAAATAATTTTATTCCTTCATCCACGAATGATTCATTGCTTTTTCCAACAGACCAAAATTGGATTTTCATCTTATCATGTTTAATTAAAAATTCAAAACTGAAAATTCAAAA
>CANKLV010000179.1 GCA_947483415.1 Chitinophagaceae bacterium
TAAATAGGTATGTTTTCCCAATCCCATGGCTTCTGGCAAATGACTTAATCCCTGATTTAATAATACAACATCTGATTGTTGTAAGGCTAGTTGTGATGCATTTCCAATTGAAATGCCAATGGTAGATTTTGCAAGGGCTGGCGCATCATTTATACCATCGCCCACCATAGCCGTAGGTTTAATCAAACTCAACCTTTCTATTTGTTGCATTTTTTGTAATGGCGATTGCTCCGAATAAACATGCTTGATATTTAATGCCTTAGCCACTGCATTTGCTTTTTCCTCTAAATCACCCGTAAGCATGATGGTTTCAATACCATGTGCATTAAACCATTCAATTACATTTTTTGCTTCAGGTCTAATTTCATCCATCACATCAATCCAACCGATTAATGCTTTATTTTTTAAAAGATAAATATGATGGGCTTCGGTAATGACTGAATTCGATAAAATCTTTTTAGACCCAATTTCGTACGTATTATTTAGATCATCTACAGCTTTAATGCCAATGCCTTTTATCTCTTCAATTTCTTTCCATCTGATTAAAGTTGATTTGCTCCAAGCGTTTACAATAGATTGCGCAATTGGGTGGGTTGAATATTTTTCCATGGAAAAAACGATGGACATAAATTCGTTTTCATCTATCGTAGTTTCGAATTGTTGAATGGCAAATTTTCCGGTTGTTAAAGTGCCCGTTTTATCAAAAACAATTTGTCGAATTGATTTAAATGACTCCAACGTTGACGCATTTCTGTAGATGATTCCTTTTTTAGCCGCGCGTCCTAATCCAACAGAAATTGCAGCAGGCGTGGCCAATCCCATGGCACAAGGACAAGAAATTACGAGTACAGCAATGGCGCGCATTATGGCATCGTTTAAGGCTACATCTACAAAAAAATAATTTATAAAAAATACGACAATGGCGATACCAATTACTGTTGGCACAAAAATGGCACTTATCCTATCCGCCAATTTTTGCATAGGTGGTTTTTCGGATTGTGCTTGTTGAACCATTTTTACAATACCCGATAAAACCGTTTCATTTCCGGTGGCGGTAACTATTGCTTTTACAGAGCCCTCTTCGAGTAAACTACCTCCAATTAAAAAGTCTTTTTTGGTTTTTGAAATGGGCAAACTTTCTCCTGTAATAATCGATTCGTCCACCGCGCAATCGCCCCATAAAATCTTACAATCTATGGGAACTTGTTCGCCGGTTTTTATTAAAATTAAATCACCTGTTTTAAGTTGTGTATTTTCAATGGGGAAAATAAGTTCCTGATGATCGCCATCAAAAGCAATCATGTTTGCCATGATTTTTTGCGCCTTAGTTAACGTTTTCAAAGATTTCTGTGTGGCTTGCATTGAAGATTCTTCTAGATAATTGCCAAAAAAAACCAATGTGATTATTGAAGCGGTAGTTTCAAAAAAAAGGTATTGATTATCATGCAAAAAGAATGCACCAACAATAGAATAGAAAAATGAAACAAGTGCACCTAGAGCCACCAATACATTCATATTTGGAACGCCATTAAGCAGACTATTCAACCCACTTTTACCAAAATATTTCATGCCCAAAATAAATACAGGCAAACATAAAATAAGTTGTAACCAAGGATTATTTAACCAATGCAGCGGCAGCCATAGATGAAACATGTGCAGCATCAATATGGCTGTAAAAGGAAGGGTAAAAAGAAACCTTTGTTTATTGTTGTGTAGCCATTTTTTTTTAGTTTCAGAAGTGGCTGTATTTTCAGATACAACTTGATAACCTAGCGCTTCAATGCCAGATTTAAGTTCAGTTAAAGGAAGATTAGGTTCATTAGAAAATAGCACTTTCCCATCTATAGAATTTACAGAAACGGCCTCCATCCCTTTTTTTTCAAGAAATTTACGGATGCTTATGGCGCAATTGCTGCAATCCATCCCTTCTACCTGCCAGTCTATTTGATTCATACTGCAAAAATATAAGTTTTAAATAATGAACTAGTTACTAAATCTGAAAATATATTTGTATGATGGAAATCACATTTAGTTTATCAGCAATAAATCAAGTTGCGGAAAGTTTGGTCAAGCAATTGGATAAGCCATGTTGTGTAGCCTTTCATGGAGAAATGGGTGCTGGAAAAACCACCCTGATTTCTGCCATTTGTTTGGCAATGGGCATTAAAGATAATTTGAGTAGTCCAACATTTTCAATCATTAACGTATATAATTTGCCAAACGGCAACCCTTTTTATCACATCGATTTGTATCGATTAAAAGATGCGAACGAAGCTATTGGCGCTGGCGTTGAAGATTGCATCTATTCTGGAAATTATTGTTTTTTGGAATGGCCTGAGCGCGCTAAAGCATTATGGCCAGAAAATATCATGCATTGTTTTATTGAATCTATAGATTCCAATCATAGGAAGCTCAAATTAATTTTGTAAATTGACGATGCAAAGTGAAAATTTAAAAGTAAAAAGTAAAAAAAGTATTTCAACAATTTCAACTTTTGACTTTCGATTTTTGATTTTTGACTTTTTAATTTTGACTTTTTAATTTTTTTATTACCATGGCAACAACAAAACCTTTTGTATCAAGCACGTTTAATTATGAAACGCTTGAAGAGAAACTGGATGTAAAAGCAAAAGGCGAGTCGTTGTGCATTGGTATTCCCAAGGAAGCTTCATTTAATGAAAATCGTATAGCGCTTACGCCTGAAGCAGCAGGCGTATTGATTGCAAATGGACATCAAGTGGTAATGGAATCAAATGCTGGATTAGGCTCCAACTATCGCGATATAGATTTTAGTGAAGTAGGCACGAAGATTGTTTATGATAAAAAGGAAATTTTCAACTGCAATATCATTGTAAAAAGTGCACCGGTTAGTGAAGAAGATTGTGAATTATTAAAACCAAATACCACCATCATTTCGCCTATTCACATGGCGATTATGAAAAAAGATATTTTGGAGAAAATGATGGAGAAAAAAGTTACTGCCATCAGTTTTGAAAATTTAAAAGACGACAGTGGCCACAATCCCATTGTGCGCAGCATGAGTGAAATTGCAGGAAGCGCGGTGATGTTGATTGCAGGTCAATATTTAAGTAATGCCAATAATGGAAAGGGCGTTTTGGTTGGTGGCATTAGTGGCATTCCGCCAACAAAAGTAATCATCATTGGAGCGGGCATTGTGGGCGAATACGCCGCCAGAACAGCATTGGCAATGGGTGCCAGTGTAAAAGTTTTTGACAACAGTATTTATCGGTTGAAGCGTTTGCAAAATAATATTGGCGTTAGAATTTGGACCTCTGTATTGGAACCAAAAATTTTAAGCAAGCAATTAAAAACCTGCGATGTAGCTATAGGTGCATTGAGTGGTGCCACAGGTAGAACGCCTGTTGTGGTATCGGAGGAAATGGTAAGCCACATGCGAGCCGGAACTGTAATTGTAGATGTAAGTATTGATCACGGTGGATGTTTTGAAACGAGTGAAGTAACCTCACATGAAAATCCAGTGTTTAAAAAATATGATGTGATACATTATTGCGTCCCCAATATTCCAAGTGGATTTGCCAGAACGGCTTCTCAAGCCATTAGCAATGTGTTGATGGGATTATTGCTTGAAACAGGCGAAGATGGCGGCATTGATAA
>CANKLV010000180.1 GCA_947483415.1 Chitinophagaceae bacterium
CTAAACGAAGGATTCAAAGCTTGTTTGGGCGATTATGTGATTACCATGGACGCAGATATGCAGGATAGTCCAGACGAAATTCCTGAGCTAATAAAAACCTTAGCACTTGGTCAATACGATTTGGTAAGTGGATGGAAAAAGGTTCGTTACGATAATACACTTACAAAAAATATACCTAGTAAATTATTTAATGCAGCAGCAAGAAAAATGAGTGGCATCAAATTAAATGATTTCAATTGCGGGTTGAAAGTTTACAGATCTAATGTTGTAAAAAGCATTGAAGTTTATGGCGAGATGCATAGATATGTACCCGTTTTAGCCAAATGGGCAGGATTTAGAAAAATTGGCGAAAAAGTAGTAGAACATCGTCCAAGAAAATATGGGGTTACAAAATTTGGATGGGATAGATTTATAAATGGTTTTTTAGATTTAATGACGATATTTTTTGTTGGGAAATTTGGAAAAAGACCAATGCACTTTTTTGGATTATGGGGAACGGCTTCATTTGCATTTGGGTTTGTTGTTTTTATATATCTCACGATTACAAAATTCATGTTTGCTGTAACGGGAATGACTGAACGTCCGTTATTCTTTTTTGCCATTTTAGCCATGATAATGGGAACTCAATTATTTTTAGCAGGATTTATTGGTGAGTTGATTACACGAAATTCATCGGAAAGAAATTTTTACTTGATTGAGAAAAAAATAGGATTATAATTTATCGAAACATTATTGAATCAACAGGGTAAACATATCATCATCATTGGGCCAGCACATCCACTAAGGGGCGGATTGGCATCTTACAATGAGCGCTTAGCACACGAATTTCAAAACAAAGGAAACAAAGTAACGATTTATACATTTTCTCTTCAATATCCTGGATTTCTATTCCCAGGAACCACACAGTTTTCTACAGAACCCGAACCATCTGATTTGAACATTAGGGTTTGTATCAATTCTGTAAATCCAATCAATTGGTTGTTAATCGGAAATGAAATTAAAAAAATCAAACCTGATTTAATAGTTGTAAGATATTGGTTACCATTTATGGGGCCAAGCTTGGGAACGATTTTACGCATCGTAAAACAAAATAAAAAAACAAGAATTGTATGTATTGCCGATAATATCATACCGCATGAAAAAAGACCAGGCGACTTACCATTCACGAAATATTTTTTAAATGCTGTGGATGCTTGCATTACAATGAGTGAGCAAGTATTAACTGATTTAAAGGGCATAAATCCAACTATGCCGGCAAAATTTGTGGCGCATCCGCTCTACGATAATTTCGGAGAAAAAATAGAGAAATCATCAGCACGAAAAATATTAAACATAGACGAAAACATTTCCATCGTTTTGTTTTTTGGATTTATTAGAAAATATAAAGGATTAGACATTTTATTTGAATCCATTTCAATGCTAAAAAAATCGAATTATTTAAAGGGGCAAATTAAGTTTTTAATAGCTGGTGAATTTTACGAAGACCGAAAATCATACGATGAATTGATAGCAAAACTTGGCATTGAAGAAGATTTAATTTTACGGACAGATTTTATTCCCGATAGTGAAGTAAAAAATTATTTATGTGCAGCGGATGTTGTGATACAGCCTTATCGAAGCGCAACACAAAGTGGCGTAACGCCATTGGCATATCATTTTGAAATACCGATGATTGTTACAAATGTAGGTGGATTACCAGCCTTGGTGCCACATGAGAAAGTAGGTTTGGTTTCTGAGCCGGATGCATTATCCATTTCAAATACCATTCAACATTTTTTTGCAGAAAATCCGAATCGTTTTTTACCCGGATTGATTGAAGAAAAGAAGAAATATAGTTGGGATGTGATGGCTAATGAGATAATGAGTAGTTGATTGTTATCAAAAATCCAATCGTAATAAATGGTTGAAACCATTAAATATAAATTACCATTTGTAACCCACGGTTGAAACCGAGTGCTAATAAAAAATCACAATTCAATTTTTTTTAATTTTTAATTTTGACTTTTCACTTAACTATAAATCATGAAAAAACTAATCCTCTCCATTTCAACTATTGCGCTTTTAATTTCTTGTGCTCAAAAAAAGAAAATACGATTTCATTGGATAAGATGGAATGGATTGATCTTACTTATGCTTTTGACAGTTCTACTTTATACTGGCCCAATAATATAAAAAACTTTGAACACACTACAGAAGCTGAAGGGATAACACCGCTTGGGTTTTATTATTCATCTTATAGCATTTGTACACCAGAGCATGGAGGCACACATTTAGACGCTCCTATTCATTTTGCTGCAAATAAAGAAACGGTTGATGAAATTCCTTTAAATAGTTTAATTGGAAATGCTGTAGTAATTGATGTTTCAAAAAATGCTTTAGTCAACCGCGACTATCAGATAAGCATAGCCGATATTGAAAAATGGGAAAAAGAAAATGGCCAAATTCCGGAGAACACAATTGTATTGTTCAAAACTGGATATGGTCAATACTATCCCAACCGCGAAAAATATTTTGGAACACCCAATAAAGGCCCAGAAGCCATACCAATGTTGCATTTCCCAGGTGTTGATCCAGAAACCACAAAATGGCTGGTTGAAAAAAGAAAGATTAAAGCAATGGGTTTAGATACGCCAAGTATCAATTATGGACAATCGAAAGATTTTAAAACACATCAAATTTTATTAGGCGCCAATAAACCAGGATTTGAAAATGTAGCAAACCTGGATAAATTACCTGCGAAAGGAATTCATGTAATTGCATTGCCCATGAAAATAGGAAAAGGAAGTGGAGCACCGTTGAGGATTGTGGCGGGGATTGTGAAATAATTCAAGGTTTATGAAGTTTATGAAATTTTAGAGGTTGGAAGTATTGTAGGGGTTGGAAATCTTCAACCGTTTCAAGTTATATTCAACAGTTAAAAGTTTATTTCAATGCCTTTACAAATTCTTCTATCCCAACCGTTGCAGATGCTTCAATGATTTTTATATTTTTTAATGCACCAATTGGGGGTGTTTTTTTATCTATTATGAACTTAGGTGTTTCATCAGCAACATAATGAATTAATCCAGCTGCCGGATATACTTGTAAAGAAGTACCAATCAATAAAAAAATATCCGCAATTCCCATGATCAAAGCAGCATCTTCAATAAGCGGAACGGGCTCTTCAAACCAAACAATATTTGGGCGCCATTGAGCGCCATCGGGAGCTACATCTCCCAATTGAATATCTGTATTAATGGGATGAATGATTGACTCATCCATAGAACTTCTCATTTTGAAAATCTCTCCATGCAAATGAATGACTTTTGTAGAGCCTGCACGTTCGTGTAAATCATCAATGTTTTGTGTGATGATGCTTACATTAAAATCCTTTTCTAATGCTGCTAAAATTTGATGTGCTTTATTGGGTAATGCTTCTGCCACATCACGTCTGCGCATGTTATAAAAATCAAGAACCAATTGTGGATTCTTTTTAAATGCACGCGGCGTAGCTACATCTTCAATATTATGTCCCATCCACAAACCATCGCTATCTCTAAATGTTCTCAACCCACTTTCTGCAGAAATGCCTGCACCTGATAATACAACGATATGCTTCTTATTCATTTTATTTTATTTTTCTCCAGCCAATTCTAA
>CANKLV010000181.1 GCA_947483415.1 Chitinophagaceae bacterium
AAGAAGAAGAAGCATTTTTAAGAACACTAGAAAAAGGCTTGAAAAAAATTGATACCGTTATAAATCAATCTGCATCTACAAAAACCATTAGTGGTGCTGATGCGTTTGAATTATTGGATACTTATGGATTCCCCATTGACTTAACGATTTTAATTGCTCAAGAAAACAACATGCAAGTTGATGAGCAAGGATTTGAAAGTGAAATGAAAATTCAAAAAGACAGAAGTCGTGCTGCAACAGCTTTAGACACTGAAGATTGGCAAATCATCAACGAAGGAAATAGCGAAGGTTTTGTTGGATATGAAACACTTGAAACAACAACAACAATTTTAAGGACAAGAAAAGTATCTGGAAAAGGAAAAGAACAGTTTCAAATTGTGTTGGCAAAAACACCTTTTTATGCTGAAAGTGGTGGACAAGTTGGTGATACCGGTTCTTTATCATTGAGTGGACAAGTGATTAATATTATTGACACCAAAAAAGAAAACGATTTAATCATTCATTTTACAGAACATATTCCTGCAGCATTAAATGGAGTTGTTATTGCATCAGTAGATGTGTCAAGAAGAAAAAACATTTCCATTCATCATAGCGTAACACACCTTATGCACGCAGCTTTGCAACAAGTGCTTGGCAATCATGTGGCACAAAAAGGAAGTTTGGTAAATGATCAACAATTGCGTTTTGATTTTTCGCATTTTGCAAAAGTTACTGATGAAGAATTGCAAAAAGTGGAGAAAATTGTAAACGAGAAAATTAGAGAAAATGTAGCCGTTGTAATAAAATCAATGCATAAAGACGAAGCGATTGCTTTGGGCGCGATGGCATTGTTTGGTGAAAAATATGGAGATACTGTTCGTGTTGTAATTATGGATCCTGCATACTCAATTGAATTGTGTGGAGGAACGCATGTTGGCTTTACAGGCGAAATCGGCTATTTTAAAATCAAAACGGAAACAGCAGTTGCTGCAGGTGTTAGAAGAATAGAAGCTGTTTCTGGTTCAGCTGCTGAGCAAATTATTCAAGATCAATCCAATGAGTTGAGCTTGATAAAAGAAATTTTAAAAAATCCAAAAGACATACAAAAAGCCATAGAAGGATTACTTGCTGAAAATAGTACGCTTTCAAAAAGAATAGAATCTCTTGAAGCGCGTCAGTTGGTTGGTATAAGAAATGAGTTGTTACAGAAAGATGCCATCATAAACAATGTTAGTTTTATTGGCGAAATCGTGGAAGTACCTAGTGCAGATGCGTTGAAGAAATTATGTGCTGATTTAAAACATCATCTACATGATCATTTTATAGTGCTTTGTAGCAACATCGGCGGAAAAGCAAATGTAGCAGTTGGCATTAGCGAAACGGTAATTGCAGCCAAAAATTTAGATGCAAATAAAATAATAAAAGAAACCGTAGGGCCAATGATTGTTGGTGGCGGTGGAGGGCAAAAAACATTAGCATCAGCTGGCGGACAAGACGTTTCTAAATTTGCTGTAATAATAGAAACGCTAAAACAAAAACTAAACAGCTAATTCAAATTATAGTTCTTTAAAACAAAAATCCGATTAGAAATTCTAATCGGATTTTTTTTATGGCTTCAATTGAATACTTAAATATCGATTTTGTTTTTTAGGATATTGAAGCCATGGTTTTTTTCATTGGATTGGATAATTTGGTTTTTTTTAGGACAATTGGATTTTGTTGTTTTGGATAGCTGATACAAACATAAGATCCTTATGATTTACATCATAGTTATTTGTAAAAGCATTTTATAAATCAAGTATTTTTTGGGGAATTACATACGTAGGATTACTTAGGACAAGCTTAAAACACAAAGGTTTGTTGTTTGTGGTTTGTGGTTTGGTGTTTGGTGTTTGGTGTTTGGTGTTAACCTTATAAACATCTAAAACCTCTCAAACCTCTTTGTAAGGGTTGAATATGTCAAAGTAAGGGTTGAATATTTTCAACCCCTACAACATCTAAAACCTCATAAACGTCTCAAACCTTTACTAATTCCGCATACTCAACCGCTTCCAAAACTTCTGGCACATTACTATTTTCCACCCTTGAGGTTATAAGCTTGCTGATGGTATGATATGTCATTTCTGACTCAGAAAAGGGCTTGAAAAACTGTTGGATATCTTTAGGCATAAGATTATTATCTAGCCAATGTGCATACTCATTTGAAGGTATTATTACAGGCATTCTTTTCTTCGAATTGTGAATCTTTTCCATCATAGGATTTGCATCCGTTGTCAGTATTGAGAAGGATTGGATTAGCTCGCCAGTAAACCGATCTGTCCAGTTGGCATATATCCCACCAAAACAAAACATTTGTTTGTTTTTCATAAAGATAAAATGCGGATATTTTTTCTTGTTCACTTCTCTCCATTCAAAAAAACCATCTGCCGGAATTAAGCATCTATTGTATTTTATGCCCGACCTGAATGAAGGTTTCTCAAATGCTGTTTCGGAGCGTGCGTTTAATGTTTGTGCTTTTAATTTATCCGCATCTATCTTTGTTTTTATCCAAGAAGGAATTAAACCCCAATTAAAAAGTTGTACATATTTCGGATCAGCTTGTGTAATCACCGGCATTTGCAAAAAACTAAATCCTGAAGCATGATAAACGGGTTGCCACTCTTGGCCTTCCCAATGAACACGAAGATTATCTTCGATGATAGCCATTTTTTGTGTAATAGAATAATGAAAGCACATGTTGCAAAAGTAAAAATTAAAAGAACAACAAACGAAAAAGAGGTTTCTGAGGTTTGTGAGGTTTGTGAGGTTTGTGAGGTTATGAATTTTAGTCTGCCGATGTAGGTGTTATCACCAATCATCAAAGTGATTTCCAAACACCAAACGCCAAACAACTTCCCCCTTGGGGGATTGAGGGGGCTAACAAACATCTGAATTTTTATCTACTTTTACACCCATAAATTCAACAATGGAAAATATCATATCGGCAATAAAAACGCTTTGGCTACAATTTAATACCACGTCTGTTTTACGCATCGAAAATATTCCTCAAAGTGGAAGCGACAGAAGCTATTTTAGAATATACTGCGAAAGCAATAAAACATATATTGCTACATTTAGCAACAATACCAAAGAAAATGAAACCTTCATTTATTTTAGCAAACATTTCAAAAATACTGGTGCTCCAGTGCCAGAAATTTTAATTGTAAACGAAGATCAAACTATTTATATTCAAGAAGATTTTGGCGATTTAAATTTGTTGAATGTATTAGAAGAAAAAGGACAAACTCCTGTAGTTTTTGAACTTTTTAAAAAATCGCTGAAAGCCCTATCAAATCTGCAAATTAATGGCGATAAAAATCTAGATTACAACAAATGCATTACGAGTAAAGTATTTGGACAACAAGCCATTTTTAGTGATTTATTGTACTTTAAATATTATTTCCTCGATACCTTAAAAATTCCATACGACAAAGAAAAATTGATAAGCGATTTTGAAGCCATCAGTAATTATTTGGCGCATGCTGATTATTCGCATTTCATGTTCCGCGATTTTCAAAGTAGAAACATTATGGTGAAAAATGGCGAAGTTTATTTCATAGATTATCAAGGCGGAATGAAAGGTGCACTTCAATATGATGTGGCTTCTTTGTTGTG
>CANKLV010000182.1 GCA_947483415.1 Chitinophagaceae bacterium
ATCCTTTCAATATTCTAGCACTTACTTTTACCAACAAAGCAGCAAGAGAAATGACAGATCGTATTGGTAAAATTGTTGGGGCTTCCGAAGCAAAGAATATTTCAATGGGAACTTTTCATTCTGTTTTCTCAAAAATCTTGCGCTATAATTCTGATAGAATAGGCTTTCCAAGTAATTTCACAATTTACGATACGCAAGATTCTAAAAGTCTGATTAAAGATATCATTAAAGAATTTAATCTTGACGATAAAGCGTATAAACCCAGCTTGGTTTTTGGTATTATAAGCTCGGCAAAAAACAACTTAATTTCTCCAGAAGAATATGCAGAAAATGAGGAATTAACACAAGCTAATAAGCAGAGTCGCATACCAGAAATTAAACATATTTATATGAGGTATGCCAATCGCTGTCAAAAAGCTGGCGCAATGGATTTTGACGACCTACTCTACTTTACAAATGTTCTATTGAATAATTTTCCCGATGTCCTTCACTATTATCAGCAAAAATTTAAATACATATTGGTGGACGAGTATCAGGATACAAATCATGCGCAATACTTAATTGTAAAAAAAATTGCGGCGGCATATGAAAATATCTGTGTAGTTGGCGATGATGCACAAAGTATTTATTCGTTTCGTGGAGCAAATATTGAAAACATACTGAATTTTAGGGTAGATTACCCAGATTTTAAGTTGTTTAAACTCGAACAAAACTACCGTAGCACAAAGAATATTGTAGAAGCAGCGAATAGTATTATTGAAAAAAATAAAAATCAAATTTTTAAAAATGTATGGACTGGAAATACTAAAGGCGAAAAAATAAAAGTCATACGTACACTCTCAGATAATGAGGAGGGAAGAGTCATTTCAGGAAAGATTTTTGATCTTAATCAAGAATCCGGTGCAAGCTTTAATGATATTGTAATACTTTACCGTACAAATCGACAATCTCGTTCATTTGAAGAATCCTTGCGAAAGCTTAACATTCCTTACAAAATATATGGCGGCTTATCTTTTTATCAACGAAAAGAAATAAAAGATTTATTGGCTTATTTTCGCTTAACGGCAAATCCGCATGATGAAGAAGCAGTAAAACGTGTTATAAATTACCCAAAACGTTCAATTGGAAAAACAAGTATTCAAAGTCTTTTAATTTGTGCAAATAAACACAATGTTAGTTTATGGGATGTGATGAGCGATTTTGAAAAATATCCCTGTGATATAAATAATGGCACAAAAAATAAAATTTATGATTTTGTTAGGATGATAAATAGTTTTAGTGCCGAGTTATACAAAATAGACGCTTTTCAACTAGCCGACAGAATTGCAAAGGCAAGTGGCATCTTTGCAGAGCTTAAATCAGAAAAAGACAAAGGCACTGAAGAAATCGAACGATTTCAAAATATTGAGGAACTTTTAGGAGGAATTCAGGAATTTGTAAAAAATTCTGAGATCGATGATTTTAAATCCTTAGCTGATTTCATGATTGACGTTGCTCTTTTAACAGATGCTGACCAAGATAAAACAGAAGAACGTAACCACGTTTCTTTAATGACAATTCATGCAAGCAAAGGTTTGGAATTTCCTCATGTATACATTGTTGGATTGGAAGAAAATCTTTTTCCCTCACAATTGGTTTTAACTACTCGGTCTGAATTGGAGGAGGAACGTCGCTTATTTTACGTTGCGCTAACACGTGCGATGATAACTTGCACCTTATCTCATGCTAGCACTCGCTTTACTTGGGGTCAAACTGTTAGCTCTGAAGCCAGTCGCTTTATTGATGAAATAAATTCCATTTACTTAACATTTGAAACACCTCCTCGCGGAACTGGGAGGTCACTAATGAATGGAAATTTTGAGAGATCTTTTTCTAATAGCTTGTCAAGACAAACTGGAAGTGTTCCTGGAAATCTAAAGTCATTGAATGAAATAAATAAATTACCTTCTAAAAATTCGGAAGGATTAAATTTAATGGTTGGTGGAAATGTTGAACATGAGAGATTCGGAAAAGGAAAAATAACGCAACTCGAAGGAAGTGGTGCAGATAAAAAAGCAATTATTTTCTTTCCACATCATGGAAGTAAAACTGTTTTGTTACGTTTTGCTAATTTAAAAGTTATAGATTAAAACCCTTTATCATGAAAACAGCACTTTCATTTTTACTTTTTATCTTTATTTCTCCTCAGTATTTTTTTTCTCAAGCTTGGTCCGAGCAAGAACTAGCAAAAGCAAATACCTGCATCTTAATTGATGACTTATCAAATATTGAAAAGGAGGCAATCCTATACATCAATCTAGCACGTTTATTCCCATTGAAATTTGCAAAAATTGAGGTTTTACCCTACTTCGGGCCTGAAAAATACGGTGCATACCTTAAAGATTCCCCGTACAAAGAATCTTTATTGAGTGACATAAAAACTACAAAACCCATGAATGCCTTAATTTATAATGAAGAATTGAGAGAATTAGCTATTTGTTTCGCTGTGGAACAAGGTGCATCAGGATACATGGGTCACAACAGAAAAAAATGTGCTGGTTTTTACAATGCCGAATGTATTGCTTACGGTATGGAAACTGGAAAAGACATTGCAATGCAGCTCTTAGTTGATCATGACGTTCCGAGTTTAGGACATAGGCAAGCTTGCTTAGACAGTGAACTCACGAAAGTCGGAATTGGTTTTAGTAAACACAAAAAAGCATCTTTTTGTGCAGTTCTGGATTTTTTAAATTAATGACCTGTGTCAAAAAAAATCGGTCTACTCTCTGATACTCACTCCTATTTAGATCCAAAAATAAAGGAATATTTTAGTAATGTTGATGAAATTTGGCATGCTGGAGATATTGGAAGCATAGAAGTTTTAGATGAACTTATAGCTTTTAAACCAACACGCGCAGTTTGGGGGAATATCGATAACCACGAAATCAGACAGGAAACAAAAGAATTTTTACGGTTTAAAATTGAAGGAGTAAATGTTCTGATTACTCATATTGGTGGAAAACCTTATAAATATTCACTTCCCGCAAAAGAAGAATTAAGCCTCAATGGCGCACCAGATCTTTTTATTTGTGGTCATTCTCACATAACCTTAGTCCAAATGGATAAAAAACACAATATGCTTTGGATGAATCCTGGCGCCTGTGGCTACAAGGGTTTTCATGCTGTAAAAACTATTTTACGTTTTTCAATTACTGGAGATAAAATTCATGATTTAGAACTTATAGAACTAGGAAAACGAGCATAAAGAATTAACATCTTATTTCCTTCTTAAAAAAATATAATTTTTATAGTTAAAATTAAGCCCGATAAGTAGCAAGTTATCCTTTAAAAAATCCTTAAAACTTCTGCTATTTTTAGATATATCGTATTCAAATTTCCAATTTAATCGCTGAATACGTTCTTTCATTACTAAAGGATGATCACTATCGAAAAGTCTTAATTGAGAAATATGTTTTTCATATTCAAATGCTTCTACTTTTTCAATATTTTTAGAAATCCATTCATCATTGTGCCAAAGTTTATTGAAATCTTCTTGTTTAAACTGCATAGAACGAGGATCTTTCACCCAACCATAATGATAAATACTAGCATTTGCAGAAACAAC
>CANKLV010000183.1 GCA_947483415.1 Chitinophagaceae bacterium
AAAATTCAAAACTGAAAATTCAAAAGTCAAAAACCCGAGTATAAAAGTTTAAACATTTGACATCTTTTTTACTCGCCACGGCGGGCACGCTTTTTCACTTTCCCTTTACAATTTCAAATACCCAAGATGCCACTCGTCTTTCTGGGCTTTTTTACTAGGGGTTATTTTTAATTGAAATGTAGCTTTAATTTCAGCAGGAAGGATATCAGTAATTTCATAAATATCATCTACATCAATTCCGTATTTATCATCAATGTGCGATGCTGCCCCTTTTAATCCGGTATGTTTATAAAATGCTGTTGCTTTGGCAAGTTTGATCGCATCTGATTTTTTTTCAGCTACTGTTAGCATTTTGTAATGGTATTCTTCAAATTCGCCGGGTTTGTATCCGCCAAGGTTTAAGAAAAACAGTCTAGCATTTTCCTTTTTTTCTGAGGTTGTTTTCTTTATAACAGAAATTGCATTTCCATCCACTTCCGTTACTTTTCGCCAAGCATCAATATGTATTTTCCCACCATCTTTCCAAAATGATTCAATATGCGGAATAATGTCTTTAAGGCTTTTTCCAATGGTAAATAAAATGTCGTGTTGCTCCGTATGTCTGCCTTTGGGCTTGCATCCCAGCAGTATCATGAATAATTTGTTGGCCATTATTTTATACAGTTTTTTTGGGAGGCAATTCAAATGCTACTGCTTCATGTTCGAAATGTCCTTTATGAGCGCCATCGCAAAAAGGTTTGTTTTTTGATAATCCACATCTACAAATGGCTACAATATCTCTGCCATTTAATCCGTAAACATTTCCGTCTTTATCTACAATCTCAAATTCGCCTTCAATTTTTGCAGAACCATTGTTGTTAATTGTAATCTTAGTCGTTGCCATATTTTTTCGTAAAAATAAAACAATGCTTCTTATAAATAATGAATAAATTTATCCTAGTTATAATTGTTTAGATTATTACAGTGATTTTTATTTATATTTCATGTTAAATAAACCAATTTGATTTTTACAAGTCTTTGTTTTCTATGTTAAAAAATCTTTTCTATTTAATTGTTTTTTTGAATTTTATGTGTTTTGCTAAAGCACAAAAAGCTTTATTCCCATATGCAAAACAAGGACTTACCCAAACACAAGCTGCTGCTCATTTAATTAATCGATTTACTTATGGGGCTACTCCAGGACAAGTTGATGAAGTGGTTAATATGGGTTTAGAAGTATGGTTCAATAAACAGCTTAACAAGGCATTTAATGATGATAGTTTGAATCTTAAATTATCAAAAATTGAGTATCTACATTTAACCAACGAAGAAGTGGTTAAACAATTTCCACGCAACCCACAAGTGGTCAGAATGGCGATTAAAGATGGATTTATTGATAAAGATTCGATTGGTGTTATGTCAAAACGCGAGGAGAAAGATAGATTGAAAGCATATTCCAAATTAAATAATCTTCATCCATTTGCCGAACTTTCCCGATCTTTTATCAATCAACGTTTCGTTAGGGCAATCTATTCCAACAATCAACTCGAAGAAGTATTGACTGGTTTTTGGTTTAACCATTTCAACGTGTCTTTTACCAAGCTTCAAGCGGCTCAATATATTCCAGCTTATGAACGTGATGTAATAAGGCCCAATGCTTTGGGAAATTTTCAGCAATTGCTTTTGGCTACAGCAAAGTCGCCAGCTATGTCCCTTTTCTTAGATAATGTGTTGAGTTCTGCTCAAATGGATAGCTCATCTACATTAGTTAGAAATAAAAATTTAAATGCTTTAATTCAACAACAAAATTCAATTGGAGATACCCAAAATGTAAAATTTATAAAGCAATTAAAAGGCAAAAATAAAAATCGGGGCATCAATGAAAATTATGCGCGCGAATTATTAGAGCTTCATACCTTGGGTGTTGATGGTGGATATACACAACAAGATGTTGTAAATGCAGCAAGAGTTTTAACCGGTTGGACCATTTATCCTTTTGATGGGGCTTACTCAGGACAATTGAAAAGGTTGATTTCTATTCAAGGAGAAGATAATTTGAAATCTAAAGGTTATTTCAGAGATGGCGATTTTTTATTTTTCCCGATGAATCATGATCAAAATGAAAAGATGGTGCTTGGTAAAAATTTCCCAGCAAATGTCGGTTATCAAGAAGGTGTTGATTTAATTTCTATGCTGGCGCATCATCCATCAACTGCAAAATTTATTTGTAAAAAATTGGCTGTCTATTTTGTAAGTGATAATCCGTCTGAAAAACTTATTAATAAAATGGCAGAAACATTTTTAAAGAAGGATGGGGATATCAAATCTGTTTTATTAAGCATGGTTTATGATCCTGAGTTTTGGGGAAAGAATGCCATTTGTCAAAAAATAAAATCACCATTCGAAGTAGTTGTAAGTGCCAATAGAGCAATGAATACCGTAGTGTTTAATCCTTATCCTATGTTTGGTGTATTGGAAAAGATGGGACAAAAAATTTACCATTATCAAGCACCAACAGGGTTTCCAGATAATGCAGCTTATTGGGTAAATACTAGCGCCTTATTAAGTAGAATGAATTTCGGTTTGGATATTGCTGCTCAAAACATCAGAGGCATTAAAGTGGATTTGCTTAAACTGAATGATTATCACGAACCAGAAGATGCTATTGCCGCATTGAAAACCTATGCCAATATTTTGATGCCAGGACGAAACCATGAAAAAACATATCAAAGGCTTTTACCTCTATTAAATGATGTAAAAGTTGCTCAAAAATTGGGCAATAAAATTGGTGATGAAAAAAAATCAAATGATGATTCAATGTTAGAAGATACTGAAATCGAATCAGAAATGAATTTATTTAAAAACGAAAAAAACATGCTCGAACATGTGGTTGGAATAATTTTAGGGTCCCCAGATTTTCAACGCAAATAATTATTTATGTCATCAAGAAGAGCCTTTTTAAAATCAGGTGCCATTGCGGCTTTTGGAATCAGCTTTGGCGGTGTGCCTGGCTTTGTAGCCCGCGCAGCCCAACAGTTTCAAAGTAAGCAATTGTTCAAAAAAAATAAGATTCTAATTTGTATTTTTCAACGTGGAGCCATGGATGGATTAATGGCCGTTACGCCGTTCAACGACCCGCATTTAAAAAAAGCAAGACCAGGGTTGTTTATGTCTGCAGCGAAATCTGAAAAAGTTTCATTGATTGATTTAGATGGAAATTTTGGATTGCATCCTTCGATGGCAAGTTTTGAGCCTTTGTTTAAAATGAATCATTTGGCAATCATACATGGAATTGGATCGCCCAATAATTCACGTTCTCATTTTGATGCACAAGATTATATGGAATCGGGAACGCCTTTTAAAAAATCAACAGATAGTGGATGGTTGAATCGTGCTGCTGGATTATTGGCCATTCATGAATCTCCTTTTCATGCGGTAAGTTTAACGTCTTCATTGCCGAGGTCTTTGTATGGAAATTTCCCTTCTATAGCCATAAATAATCTAGCAGACTTTAAAATTAATTCCAAACAAGCACAAGCCAATTTAAATGCAACGGCTAAAAGTTTTGAAGATTTATATGATGAAACAGCCAATCAACTGATAAAAAACACGGGA
>CANKLV010000184.1 GCA_947483415.1 Chitinophagaceae bacterium
CATTATTAAAATACAATGAGGATTTTTTTAAAAAGGGAATTAATTCTATATTTCATTGCTATTTCAAATTTATAATCAACATCTCTAATTACATTATCATCTGGTGAATTAAGGCTTTTCAAAAGGTAGTAAATTATTAATCAATAAAGACGAATCTACTCTTGAATCAAAGGTGCATGCTAGAAAAATAGATGAGCGTTTGATTCCAAAAATTAATCAAATTAAGCAAGATGCCAATCAAATTGAAAAAGCGATTGAAGAAATTAGAACTGCGTTTAATCAATTTGTTGCGAAGTGGTTGTAAAAAGTAAAAAGTTAAAATTAAAAAGTTAAAATAATCGGTTATACTTTTTTTGAATTTTGAATTATCGCGAGATTTCGTCTATTTTATTTTTAATTGTAACCCAACTGAAGCTGAAATTTTTTCTGCAAGTGAACTCCCTTCCTTTGTAAAGGGCCATACAAATAAACTGGTTATTGGGTGCGATTTTCTGATTTCTTCTATTGCATCTTTGGTGAGTTTTTGTGCAATTCCTTTTCTTCTATATTCTTCTAAAACCATTGCTGAGCAAAGGTAAATTGCATCGTACTTTACATTTAATGCCGTTAATTCGAAAAGTTGTTTTTCGGAAATTTTATTTATTAAAAAATCTTCCATGAGCTCATTGGTTGTTGGGAAAAGTAGAACCCAAACTACAGGACCATTGCCATCGTCGAATTCTTGAACCGAAGCGGGATGAATTTTACACAAATGATTTAACACTTCTTCATTCACTTCCAATTGATCGGGATCTGATTTGCTAACAAAAACTTCCTCGGCCAATTGAATCATTCTTTCAAAATTGCTTAGTGACATAAAATGAGTTTTATAGAAAATTTAAGAATAAGAAAATAATTAATTTTTAAATTCCAATATTAATTCAAACCTAAAAAAATTAAACCATGAAAAAAATTAAATTGGTTTTATTGTTTGTTGCGATAGTTTCAAACAATTTGTTTGCTCAAGGTATAGTAAGCAACAATAATTCTGAATTACCAATTGGAATTGCTATGAGAAGTGATTATCACAAATTGGGCAAATATGGAGAAGAAGTTGATACTGTTCATTATGATTATGTAAATAATTATGATGTGGATTTTTTATTTACAAGAGATACCATTTTTATTTATGATAATAATGGGTTTACAATTAATCTTACATCAATAGGTTATTTAGAAGAATTTACTCTAGATAGAAGTAAGTTTATAATTCTTTATTGTAAAAACAAAGATTTAGGTAAAGAAGGAGAAAATTGCCGTTTAGTTTTTGGAACTGATACAGTTGAACATAAAAACACTGCTGTTTTTACTAATTTAGACAAAGTAGTTTACTTTAATATTTCTAAAATAGTTTCTATAGACGATAATGCAATAAATAATTTGGTAGCAACATTGCCTAAGTTTCAACATGAAAAATAAAATGAGATAAATTTTATTTGATCAACCGAACATTTTGATGTAAAAATCTTCCACTTTTTTTCTGGCCCAAGGTGTTTTTCTTAAAAACTTTAAGCTTGATTGAATGCTAGAATTGATGTTAAAACATTTAATGGGAATTTGCTGCCCTAGATCTTCCCAACCAAATTCATTTACCAATGTAGTGATGATAAATTCCATTGTTTTTCCATGCAATGGATCTTTTGATTGTTGTTGCATATACAATATTAAGTATTTTGCATGGCTATTATGAGTCAACATCGTTATTTTATATTACACAAACCCATCGATATGGTGTCGCAGTTTGTAAGCTCTCACGATGTTAGATTGCTTGGATCGATTGATTTTAATTTTCCGGAAGGCACACATGCAATTGGTAGGTTAGATAAAAATTCGGAAGGTTTGTTGTTGTTAACGACAAATTCAAAGGTTACCAAACTATTGTTTCAAGGAAAAGTACCACATAAAAGAACTTACTTGGTACAAGTCATCAATAATATCAGTGAAGAGATCATTACTAAAATTGCAAATGGAATATCAATTAGCGCACCTGATAACGCGGCATATTTAACAACACCTTGCGAAGCTAAAATAGCAGACCCATTAAACTATAATATATTACTTAAAAATGTGCGTCTACACAAAAACGTTACCAACTCTTGGATAACAATTACCCTAACGGAAGGCAAATTTCATCAAGTAAGAAAAATGGTTGCCGCAGTAGGACATAAATGCTTAAGATTAATTCGTGTTTCTATAGAAGATATTGCTCTAGACGACTTACGACCAGGAGAAATTAAGGAAGTAGAACATGATTATTTTTTTGAGAAGTTGAAGTTATAAAAACCGTTTGTTGTTTGTTGTTTGTTAGCCCCCTAAGTCCCCCAAGGGGGATTTTGATTTTTTGGAACGAAATATCTTCTAGTATCCAATATCAGGCACTTAGTAATTTTCAAACAAAGAAGGCAAAATCTGAAATAAGGAAAGTTCCGAACAACAAACCACAAACTATAAACTATAAACAAATATCCCATATCGAAGCAAAATCCCATATCAGAACTAAAATTTATCCAGCATGGAGTCATCCTTACAAGCTTGTAACAAACACCTATCCCCTTCACACGATTGTAATTTGCATTCAAAACAAATAATTATGCAAAAAGAAAAAACAATCTACCACTTAATCGTAGACAAAAGCGGCTCTATGAGCGACTGTATTGAACAAACCATTAGTGGTTTTAATGAACAAGTCAATAAAATCAAACAACTGGAAAAAGAATTTCCTGAACAAGAACTAAGTATTGGGTTAACTACGTTCAACCATGAAGTGCACCACCATTTTTTCCAAAGTCCGCCGTTGGCTGTTCGAAATTTAACCACTAGTACTTACCGACTAAGTGGGACAACGGCATTATTGGATGCAGTTGGAATGACAGTTGAAAGTATTGAAAGAGAAATACAACATCTTCAAAATCAAACGAATACAACAGTAGTCATTGTTATTTTAACTGATGGCCATGAAAATGCCTCAAAATCATTTAAATTGTCAGATATTAGAAATACTATTTCGAGATTAGAAGAAACCGGAAAATGGACATTTAGTTTTATTGGTGCCACATTAGATGCAGTGGATGTTGCCACGTCGATGGCAATAAAACAACAAAACAGTTTTGCATTTGAAAAAGCAAATATGAAATCTGGGGTTTTTGATAAGCTATCAAACTCAATGGAAAATTATATGCATAAAAAAAGATCAGGTGAAGATTTAGACGATTTCTTTTCTGATAAATAGAGGAAATAAAATTGAAAAATAAAAAGTAAAAATTCAAAAAACGGAGGATAATAGTTTTGAATTTTTACTTTTTTCTTAAACATTAAAACATGAAAGTACATTTATTAAAATCTTCTGAAGTAAGTACCGATTTATTTACAAAGGTGGTCGGTTTTTTGAAATCAATACCTGGGCCAATAGAATTTATTTATGATGTACATGCCACCACTTCATTTGAAGATGAAGAAGTATATATGTATCAAATAAGAGACGAAAGACATTTTGAAGAGAAAATGGCTCCAATGGAATCAAAAATAAGTGCGAATAAAATTTGGTCATTTCC
>CANKLV010000185.1 GCA_947483415.1 Chitinophagaceae bacterium
AAATCAACGAGTGGGGGATCAAGAAAACCAGTAGAAACGGTAAGTTCTTTGTTGATCGCACAAAAAAATAGTGCAAGTGTTAGTGATGGGATTTCTGCGGAAACGATTAAAAGAACGCCGGATAGAAATACAGGTGATATTTTAAAAAGAGTAAGTGGCGCGAGTTTACAAGATGATAAATTTGCTGTAATTAGAGGTTTAAATGATCGATATAATACTGCTTCTCTCAATGGGGCTCCTTTGCCAAGTTCTGAGAGTGATCGTAAAGCATTTGCATTTGATATTTTTCCGGCCAATATGCTTGATAATTTGGTTATAACTAAAACAGCAACACCTGACATGCCTGCAGAATTTGCAGGAGGTCAAATCCTTATTACTACAAAAGGTATTCCTTCTGAAAATTATGAATCTTTCTCAATAGGTATGGGATTCAATACACAAAGCACCTTTCGCCAACGTAAATTCAGCGAAATAGGACAATGGGACTTTTTAGGTATTGATAGTTACAGAAAACTTCCAAATCAATTCCCTGGTCTACAAGCTTTCAAGGATTTAAGTGTCAATGATAGAATTCCTTATGCTAGAAGTTTTAATTTAAAAAATTGGGCTTATGAAACCAGAACAGCTTTACCAAATACCAATTTTCAGTATATCATAGCTAGAAATATCCAAAGAAAAGAAAAAGATTTCTTCGGATTATTAATGTCTGTTACTTATCAAAAATCACTTTCCCAAAACAATGGCGACAGAACATTTTTTGCACCGGAATATGATAATGCGCCACAGAGAGTTTTCCAAGAAGAATTTAATTCGGTACAAACACTTTTGGGCGTAATTGGTAACATGTCATTTAAACTCAACAACAATCATTCGTTGAGTTTGAAAAACATATTTAGTATTAATGCTGATGATCGTGTGATAACACGTGACGGAAAAAACGACATCATTAATGAACCCAATCAGTATTTTAAATCTTATGCACTTTGGTTTACCTCTAACCAGATTTTTTCTTCACAATTGATTGGTGAACATTATATTCCATCTACAAAATTAAAAATCAATTGGGTTGCTTCCATTTCAGATATCAAGAGAGAAATTCCTGCATTGAGAAGAATGGCATTTGATAGTACTGCAGGTGATGCGGGTTATATAGCAAAACTTGTTAACACATCCCCAGTTGACAACGATAACACAGCTGGATTGACTTTTTATTCCACAAATAAGGAAGTTTCTCACAATGCTAAAATAGATTTTTCAAGAAATTTTAAATTTAATAAAGATCATCAAATCAACGCCAAGTTTGGAGGGTATTACCAAATGAGAGATAGAGATTTCAATCCAAGACTGCTTGCATTTAGCAGTTTCGACGCCAATAGATTCAATAGCTCAATTTTAACCATAAATCCAAAAACGCTTTTTCAGAAACAATATATGGGTAATTTAGCTGGTGGAAAAACAGGTTTAAATTTAAGAGACATCACTGAAATCAGAGATTTATACACCGCAGGAACAGAACTTTACGCATACTATGGCATGCTTGACCAAAGACTTGGTAAAAAGTTGCGCATGATTTACGGTGCAAGGGTTGAACATTTTCACCAAACATTGAACGCTGAATTTAATCAGTTTACGCCAGTTAGAGTGAATACAAGAAAAACAGATATTCTTCCTTCTGCTAACTTTGTATATTCTATTAACACCAAACAAAATCTAAGATTATCTTATTCAAAAACAGTGAATAGACCAGAGTTTAGAGAATTGGCTCCGTTTTTATTTAGGGATTATACCATCAGATATTCCGTTTTTGGTGATACTTCATTAAGAAGAGCAATGATTGATAATTTTGATTTTAGGTATGAGTTTTTTCCAGGAAAAGCACAGTTAATTACAGGATCTTTATTTTACAAAAAATTTGTTGATCCTATTGAGTTAATTTCTACCAATCAAGACAGAACACTTTCTTACAAAAACACACCATCAGCAACATTATTGGGCGCGGAATTTGAGTTTAGAACCAAAATAGGTAGCTTGATTGAAACTGGTGCTTCTTCAATTTGGAATAAATTAACTGTTTATGGAAATTTAAGCATCATCAAATCGGATGTTAAATTGAATGTAATTGATACAAACAATTATTATTACAAGCAAGGTCGTGTTATGCAAGGCCAATCTCCTTATGTATTAAACGGAGGCGTTACATATCAAGATGATGAAAAAAATATCTCTTCAACATTATCTTTCAATAGATATGGACAAAGAATTTTTCTTGCCAGTAATGGAGATGCAACACAGGATAGATTATTAATTGAGCCTAACCTATGGGAAAATGGAAGAACTCAAATTGATTTTCAATTTACAAAATCATTCCCTAAAAAGAATATTGACATTAAGCTGAATGTTAAAGATATATTGGCTCAACAACTGGTGTTTTTTGAAGATACCAACAACAATAAAAAATACGATAATGGAATAGACGCAAAAAGATCTTCTTTAAATTTTGGGCGTGTGATTTCTTTTACTATTTCTCATAAATTCTAACATAATCATAAATAAAATCATCATTAAAGGCTGGGTTTCCTGCCTTTTTTTATTTCTTTTTTATTTCTAATTCCATTTTGAGTTACAAATTAGTATACAGTTGTATGGTATAATGCCTGTAGGATAACTGTTTGGGACAATTTCATTTTACCAATACAAATTTCATTTCGTTTTTACAATATTGAAAATAGATTTTTCGGTTAAATTTTATTGAAAAAAAATCACTTCAAATACAAGCAATTGCTTGAGTTTTTGACCGAAAAAAAATTCAATATTTTTTGGACAATAAAAACAGCTCAAACATTGGTCATTACTGTCTTTTTCCTTTTCATCACGCTTCACACTAAAAAATCTGGGGATATCTTGTATATCAAAATTGGTTTATTTGCTAACAATAAGGTAAGAGTTACTTAACATATTGTTAATGTTTACTTAACACTACAATTTGAAATTTGTATCAAACAAAAATCAAAACAAAATGAAAAAAATTATGTCGTTGCTTGCCATGTTGTTCGTTCTATCGACAACACAAGCACAAAACCCCTTCTTCGAGGTGGTAAACTACCGCGGAGCTTTTGCTCCTGCTCCGGCTAGTCCATGGACTAGTGGCTGGACTAATTTTGATCCACAGTCTACTGTGTATCCAGCTGTAACAGACACTGTGTCTGCAAACATTACAGCAAACACAACTTGGAATACAGGTAAAACTTACTTGTTAAGAGGATTGATTTATGTAAAGAATGGTGCTACACTTACCATTCAGCCTGGTGTTGTAATTAAAGGAGATGCTACTGTTTCTGGTGGCACAGCTTTAATCATTACCAAAGGTTCTAAAATCAACGCGGTTGGTACTTCTTCAAGTCCAATTGTATTTACATCAAGCAAAGACACTGGTGCTCGTGCAGTGGGAGATTGGGGTGGTGTAATCATGTTGGGTAAAGCTTCATTGAACAGACCAGGTGGAGTTGCTAATATCGAAGGTATTGCTACATCTACTGATACTGAATATGGTGG
>CANKLV010000186.1 GCA_947483415.1 Chitinophagaceae bacterium
TATCTAAAGGATTCTATTGATAATTTAAAAATTGAAAAAGAAAATGAAAAAACAGCAAAATTGAATAAAATCATAGAAGCAAAAAATGAAGAAATTGAAAAATTAAATGCAGAAACCCTTGAACACAATAAATATGTGGCCAATGAAAACTTGAGAGGCCGTACGCTTAGGAATTTTTCTTTTGATCAGTTTGGAATTTGGAATTGTGACAGACCAATACATGATAGCAACCCTATTTGGATTCAACCAGATTTTGCAGATAATGATGGCAAACGAATAGAATTATACACTGCAAATCTTTTTGTAAAAAATTTCAATGGCTTATTTGAATTATTTGACAATAAATTACCAGTTTCATTAGAAAGGGAAAATATGATTGTAGGTATTTGTAATGGTCGCTTTGCGTATATAACATATGAAGATTTCAAAAAATTAAATATAAATGCTGATACAAAATCACAAACATTTCCTATGCAAATGGTGTCTGAAGAAAACAACAATTATGCGTTTATAAAAAAACTCGTCATGCCGTAAAAATCAAAAGGTAAACCTCATTCTTTCACCTTAAAAATAACGGTATGAAAAAATTAATGCTAATCGCTTGTATTGCCTTATCGAATGTAATTCAAGCACAAATAATAAAAGAAAGATTAGATGAGGATGGTGTTATTTCTTTACAAACTTCTAATGTGATATTAAGTGTAGGAGAAAAGTTTTGTTATGCAAATGCAGGAGTAGTGATTTCAAAAGATACATTAGCTGATATTATTTACGTATTTAGTTTATGTTACACAACGCCTGTTGAATGTCTACTAGATTCTAATGCAGTGGTGCATATCGGTTTCTCAAACGGAGATTTGTTGTCTTATAATTATTGCAGAGATAAAAAATTGTTCATTCCAAAGGACTCAATTGTAAAGTTTAATTTTTTACCCAGTTTTAATTTTTTGAATACAATGACAAATTCTACAGTTAGCGAAATTTCATTTACTTCACCAAACTACTCGCATAGAATTGATATAGTGGATGATATGCAATTGCAATTGCCAAAGCTTTCAAATTTATTATTGGCAAATTGTTTAACAGAATATAATTCAATATTAAAATCAGCACGAAGTGAAGAAGATCCAATTGTTGTATTTAATGCTAAAGGGAACAAAATGCTTGATAAAAAATACTATGGAAAATATTCAGGTGAATGGAACTGCGATAGTATTTTATACAATTTTGATTTATACATTAAATCAGACACCAGTTATATCGATTGGTTTGTTATTTCTGATCCAAACGTTAACAATCCCAAAGCCATTCAAACACAAGTGCTTAATGTGAGGCATCTAACTAAAAACAATAATTTAATTTTAGATGTTTGTTTTGAACCAGATAAAGCAGAATATACAAATGGAAGCCGTTGGTATATGTTGAATCTTTCTCAAAATGGCAAAGTGTTATACGGACTTAGTGTTGAGTTAGATAAGTATTACGGAGAAATGTATGGGGTGAAAAAAAAGAAGTATAAAAAGTGATGTGATATATTTTCGAAATAAAAAGGGTTAGGCTGAAAAGCATAACCCTTTTTTTTTTAAGGCATTAAAATATTTTTTTCCAATTCTATTTAATTCAAAAATGTCATGTAAGCCCATCTATCCAATAAATAAGCTTTCGCTGCATAAACATCTCTACTTGCAATTGGCCAATTTTTATTATAAGCTACTTTGTTGATTAGTGCATATCTTTTAAATGCAGCATTGTCAATAGATTCATCCGTTATCTCCTTGCAATCTTGCAATCTAAGCATGTTGAAATAATAAAAAATATGCGGTTCGTTTAATAATCTATTGTTTGAAAAAAAGTAAATATTTTTTACTGGCACACCACCTTTAAATGGATCATCTACAATTTGAGGATCGCGCCTAAAAGGGACATGAATTTTAGGTTTATTTACGAAGTTTTTTTTATCGTATTCTTTCAATAAATAAAAAATCAACCAAATAACAAAAACAGGCGCAAAATTATTTGACATATAGGGTACTTATTAACTTAGATTAGTGCATTTATTTTAAACAAATTGTTGGGTTCAATTTCCTCTTCAATATTAATCATTTCTTTTTTCTCTGTACTTAATTTTTTTTCGCATTGAATGGAAAATCGGTTTGGATAATAAAGTTTATGTGAAATGCTTAGTTTCAAAATCGTTGATGATGCTTCTTCATATTTTTTCAAAAAATAAAAACTAGCAGACAAACCAATAATTACCTCATCGCAATCATTTCTTGTTTCCAACATGTCCTGATACATATAATTAGCTTGTTCAAATTCATCTTGATGAAATAGTTCATGCGCTTGTTGTAGTTTTTTACCAAATTTGGTGTTGGCATCCTTTATGGTCGTTCTTAACGGTATCCATTGCGCAATTTCACGATCGGTTAATCCTGTGTTTTCTAATTGTATTTGCATTTGGATTTCGTCTATCGATTTGTGATTTTTTTTCCTGCCAGCACTTTCCAAACAATATCCAAATGGTTGACATCGCTCACATAAAAACGGATCTATTTCTTTATTCATCTTCTTATTTATTTAAATTCTGTAATGCCCAATAATTTTACACGAAAAAAGGAAACCACTCTGTATTCTGGATGTAGGTCCCATGTTGTGAAACACATCCTGATTTTCTAATACAATTCCAATATGGGTAATGCCTGGCGATAATTCCCAGCATACGATATCACCGGGCAAGTAATCTTTGCCGTTATTTGTAATACCCACATCATAATTTTGTCTTTTAAAATAAGTGATGATATTTGGCACTCTTCGATGATCTATGTTTGCATCAGGTTTATTTAGTCCCCATTTTTTGGGATATGCTGAAAAATTTGAAACCATATCTTCATGAATCAATTGTTGCAAATCCATGTTGTTTTTTCTAAGCACTCGTATTACAAGGTCTGTACAAGCACCGCCAGATGGCACGTCGCCATTGGGATATGTTATTTTGTAATAGCTTGGATCGTACACCCATGTTGTTGTATTTGCAAAATTCATTGCAGCTTTATAAATGCCATTTTTGATATTTGGGTTAAATTCATTGGATTTATTTTTGCTTTCATCTGAAGTGCATTTTAGAATCTTTACATCATAAATTTTATCGATGGCTAAAATAGAAACCGCACTAATAAACAAGAATATGATTAGAATTATTATCTTTTTGTGCTTCATAATTTTTGGGTTTTAAAATCAACAATTTATTTTAAAAATCACTTCACGATATTAATTAATATTACTTCAACTAATTGTTAATGATTTTAAAATATGTTGGGTCAAGATCAATTTTCTTTTTCTGTCCGGATTCACCTTTGATGTAATAATGCTTTGCAAGATCAGGCCCTATGGCATCTTCAAAAACCCTTTTTATTCTTGATATTTTTTGGCTCGCAGAATCATTGAGCGCATTTACCATATCATCAATTCTATATCTCATTTCATTTAAATCACCCATGGTTGAAATGGCTCCATAAATTTCATACAACTCCGCTCTATGTTCGCTTAA
>CANKLV010000187.1 GCA_947483415.1 Chitinophagaceae bacterium
ATGACTCTTTTGATGTTTTGTTGCCAAGGTGGAAGTAGGCCCGCGTGGATATCGATTAAGGGAACGCCTAAAACATTGTTGGTGTGAAGTGCACCGGTTATGATATCAACAGTGTCAGGTGTTATTTTGATGTTGATGTTTTTATTGCTTAGCAGTTGAAGAATTTTCGTGATTAAATCTCTTTCATTTTTTTCAATAGTTATGATTATTTCTGCAATGTTTAAATTGGAGATAAGTTCTTCAATTTGAAGAATGTTGGTATAGGTTTCAATGTTTGTATCTAAGATAGTATTTTCGGAAGGGGAAGTATTTAAAAATCCAACAAATCGGTATCCTGAGATTGCTTTAGAGGATTTGAAATTCGTATAAAAATCAATTGCTTTTTTACCACAGCCAATTATTAATGCATTATAGAAAATAGCGCCAGATTTAATTTGTTTTTTTGCATAGGTTAAAAATAAAAATCGAGTAATAGATGTTAAAAAAAATATGGGGATTAGCAGACTAAAAAATTCGAGGTAATAAGAATTATTGTTATCGTGTGGGTTTTTTAAAATGAAGAAAAACAATAGGAATAAGCATCCTATTAAACTTACTACAAAAGTTTTTGTAATTTCTGTTAATCTAGATTTGTGGTAAATGGAGTTGTAAAAACCAAATAGAAAATAAAGCGTAAGCCAACCCAATACATAAAGGATCCAGCCGAAATAGAAGCCAGGCGGGATTCTAAAATTGTAATTGTATATTATAGTGCGTAAATAATAAAAGCAAAGCCAAGTGAAACAACAGATCAGTAGGTCAGTTAAAATAATCCAAATGATATTTATTTTGGGTTGTTTCATTTGCGAAAAGTCAAAAGTGAAAAGTCAAAAGTCAAAATTGAAAAGTCAAAAGTCAAAAGTTGAAAAAATTGATACACCCTTTTTTACTTTTTATTTTTTACTTTTCACTCTACCTCAATGTTGTTTGCTGTTTATTTTTTCTAGTATAAGATGTGCCACTTCCATAGCCCTGAAACCATCAATAATAGTTACTGGTGTTTCTTGATTATTGATGATTGCATCTTTGAAACATTCCAATTCCATTTTAATGGCATTTACCGCTTCAACTTTTGGGTTTGAAATTCCAATTGATTTAGTGCCATGATTGGTTTCTATATCGAAGCTAAAATCATTTTTGTCATCGGGTTGATTGAGTCGAATGATTTCTGCTTTTTTATCTAGGAAGTCTATTCCGATATAAGCGTCCTTTTGAAATAACCTTATTTTACGCATTTTCTTAAGTGAAATTCTACTGCTGGTAAGATTGGCCACGCATCCGTTATCAAACTCTATACGCACATTGGCAATATCAGGTGTGTCGCTCATTACGGCCACACCATTGGCTGAAATATAACTTACATTGCTATTTACAAGATGTAAAATAATATCAATGTCATGAATCATTAAATCCAAAACAACACTAACGTCAGTACCGCGCGGGTTGAACTCCGCCAAGCGATGTACTTCAATAAACATGGGCTTTAGTGTATAGCCCTTTAATGCAAGAAAAGCTGGATTGAATCTTTCTACATGCCCAACTTGAAATTTAAGGTTTGATTCTTTGGCAAGTTTAACCAGTTCGCGTGCTTCTTCCATGGTGTTTGCCAATGGTTTTTCTACAAAAACATGTTTGCCTTTTCGAAGCGCTATTTTACACAATTCAAAATGATGAATGGTGGGTGCTACAATATCTACAGCATCACAGGCATCCATAAGTGCCGAAGGATCTAAAAATCTTTTGAGCTGATAGGTGTCTTCAATAACTTTTGCATTCTCATCGTTGGGGTCAAAAAAACCAACCAATTCAACACCATCAATTTCTTTCCAATTGTTTAAATGAAATTTTCCCAAGTGGCCAGTACCAAACACCGCAATTTTTAACATGTATAAATTTTATGCTTCTAGATTTAATGATAGTAATTTTATTAAACAGTTTTCTCTTCCCAGAATCCCATTTTACCAAACTTCTCAATTCTTGTATTTACTCTTTCTTCTGCTGGAACTTTTTCTAGCTCGTTTATCATCGGAATTAAATAATCTTTGAGATTTTGTGCGGCTTCATCATAATCCCAATGTGCGCCACCTAAAGGTTCAGGAATTACTTGATCTACAAGTCCGAAATTAAGCATATCGGAACCGGTTAGACGAAGTTGATCTGCTGCGATTTCTTTTTTCTCCCAAGTGCGCCATAAAATGCTGCTACAGCTTTCTGGAGAGATTACAGTATACCAAGTGTTTTCCATCATCACTACTTTATCGCCAACGCCAATGCCCAATGCGCCACCACTAGCACCTTCTCCGATAATCACACAGATTACAGGTACTTTAAGGGAAATCATTTCGTAAATGTTTCTAGCAATGGCTTCACCTTGACCTCTTTCTTCGGCTTCAATTCCAGGATAAGCACCAGGCGTATCAATAAGTGTAACGATTGGCTTATTAAATTTTTCGGCAAGTTTCATTAAACGAAGGGCTTTTCTATAACCTTCTGGATTGGCCATACCAAAGTTTCTGATTTGTCGGGTTTTGGTATTGTTGCCTTTTTGTTGTCCGATAAACATAACTGTTTTTTCGCCCAATTGAGCAAAACCTCCAACCATGGCTTTATCGTCTTTTACATTTCTATCGCCATGAAGCTCAACAAAATTGGTACACATTTTTTCAATATACTTCAATGTATATGGGCGATCTGGGTGACGGCTCAATTGAACGCGATGCCATGGCGTAAGATTATCGGTAATATCTTTTTTTACAAGGTCTATTTTTTGTTCTAATGCCAGAATAGAAGTCGATAAATCGGTTTCTGATTGTTCTTGTGTAGTTTGTAATTGTTCGATTTGATCGTAAAGATCTTTAACGGGTTTTTCAAACTCTAGGTATTGTCTGTTTTTTAATTGAGGCATATTTTAAAAGTATTCGTTTTATGTGAATTAGTTTGGCAAGTTAATTGTAAAATTAAGTGATACAATTTTTTTTAAAAATTTTTGTTTTTGAAAAACAAAACACCTTATCTTTGCCGTCCTTTAAAAAACATAAACAATGGTTTTTAAAATGGTATGTAAGGAGCGGTAGTTCAGTTGGTTAGAATGCTGCCCTGTCACGGCAGAGGTCGCGGGTTCGAGTCCCGTCCGCTCCGCAACTAACAATCGCAACGCCTTGTAAATGAATAATTTACGAGGCGTTCTTGTTTTTGGGGGACGGTAAGGGAGACATTAGAGTTTTATAATACATTTTACATCACAATTAGAGGTTTATTAAGTTCAATTATTATGTATCTTCATTTGAAATAATTAATAAAAATGATAAAGTTATTTTCAATTACCGCATTTATAATATTGGCAATAGTTAATAATACGAATGCTCAAACATTGGGGACAAAGAAAAGTATTACCCTGAAATTTATGAGTTACGAATGTGGAGATTATTGTTATATTGAATTACAGGATGTCACGTCAAAAGCTACTTATGGGTATGACAACATTGATCAAAAGACAAAAGATA
>CANKLV010000188.1 GCA_947483415.1 Chitinophagaceae bacterium
GTTAATGAAAATCATTTTCAATTGGATAAATTATTGAATTCTACAGAACAGGATATGCAGGCGATTGAAAAAGAAAAAAAGCAACTCAGTCAATTGCTTTCGGAAAATGAAAAGTTGAAAAAAGAAATGGAGCTTTTGATCAAAAAGGAAAAGCATCAACAAGAAGTAGAAAAACTAAAACTCTCCAATAAAATTGCCGAGGACAAACTGATTTATTTAAAAGATATGGAGCGCAAATTGAAGGCGCTTATTATTGAATGGCGCAAATCTGAAAATAAAGATTCGGTTATAAAAATGATGCATACCACGTTGACTGGGCAAAAAGAAAAGTATCAAGCAGAAAAGCAACAGAAAAAAATCAACGAGAAATTTTTAGAAACCGATGCTCAGGTAAAAGTTGGATACAAAGTAAAAATGAAACAAAACAAGCAAGTGGGTATTGTAAAAGAAATACGTGGTAAAAAAGCGTTACTCCAAGTTGGAGTTGTACCCATGCTCGTTGCTATATCAGATTTGATTGTGGTAATGGATAAACCCGTTGTTAATGAATCCTAGTGATTAAGATAATTTCTTAATCAAAAAAGATTCAATAGCATTACAAGGAATAAACATTGGTTTTTCAAAAATGGTTAAGGTCATTTCATTCCCTTCCACCAAATATTTTCCGGAAACTTTGTTGGATAATAAGCTCACATTGAAATCGCCAGAAACCAAATCTCCATTAAATGTACCGCCTTGCGATTCTACCGCATCTTTCGCTTTATTCATTATTTCTTCCGCTGAGCCTTTGAACGGCACTTTAAATTCACATGTTGACATAATAGTATAGATTAAAATTCATTTATTACTTGATAAAGTGTATCTCTTTCAACAGCCTTTTTATTGGCTTGTTTTATTAAAGTTACCAATTCTTCGGTGGTCATTGTAGGTGTTTGTTCTTCACTTCCCGCCATCGAATATATTTTGGTGGAATCATCAATGGTTCCATCAATGTCGTTAACCCCGAAAGATAAAGTAAGTTGTGCGTTTTGTCTGCCCAACATTGGCCAATACGCTTTAATGTGTGGGAAGTTATCCAAATAGATTCTTGAAATGGCGTATAGTCTCAAATCTTCGTTGGTGCTCGATTCGGAGATATGGCTCATGTCGTTATTGGCATTTCTAAACTTCAAAGGAATGAATGTATTAAAGCCCTTTGTTCTGTCTTGTAAATCTCTGAGTTTGCGCATGTGGTCGATACGATGTTCGTAAGTTTCCATATGTCCATATAACATGGTTGCATTGCTGTGCATGCCCAATTGATGCGCAGTTTCGTGAATTTCAAGCCATCCTTCGCCTGATACTTTATCGCCTGCAATGACTTTTCTAATATCAGGATGAAACAATTCCGCTCCGCCACCAGGCAATGATTGCAATCCAGCAGCTTTCAATTGTTCAAGTCCTTCTCTTGTGCTCAGTTTTGCTTTTCTGAACATGTAATCCAATTCCACAGCTGTAAAAGCTTTGATGTGTAAATCAGGACGATGGTTTTTTATTTTAGAAATGAGTTCAATAAAATAAGCCATATTCATTTTGGGATGAACGCCACCTACGATATGTACTTCTGTAACAGGTTTTTCATCGTAGCTTTTTACGATGTCCAACATCTGATCTATACTCAATTCCCAGCCTTCTTCTTTATGCGCGTACAATCTAGAGTAGGAGCAGAACGCACAACTAAAAACACAAACGTTGGTTGGTTCAATATGAAAGTTTCGATTGAAATAGGTGATGTCGCCGTGTTTTTGTTCGCGTACATGATTGGCAAGTGCGCCTACAAAAGCTAAGGATCCATGTTCGAAAAGTTGTAAACAATCCGCATCGGTAATTCTTTCATTTTGAATCACTTTCTCTGCAATCTTGCTTAGTTCACTATTTTCTAAAAGCACTTTATTGTAAAACGCACTATTTATCATATCCGAATTTTTGACAAAAGTACAAGGTTAAAAATGGAAACTTAATTTTAAAATGAATTAATACTTGAATTTTTTTTAATGATATTAAATTTTTAACAAAAAAATATTAACTTGCCAATCGAGTTTAAAAGAAAAAAAACAATCATCCATGAACATTAAACAAAGATTAACCATATTAAGTTTTCTACAATTTTTTATTTGGGGTTCTTGGTTAATATCTACAGGTGGTTATTTATTTTCATTAAAATTTACAGGTATAGAAATAGGAAGTGTTTTTTCTACTTTAGGCATAGCATCTTTAATCATGCCAGCAATTTTAGGAATCTTAGCAGATAAATGGGTGAATGCCGAAAAGCTTTTGGGAATTTGTCATTTAGTGGGTGCTGTTTGTTTAATCATGGTTTCATTCATAAAGGATCCGGTTATCATGTTTTGGGTAATGCTGCTTAATTCAATGGCTTATATGCCTACCATTTCTCTAAACAACGCAGTTTCTTACAAGTTACTTTCTCAATCAGGTTTCGATATTCAAAAAACATTTCCTCCCATTCGTGTTTTTGGTACAATTGGATTTATTGTTGCGATGTGGATTGTAGATTTAACCGGTTTTTCAAAAACAAATTTTCAGTATTATTTCGCTGCTGCTGCTGCAATTGCCATGGGATTGTATAGTTTAAAATTACCAGCTTGCCCACCAGTTAAAACAGAGTCAAAAAACACGTTTATGTCTAAAATGGGTTTAGATGCTTTGGTTCTTTTGAAACAAGAACGTATGATTGTGTTTTTTATATTTTCAATGCTTCTTGGCGCTGCATTGCAAATCACCAATACATTTGGCGGTAGTTTCTTAAGTGATTTTGGAAATAATGATTTATTTAAAGATTCTTTTGTTGTAAAACACGATTTGGTGATGCTTTCTTTATCTCAGATTTCAGAGACACTTTTTATATTAACCATTCCTTTTTTCTTGAAAAAATTCGGTATTAAAATCGTTATGGTCATTAGCATTTTTGCTTGGATACTTCGATTTGGATTTTTTGGCATTGGAGATCCCGATCCAAATGGTGGACTTGTATTTTTAATTTTATCGATGATTGTTTACGGAATGGCATTCGATTTTTTCAACATTTCAGGTTCGCTTTTTGTAGAAAGAGAAACGCCTTCTGCAATCAGATCTTCTGCACAAGGATTATTCATGATGGTTACCAATGGATTGGGTGCTATTATTGGTGGAATCGGTAGCGGTTGGGTAGTTGATTATTGGACAGAAAATGGCATTAAAGATTGGACATCTATTTGGTTTAGTTTTGCGGGTTATGCGGTTGTTCTATTGATATTTTTCCCATTATTGTTTAAATATCGCCATTATCCAGAAGATGAATATGGTGAAACAAAAAGAACTTTTTAATAATTATTTAGGATTTGATTGTTTCAATTTGGTATCATCAATATTTCCTTTAGCATCTCTAATTGGGATTGGCGTGGGGGCTTTTCCTTCAGGAATAATTTGGTCAAATATTTTGGGTACTAATACCCATCTGCCACCTTTCCATTTCAAACCATCATA
>CANKLV010000189.1 GCA_947483415.1 Chitinophagaceae bacterium
AAACCCAAAGTCCCATTCCACTTGGAGGAATTGTTATCAAAAGAAATATTGATAAGGTTGTACAAAATCAAATTGATCAGTTGATGAAGCAAAGTATTGAATACGCTTTCTCAAATTATCCAATGTTGGCAGATTACGTAATCAAACATGCGCAAGAAATGAGTGAAGATGTAATGCGCAACCACATTGATTTGTATGTAAATGATTTTTCTATTGCTTTAGGAGAAAATGGTAGAAGGGCAATAGAGAAAATGCTGACTAACTATAATGTTCCAGTAAATGAATCAAACATTTTCGTTGTTTAATCTGTAGTTTTCTTTAGTGTAAATCCATAAACTTCCAAACATCTTTTTCTGGCAAAATCATGTTCAACAATTGGCAATGGGTAAGTTAGTTCTTGAAATTCGGGTACCCATTTTTTGATATAATTTAGTGATGGATCAAATTTTTGAGTTTGTAAATATGGATTGAAAACTCTAAAATAAGGCGCTGCATCACAGCCACTTCCTGCCGCCCACTGCCATCCTCCATTGTTGGCAGCAAAGTCGAAATCCAACAGTTTTTCGGCAAAATATGCTTCACCCCAACGCCAATCTATTAAAAGATGCTTACAAAGAAAAGAAGCTACAATCATACGTACTCGATTATGCATGAATCCTGTTTCATTGAGTTCACGCATACCCGCATCAACAATTGGATACCCAGTTTTTCCAGCACACCATTTCTCAAATTCATCCTCATTATTCCTCCATTTGATTTCATCATATAATGGCTTAAATGATTTATGCTGATTTACATGTGGAAACTGCCAACTGATCATGTGGTAAAATTCTCTCCAAATGATTTCATTTAAAAATGTTTCGGATAATGAAGCAGTAGCTTGTGCAATTTTTCGTACACTCACTGTCCCAAAACGCAGATGAACACCCAGCTTTGATGTACTATTAATAGAAGGAATATCTCTTTTTTCTTTATAATTTTTTATGATTAATTCGTCAATAGTTTGAGCAGGGAAATGGATGTCAGTTTTGGCAAATCCCATTTCTTCAAGACTTGGGATTTTAGTAGGACTGATTTTTATAAATGGTTTATGGTTAGGCGTTATATCAAAATAATCCATGCCTTTAATGGCCAAAAGGGATTTCCATTTTCTACTATAAGGCGTAAAAACGGTATATGGTTTGCCATCATCTTTTACCACTTCATTTTTTTCAAAAATAACTTGGTCTTTAAAAGATTTAAATTCAATCCCTTTGGAAACAAGCATTTCGCCAATTATTCGATCACGCTCTATTCCATAAAACTCATAATCATGATTTGTATAAACAGAAGCAATATTGTATTTGTTGGTTAGTATTTCAAATGCATTTATTGGGGTGTCAAAAATGGTTTCTATTGAGCTTCCCAAATCTGCAAGCTGTTGATGGATTTTTGTTATGGCATCATGAATGAACTCAACCCGGGCATCTTTTTTATTCGGTAATTTGTCTAAAATATTTTTATCGAAAATAAAAATGGGCAATACATTTTCAGACGAGTTTAGCGCATGAAATAGTCCGGCATTGTCTTCAAGTCGAAGGTCTCTTCTAAACCAAAAAATAGTGATTGGAGTTGTCATTAATATGGATTAACAAAATTCGTTAGGATTTGTTTGTTTTAGCAAATGAAAAATTTCTCTAGTTAATTTATTGTGGTAATTATGGTTTTCGATGCTTGAAACCCAACGCATATTATACATTGAGTTGGTTAGAAAAACTTCATCAGCATTGGCCAAATCATTTTCTGTAATCTCTTGTTCTACTACATTAAAATTATTTTCTTTAAGCATGCGGATTACAAATTCCCGCATTACACCTGCCACACAACCTTCGGAAAGCGCTGGTGTATAAATAATGTTTTCTTTAGTTAAAAAAACATTCGCAATTGAACTATCACAGATATTTAATTTCGAATTGAAAATAATGGCGTCATTACATTTCATTTTTTTTACTTGTAGCGCACCCATTAAGTAAGGGAGATAGTTGTTGTGTTTCAAATTGCTATATGCATCGATTGATTTTAAGGCATCTTTAAAAAGAATACACTGCAATCCATTTTCATTTAAATCCCCGTTTGTTTCTGGCAAATCCCAGGATTCGATAATGAAATTGGGGTTAAGATTTTCGGGGTCGTACAGACCGCCATTTCCTCTAAAAACAGTCAATCTAATACGGGCGGAAGTGTTTTTATTTTTTTGAAGTAAACTTAGAATTTGTTTTTCAAGATAATCTGGTGTAAATAGTTTGGGTAAATCAAATTGAAATCGCTTCAACCCTTGCCATAAACGGGAAAGGTGCTCATCTAAAAATATAATGTTCCCTTTTTTAAATTTCATAGTTTCAAAAATGCCATCACCAAACCGAAATCCCCTGTTATTCGCTTGAATAATAGGATTTGAATCGTCAATAAATTTTCCGTTGTAATTAATGAATGCCATAATGATAAATAAAAAAATCCTCGTAAAATACGAGGATTAATATGATTAGAAAAAAACGATTAAATCTCTTCGATAATTTTGTGCTTAACAGCGTACATAATTAACCCAGCAGTAGTTTTTGAGCCGGTTTTAACTTTTAGTCGATCTCGAATGGCTTCTACCGTTCTAGGACTTAACTCAACCATATCTGCGATTTCTTTTGTGCTTTTTTCTTCACACATTAAACGTAAAATGGTGGTTTCTTTATCATTCAATAAAACTTCTTGCGATGTTAGTTGATGTGGGATAATAGGATTTTTTTGTTTTAGATTACTTAATAAAGCCTTGTTAGTTAGCGAATTAAAATAATATTCTTGTTCAAAACAGGTTTTAATGGCTTCGTAAATAATTTCGCTATCGCTGGTTTTGGTTAGGTAGCTATTGGCGCCAAGTTCCATCAATTTGGTAATCATGCTATTGTCGTCAACCATGGTAAGCATAATTACCTTGGCATTTGGGGCGATTTTTTTGATTTCAGGAAGGGTAGCGATACCGTCCATAATGGGCATTTGGATATCGAGTAAAATCACATCAACATCAATATTTTTGATAAGGTTAAGTAAATGCATGCCATTATCAGCTTCGGCAATTACTTTGATGTCTTTTCGAATGCTTAAAGAAGTTTTTACGCCAGCACGATAAAGTACATGGTCATCTGCAATGATAACTTTAATGGGTTCGATTATTTCTTCTTTCATATTTTGTATGTTGTATTTGGGAGTATTGTGATTTATTTATGTAAAGGTCTGATAAAAAATTTAAAAATGGAAGCGTGTATTTACCCCTTCTTAAAAATGAGGTATTTACTAAACGCCATCGGAAAAATACGAGAAAAAACTAAGGCGGGATTATCCGCCTTAGGGTATTGTTTTAGTTGCTGCATGCGGATAGAAATCTGATGGATACAACCCAAACAACAAGCAATTTTTCCATAAACCACTTTTATATCAATTTGCATTGCTTCAAAGTGGATTAATAAAACTGGAGCAGGAATAT
>CANKLV010000190.1 GCA_947483415.1 Chitinophagaceae bacterium
ACCAACCGCATCATTTATAATATAATTATATGTCCCTGCTAAAGCACTAAATGTTCCTGTACCAGAATATGGTGGAATTCCTCCAGAAGCGTCAATGGTAACATTTGAAGTTCCACCAAAACATAAGATTGGTGTTGCGTTTATGTTTATATTTAAACTACTTTGTAAAGCACTAGAAGATTCATGAATTCCTGCATCGGGATTTCCAATAATTGGCATACCAACGAAATCATTATTTATACCAACATTTCGACCAAAGTTTATGGCAGGACTTCCATTAGCCAAATTAAAATTCCATAATTCTGGATTTAAATTGGCTGTATCAGAAAATATTTTTTCATTGGTTTTAATTTCTAAATTATTAACTGCATTTAAGTTACCACCCAAAACACTTCTACCAACAAGATGATAAATGTTATTAAAATGAAAAAACTTTTTACGACTTGTATCATAAATAGCTTGGTTATTATTCGTCATCCAAAAAACATTATTTCTAGAATAATAAATGGTGTCTTTTGTCAAATTTAATTCTGATGTGTATTGCAAAATGCGCAATCCTCCGAAATTAAAAATGCTGGGATTTTTAGGAAAATTTGGCCAATTGGTAAATCCAGAAAAAGATTGACCATCACCAAAAACATCTGAGCCAAACCTTGGACCGCTAAATCTTGAATTTTCATTCTCAACAAAAACATTATTCCAAAATTTCAAATTAGAGCTATTAGAAGCAAACCCGCCATTGGTGGAAGTAAAGCAAATAACTGCAGTGTTAATTATTTTATTATAAGCGAAGGTATTGTTATCACAACCAACACTTGAAATTCCTGTAATATTTCCAATCTCTATTGCTCCTGCGCAATCAATTATCGTGTTATTAATAATTTTACTGCTATCGAAATTGTTAACAATTTCAATTCCAACACCATTTAGTCCGGCTCCAGATGCTGTAGCACCAGTAAATGCCCAACCGCCTTTAATGTAGTTATTTTGTATTAAATTAAATTTTCCGGATTGTAAAATTAAAGGAACAGCTCCGATATCATTTCCGCCTGATGTATCTCCAACATTTTTGAAATTGGTGAATCTATTGTTGATAATAGAATTATAGCTGCCACAAGTGGAAATACCATAACCAATGTTATTAAATTCGCAGTTTTTAATAACACTATTGGTAACCATAGAACTTGTACCCTCTTCTCCTAATAAAATACCCATTGCAGTATAAGCTGTAGAAACTTTATCATTTACAGGAAATCGATAATCATTGAATTGAAGCCCATCAACGACTATGTACTTTACACCATTGAACGCAAGAACGATACGACTTCGACCTACCATTATACTTGGATTGGGAAACAAAAAGTTGGGTAATGGGCCTGTACCATAATTTGTAAATACAATTGGATTTTGAGGAGTTCCACTAGGACAGGTATAACCATTAGTAGCCCACCATTTTAAACTCCCAAAATCATCTCTTCCATTTATGAACACATCCCCACGTTTAAAAGCAAAAGTATCTCCGGCTAAAGCGAATCCACTGTTGCCAAAAGTTTCGAGCTTTATTAATGTTTTCCAAGGCGTATTGGGGTTTTGCGCCTGAGCAATGGTGTAGCTATCATTTCCGATAGTGCTAAAATAAAACTTGCGCGCATTAGCATCGAATGAAAATACATTCAATGCAAGTATTAAACAATAAAATAGAATTGAATTCCTATTGTTAAATAACATGGTTAGCAAACTTGAAACATATTGTTTTAATAAATATTAAATCAAACTTAAATTTTCAAGATGTATCCAAAAGAATACACTAAAAGGTTGGGGATTGCAGGTGTTTTTTTGAATTGTAAATATATTGTTTTTTTGGGCAATAAAATAATTTTAATAATATTAATACAAATTTTTATGCAAGGTGCTATTATAATTTCGATTACTACCCTTAGGATAACTATTATCTAACCAGGTGATAAAAGATTTTCTAAAATTTTTAAATACAAAATGTAATCGTTTTGTTTAGAGCGAGAAACAGAATGTGAATGAAGTTAAAAGTCAGAACGCTTTGATCGCTCTCGCTATCATTCTCGTTTTGAATTTTAGTTCCCTCTATCTGAATCCACAATCAATTTTTTTAACATTCTTGTAAACGTTTTTTCTCTAATAATTTGCTCGATTGAAATATGCATGCTATAATTCCAATTGTGATCCGGATCGGCAGGAATATTCATACGCTCTTCTAAAACTTTCTTTCTTTTTAGTTGATCATCTACTGACAACAAATCTTGAAATAAAAAAACACACCACATTGCTTTTGATTGAATATGATTGTTAATAATCAATTTGCAAATTTCAGCATCTGCTTTTACTGGCGCTTTGCCATTTTTTAAAAGGAAATGATTATAAAAAAACTGCGTTTGCGCTTTATTTTCAGTCCACCACTCCCTGATTGTACTCATATCGTGGGTTGACGGCGTTACAACAGTTAAATAAGGCGCATCTATTGGATTAGAGAAACGTTCATTTGATTTTTTGGGCATTCGTTGTACCTGTAGCGATAAGATTTCCCTACTTAATAAAGCGGGTTCAACTATTTCAGGCACCATCCCTAAATCTTCGGCACAAATCAGCATTTTTGTACTTTGTTGTAAAGCATCTAATTTTTCTTTTGCCGATTCATCCCAAATTTCATTTTGATTTTTGTAGAAATACTGGTTGTATAATTCAACTAGTTTTCGCTGCTCATCTTCTGAACTATTTTTAAAAGCATTCGTTTGTTGCATATCAATTCTAAAATGATAATGCCCAGTATTATTTTCATCTTTTAATAGAATTACATCAGCCAATAAATCATACAATTTATACTTTATGGAGTCAGACACATTGTTTTTAAAACAAAATTGTTCAAGTTTCTTTTCTGTGTTTAATGTTGATTTAAATTTCCCATCTTTTAAAATATTACTTTCAACCCATTCAGCATCTTCACCAAACAACCCGCTTAAAAAATCATTGCTTGTTATAGGATTACAAAATCTCTGTTCGTCAAATACCAAACCTACATTTTTAAAATCAGATTTTTTAGCTGCAAGAACTGGTTCGAAATGGCCAAAAATGCCAGTGATGGCATGAAATGGAACAGACCAAATTCGGAAAAACCCTAAAATATGATCAACACGAATGGCATCAAAATATTTATCCATGTATGACATACGCTTTCTCCACCATTGATAATTTTCCTTTTTCATGGCATCCCAATTATACGTTGGGAAATTCCAATTTTGACCTTTGGTTGAAAAAGCATCAGGCGGTGCTCCAGCTTGGAAATCTAAATGAAATAAATGTGGACTCATCCAAGTATCTACACTAAATCGACCTACGCCAATAGGCAAATCTCCTTTGATGATTACGCCATTTTTATGTGCGCTATCAATTGCTTTTTTAAGTTGTACATGAAGATGATATTGCGTAAAATAATAAAAGGCA
>CANKLV010000191.1 GCA_947483415.1 Chitinophagaceae bacterium
GGCGTTAGTGGGTTAGTTACACATATTCTGAAAAAATTATTGACCAAGCTGGCGGTTGGTACGGTTAAAAACTTTTTGCCCCAAGCATCTTTGGGAAATGCCTGAACCATATAGTTATCTGATGAAGAACTGCTTCCATCACAACTAATGAACATTTTACCTGCACCAGAAAAAACAGCAATTCTTTTACAAGCACCTGTTCCAGAAGCAATGCTTTTGATTTTCGAACCCGTTAAATCTACCCCAGTATAAAAAGAACCTCCACCACCTGACAATTGTCCCATTACATTAAATACTTGCCCCTGCGTCATGTTGATGGTATATGTATTGTTAGCCGTCATGTTGATGGTATTCGCACTTGGCGTAATTTCAACGGTAGTCGTTCCGGTATCTGTAGCAATCACATAAAACCAAGCATTCGAATTATTTTCGTTAGATCTTGCCGTATAATTAATGGAATAATACTCTTTTCCTAAGGTGTTAACTGGAAATAATATAGTAGCACCAGAAACAGAACCATCATAAATATGTGCATATGCAACCACCGGTTTATCTGCAACGATATGAATGCCTTTGTCTTCGGGAGAGGTAGATTCAGCTGTTAATCTTGCATCTTGTGGAATTGCTTTTGGAATAACGGCAGAGGTTAATACGGTAGGTGTAGCAGGACTTGTAAGGGTTTGTGAATATCCTAAACTAGGTATTGAAATGGTAATGGTGGTCACTTCATCAGTAGCAAAATAAAGCACCATATTTTGTGCATTTATATTTGAACCCCCACCATTTGATTGAGCCATACGCACGTGAAAACCATATGCTACCCAAAACTCTTTTCCTTTGTTAGAAAAATTTTGAGCATATGAAAATAATGCAGAAAAAATAAAAATAATTAAGAGCAGTGGTTTTCTCATTTTAATACTTTTGGAAAGATTGGCAATATACGATTTAATCGTTTTTGGGCAATTTAGAATGTTAAAAATTCTATTATTTTAACAAATAACGAATTGTGATAATTGAATACTAAATTTTCAATGACTTTTTTAATATTAACCCCATAAAAAGGACAATAAATACAAAACTTAAATTCACAAAAGTCGAAAATCCGTTCACCTTCTTGAATCAAAATTTCAATATTTATTAAACAATATTTTATTCAGAAAAATCAATTAAACCCCAACTACAAATCGAACCCAATTTATAGAAACACTAAATCCTTTTTTAAGACGCAACATATAATAATCCCGTTGCCTCCAAAAAAGATATTCTAATGATTATCTAATTTTAAAAATCCGAGTTCTTTTTTTGCGAAATGTCTAAGACGTATTTTATCGAAAAATTCCTATTGTCCAATACCAATATCAAACCGATTGTGTATCAGATGCAAAAATTGCGACAATCACTTAGTCGTAAATAATAAAACCTATTTTAATGAATAGGAAGAATTTATTTATTCATTTTAAACACAAATGGGGTTGTATTATTATCAGCTATTAACTTTAAGAAATAAATCCCTTTAGGCAAGTTGGCATTTAAGCTGATTGAATTTTGTTGAGAACCTATTTGATACATTAAATTATTAGACTGCAACATTCTTCCAGCTTCGTCAACTATAAAATATTGCAATTTGCCTTTCGTTGAAGACTGTATCAATAATAAAATCTGATTGTTTGAAATTACATTCGTTGGCATTGTAATTTCAAAATCTTTATTCTTGCTTGAAATTTTTATCGAATTGCTGTATTGGAAACTTCCATCAATATTTAGAACTTTTATTCTGTAAAAATTCGTGTTACTTAATATCGACTGATCTAAAAATTCGAAATCTGTTTGGTTTTGATTGTTACTGTTTAATGATATTATTGAAATGGTAGAAAACTCATTTCCGTTTGTGCTTTTTTGAATCTCATATTGCTTGATGAAACTGGGATTATACACTTTAAAAAATAACTTATTTGTTTTACTGTTGATGTTAGTACCCATCAATGCTATTTTGTCCAATGGTAAAACAACAACTGGCTTCATCAACATATAAAAACGATTTGAAGCATAAGACAATGGATTACTACTTACATTGAAATTAATCGTTAAAGAATCCATCCAATTTAATGGATATTGAATATTGGTGTAACGATCAACCATAACCGGAAACATCGTGTGTATTGAATCTGCGTGAGTATTAATTTTTAATTGATACAACTGAACCCTTACATTATTCAATTGAAATTGTAAAGTGTCAAATGGATTATAAGATTGTCGAGCTTCAATTGACAATAGTTTACCTTCCGAAAAAATGCCGAAATTTTCGCTGCTATTTTTAAATTTCAACACGTCTTCTTTGTTGTAACTGTTGCTAAAATTTGCATCAAGTACCAACATATTTCCATCTACCAAATAATTCCCCGTATTATTTACTCCATATAATTTTGTTGAAATAAAATTCAAATTATTGGCTTCAATATTTTCCCTGAATTGCATTTTGCCACCAGCAATTTTACATGATTCTACAAAGGAAATATTTCCGCCAAATCCTGTGCCCGTAGCATGCATAAAAAATGCTTGTCCAGATTGAATGGATGTAACAGGCTCGTTACCACTATAATTTGATGTACCACCAGGAATTGGCAAATAACCATTTGTACTGCTGATGGATTGATAACCTCCTTGAATATTAAAACCGGTTAATAATGGATCCCAAACATAAAATGTGTTGTCAATGTTTTCTGATTTTATTATTGTTCTAAAATCTATGGCTGAAGCATATGGATTTCCGATGCACTCAAAACGATTGGACCCAATAGTTGTAACTGGTGGAAGTTCGCCAGCATTTGCAGAATATAATTTTCCCGTTGTTCTTAATATAGTTGGTATTGCCGTAGCATTATACGTTGTAACCGTTCTATCACCTCTTACGTAAACAAAATAACCTTTTGAATTTTGAATTGGAATATAAGTAGAAGCAACTCCTACAAAACTGCTATCGCTCGAACTATACGTTTTCATTGTTCCACCATTAGCTGTATACAAATCAAAACCAAGAGAAAGTGCATTAGATAAACCACTCGTTATCATGGTTCCATAACCAGCATAACGGGATACATTAGCCGAAGTTGAAGAATCTTGCCAACTTTGATTTACGGTTTGACTTCCAAATGTTGGAACAGCAAGCAATTGCCAAGATTTAACATGCGAAATTCCTGTTGGGATAAATCTTTCAACGGTAACGTTTCCTTCAATTTTTTTATCCGTTAAATCTCCAACCCAAGCAGTTTCATTTAAAGTAGATTTGAGGGTAAGGAAATTATTTGTTGTTAGTTTTAACCCAGCAGTTGAAAATTTTAAGGAACGGTAAATATCTAGTTTGCCAGATAACACAACGCCACTAATGCTCGAGTTGGCAATTTCTAAATTGAGTACTTTATTATTTTCGA
>CANKLV010000192.1 GCA_947483415.1 Chitinophagaceae bacterium
GAATATAGGAAAGAATTGGGTCTTGGGACAACGTTTTTCAACAGATATTAAAATAAAAAAATGGTTGGAAACGAATATCAGTTTGAATTACAGTTTAAATAGCACAAAATATTCTGTAAAATCAGAATTAAATTCAAATACGATAGCATGGACGGTTTCTCATAATTCACGCATATTTTTTCCGAAGGATTTTATATTGAGTTATGATGTAGATAAATATATCAATTTGGGTTTTGCCAATAATGCAACTTCAAATCCATTAATCATTAATGCAACGATTGAGAAGCAGTTGTTGGAGAAGAAAAACCTGATATTTAAGATACAGGCTTTAGATTTATTAAATCAAAATGTAGGAATCAGTAGAAATGTAAGTGGAACAGGATTTACAGACAGTAGAACCAACAGATTGGGCAGGTATTTTATGTTTAGTTTTGTATGCAAGCTGAATAAGTTTTCGGGTGAAATGCAATCAGGAAATCAAATGCAAATACGAGGGGAAGGCGGTGGAATGAGAATGGGGTTTTAGGAATAGGGGGGTAATATAAAAGCCCACCATTTAAATGGTGGAAGAGCAAAAATTTGTGAAAATCACGTTCAAATATTCGTGTAAAAAACGGTTTAAACCGTGGGCTATGATAACAAATGTGCTTATAACCATTTCGATGGTTTTCTAGTTTTTAGCAAAATTTACTTAGCAATCTCAATCTTCACTTTCTTATTTTTAATTTTTTCATCTTTAATAAGTTCCAAAACTCCACCAATTTTTGATTTACGGATAGCCACAAAAGCGGAGAAATCTTTTACATCAATCAATCCGATATCATCCTTTTTAAGTTGTCCTTTATTGGAGAAAAATCCTACAATATCAATTTTATTGATTTTATCTTTTTTACCAGCGGCTAAAAACAACGTTCCCCATTGTGGTTTTTCTGGTAAAGTGTTAGAATCAGGAAGTGTCATTTCAGTAGAAATATCACTGATGTAATTTGGCGTTTTTTCGTCTGGACCGACAATAGTGAATACACTACCTGAAGCATCCATTCTTGCCGTTCTGCCGTTGCGATGTGTAAAGGATTCTTCAGTGTGCGGAAGGTGATAATGGATAACAGAACGAATGTTTTCTATATCCAAACCTCTACTAGCTAAATCAGTGGTTATTAATACATTAGAAGAGTTATTTCTAAATTTACATAAAGCAGATTCTCTTTCATATTGCTCCATGCCACCATGATAAAAAACGCTAATGATTCCTTTTTCTTTAAGCAAATTATAAACCCTTTCAACGGCATCTCTATGGTTACAAAATACGATGGAAGAGGTGTTTTTCAATGAACATAGGAGAGCGAATAATGTATCAATTTTATCGTCTTCTTCAGAATTTACCGTGTAAAAACTGAGCATGACGTCATCCTTCAAATCTTCAACAATACAGTTTAAAACGAAATTATCCGTCATATCTATAAAATCTGGAAAAACTTCCATTTGGGTTGCAGATGTAAGCATTTTGGTTTTAATCGAAGGCAATTGCGACATGATATAAGCCATTTCCTCGTGAAAGCCAAGTTCTAAAATCTTATCAAATTCATCTAAAACAAGGAAACTAATTTTATCCGTTTTGATATTTCCTCTACGCAGATGATCGGCCATTCTACCAGCAGTAGCTATAACGATGGCTGGCGGTTGAACTAGATTATTTTCTTCAATTTCACGTTTATGTCCGCCATAACAGCAAGAAATTTTACAACCTGGTTGAATTTGTTTTAAAACTGATTCGATTTGTAAAGCCAATTCACGTGATGGCACCATAATCAAAGCCTGAGTTTGATTTTTTAATTCAATATCAATGGATTGAATTAAAGGGATTAAAAATGCCAAGGTTTTTCCAGTTCCGGTATTTGACAATAAAACTAAATTATTGTGATCTTTCAATGCAATTTGGGTATCTAACTGCATTTTATTAAGTGCTTTAATTTTTAGCGACTCTAAAATTGAATCCGTATTCATTAATTGATTTTCCATTATGTAAAAGTAAACTTAAAAAATTTGGTGGAGGATTTTAAAAAGTAAAAAGCAAAAATTAAAAAGCCTATCCACCGCGTTGGGATAAAAATTAAAAAATAGAAAATGAAATTAGAGAATTAAAAGATCATTTTAAAACGATCAGCAACGAACATATGGTAACATATCAACCATATACACATATACAGCTTGAATTCTACTATTCCAATTTGCCTATAATTAATATTATGTTAAATAGAATATTCTGATTATTTCCATACTATTCAATTGTTTGTTGTTTATAGTTTGTTGTTTGTTGTTGGAACTTACTGCTTACTAGAATCATGTATCCTCAATCAAGAATCTTTTTTTGTTTGGTGCAAAAAAAACAGCCACCCCTTTTTAGGATGGCTGTTTTAAAATTTAGAATTTTAATTATTATTCTGAATCTGATTCCGGTTCTGATTCTGATGATTCATTTGAATCTGTAGGCTCAGTTGATTCAGTTTGATCATTTGGAGTTTCTGTAATTTCATTTGAAGCTTCCGCATTTTCAACGCCTTCTGGATTTTCTGCTGAAATTTCAGTTTCTAATACTTCCTCCATTTCATCCAATTGAGTTATCGCTGCAATTGAATCTCCTTCATCAACTTTGATTAATTTAACCCCTTGAGTGGCTCTACCCAATTCGCTGATGGCTTTTACCGACATTCTAATGGTAACACCACTCACACAAGTAATCATCAAATCTTCTTTTTCTGTTACAGCCAACAATCCTACTAAACGGCCGGTTTTATCGGTTACATTCATCGTTTTTACGCCTTTTCCACCACGATTAGTTATGCGATAATTTGCTTCTCCAGTTTCAGGGTCGTCAAGTTTGGTTCTTTTTCCATATCCTTTTTCACTTACCACCAATACCGTTTTGGTTTTATCTTCTTTATTGATGCAAATCATACCAACAACTTCGTCGTTTTTCTCATCTACTTCAATACCATAAACCCCAATTCCGCCACGACCTGTACTTCTAACTGCTTTTTCAGGGAAACGAATTGCCCTACCACTTTTTATAGCCAACATGATTTCACAATTTCCATCGGTTAACTCTGCAGCCAACAATTGATCGCCTTCTAAAATATTGATTGCATTGATACCATTTTGTCTTGGACGACTGAAATCTTTTAAATCTGTTTTCTTAATTATACCTTGTTTAGTACATAATACAATATAATGTTGATCTAAATAAGCTTCATCATCCAAACTTTTCACATCAATGATTGCCCTTACTTTATCATCTTGAGGAATTTGAATCATATTTTGAAGCGCTCTTCCTTTGCTTGTTTTATCTCCCTCAGGAATTTGATATACTTTCAACCAGAAACATCTGCCTTTTTCAGTAAAGAACAATAACGTATGATGTGTTGATGC
>CANKLV010000193.1 GCA_947483415.1 Chitinophagaceae bacterium
TCCAGCTAAAATAATTCCTTTCATTATGATTCTATTTTTTTATCATTTTCTTCCTCTATTGGAAGTGAATTCCAATCAATATCACTATCTTCATTATACGCCTCAAAATAGGGTTCTTTAAATGACTTTGTTGTTATTAGTTTATCCATCGAAAGCAACAAAGCTGGTAATAAAACAAGATTATTTACCATTGCAACAAGTAAGGTAATTGAAATTAATATACCAAGGGCTTGGGTTCCGCCAAATTGTGAAAATGCAAAAACAGAGAACCCACAAAATAAAACTATAGAAGTATAGAACATCCCAAGTCCAGATTCACGAATTGCAATGAGAACACAGCTTTTTAAATCCCAATGTTTATTTTTTAGCTCTTGCCTATATTTAGACAAAAAATGAATTGTATCATCAATAGAAATGCCAAAAGCAATACTAAAAACGAGTATTGTTGATGGTTTCAACGGGATGCCAAAATACCCCATAATTCCACCAGTAACAATCAAAGGAATAATATTTGGAACCATAGAAATAAGCACCATTCGCCAAGAACGAAACAAAAGTGCCATAAGAACTCCAATTAGAATAATTGCAAGCACTAAACTTGATATTAGATTATTTACTAAATAACGGGTTCCCTCAGATGATACAACAGACGTTCCTGTATAAATGACATCAAAATTTTCTTTATCAACAGCTTTTTTTAGCTTTTTTTGAAAATCTTTTTCTGCATAAAATCTTTTTATAAATTCTGGATTATTAGTTAATTGAGTTTCTAAACTAGGGTATTTTTTAGAATAATAAGTAGCGACAGTACTTGAAATGGAAGAATTAATTTGAAAAATAGTATCTATAAATAATTCTTTTTTCTTTTTCGGAGAAGAATCTATTAAGCCACATAATCTTTCAATATCTTTTTTATCAGGATTAAGAATAGAATCTACCTTTGATTTTAGCGAATTGACTTTTTCATAAACTTCATAAGATCCAATATCTTTCATTTGTAATCTAATCCGAATTGTGCAAGTTAATGTGTCGACAAGCGATTTGAGGGAAAATCCACCACCATTTACATTAGACAGAGAAAAATTTTTCATGTACTTTTTTAATCGCAAACGATCACGATTTGCAATAAGGGTATATTTGTCTGGATTATTGCCGTAATAAGACATGTTAATTAGTTTAACAAAATCAACTGGTGAAACACTTCGTGAAAAAAGAGTATCATTTTTTAACAATGTCTGTATTTCCTCGATTTTTAAAAGTGTTGAATTTTTCATTAGTCGACCTTTTTCCTTGTAAGAAATCAAGATCTCAAAAGGAATAGAACCAACAAAATTCTTTTCCATAAACTTAATGTCCTTGTAAATTTGATCATTTTTAGATAAATCACCAGTAAGATTTCCTGTTGCAATAATTTTTGATACTCCATAAATAGATATTATAACCAATAGTATAGAAAAAACATAGATTGCTTTTCTCTTTTTTTGGGTTAGCATTACTATTAAATCAAGCATTCCTGTTGCAAATTTTCTATCTAGGTGCTTAAGATGCCGTGTTCGTGGTGGACTAAAAAAAGAAGACAAAATAGGTAAAATACAAAGAGATAAACAAAAAACCATTAAAATATTAATACTCGCTACAATTCCAAAATTTATTAAGTTACTTGTATTAGTAAAAGCGAATGTCAGAAATCCAATAGCCGTAGTAAAATTTGTTAGAAAGGTGGCTGTTCCAATTTTCTGAATTACCAAAGACAGGGCTTTTACTTTATTTCCGTGTTCCTTCATTTCTTGATGAAACTTAGTCATAAGAAATATACAATTTGGGATTCCTATTACAATCATTAAAGGAGGAAGAAGTGCCATTAATGAAGTTAAACGATAATCAAAAAAAGCAACACTTCCTATTGACCAAATAACTGCTATTCCGACAACACAAAGACAAATAAAGACAACTCGGAAAGAACGGAAAAACAAATAAAGAAGTAAAGAAGTAACTAAAATCGATAAACTTATGAAGAATCCCATTTCGCCTAAGATTCTTTTAGCAATTTGAACCCTTAAATGAGGCAGGCCTGAAAAATGAATTTCACCAAAGTCTTTCGTAATTTTTTGGCTTAAATCCTCAATATCACTTACTATGTGCAACTTTTTTTTATCAGATAAATAAGATTCATTAATTGTTATTAACATTAGAGAAACATCTCCTTTATCACTATATAAAAGACCTTTGTAAAGAGGATTTGTTTTTATTTCTCGACGAATTGAATCAATTGATTTTTCTTTAAATGACACATCTGAAAAAATGCGATGAATTTCAAATTTAGCTGCAGTAGTATCATTTCGAATATTAAATAGGGTTGCCTCAGATATAACAGACTCTACACCATCAATCTGTAGAATAGAATCTCCTAATATTTTCCATTTTAAGAAATTTTTCTCAGTGTACAAAGAGTCAGTTTGAATAGCAATAATTAATGCTCCCCCCTCTTCCTTAAAAAGAGCCTTAAAATTTTTGAAATTTTTTGAGGTTTTAGAATCTTTAGGTAAAAAAATCCCTGTAGAGTTATCAAGCTGAATACCCGTGTATGCATGGAACCCAAAAAAAACTGTAATTAAAGCAATAATACCTAAGATAAAAAATCGATTCCTTAAGATTATATCTGCAATTTTTTTCCACATGATTTAACTCTTTTGTTTTTATTTAATTGGAGTAAATTTAAGTAAATAGATCGTATTACCCCGAAAAATTTCGCTTAGAAAATTATAACCAACGAAATAAATCATCAAACATTCCTTTTCCCCAGGGAGTATTACCGTATTCCTTTTCAATTTTCAGGCGAAGTTCTAGCATTGAAAACACTTTGTTTTTACCAATTGGCAAGTCAAGATCTTCTTTTTTTGGAGAAATGAGTTCTACAGTTTTAGCGAAATAAATAATTCCCCCATCTTCTGTTGCTAAACCTAAAATTGTACCCGGCAAACCACAAAAACCCTCGGGACCAACACTTGGAATCAATGCTGAAGTGTACCAAGCATAAATTCTTGTAGTATCATTTTTTTGGTAAATTGCTTTTCTACAATCATAACCACTTATTACGCGCTTATTATCTGTGATTTTCCATTGGCGGCTGGGCAGAGAGTCTTTCACATAAACACTTTGACCAAAAAGCCCTAAAATTGTTAATTGACTTTTTTTCTGTAGTTGTTGGTAATAGGTATTTTTAGTTGTCATCCAAGCCATATCATCGGCACCTGTATTTTCTACTACTAGTTTAAAAATTGAACACGTATCGTTAAACAACAGTGCAAATTTGTCAGTCTTAATCTTATTTGTTTCGTTGATCATCCGCTTCATGCGCTTATCCGTAAATCGTTTTTCTAAGTTTGTACGGCGTTCAAA
>CANKLV010000194.1 GCA_947483415.1 Chitinophagaceae bacterium
GAAACGGCTATGTGGACTGCAACTGAAGCCGTTCAAATACATGGTGGTTATGGATTTGTAAAAGAATATCATGTAGAACGTTTAATGCGTGATGCTAAAATTACACAGATTTATGAAGGCACAAGTGAAGTACAACGCATTGTAATTAGTAGAAGTATTTTAAAATAATCTACCTTCGTTTGCGATATATCGTCAGTTGTTAATGAATAAATTTTAAATGTCCTTTCAATCACCTGTTTACAATTCCCTGAAGGAACAAATTGATACTATGGTTACCATCGTAGCTGTATCGAAAACAAAGCCTATTGCTGATTTACAGGAAGCTTATGATATTGGCGTACGTGATTTCGGAGAAAATTATGTGCAAGAGTTGGTAGACAAACATGAAGCACTTCCAAAAGATATTCGATGGCATTTTATAGGGCATTTGCAATCTAATAAAGTGAAGTATATCGCTCCATTTGTACACTTGATACATGGGGTAGATAGCGAAAAGTTATTAATAGAAATCAATAAACAAGGCGAAAAATTAAATAGAAAAATCTCCTGCTTACTTCAAATTTATATTGCAAAAGAAGAAACTAAATTTGGATTAAATGAAGCGGAGTTAGAAAATATTATTCAGAAATTGCCTGAATTGAAAAATGTGCAAATCGTTGGAATGATGGGGATGGCAAGCTTTTCTTCAGATAGTCAAATTGTAAAAAATGAATTTGACACATTGAAAAAATTGTTTGATAAGTATTCATCGTTAAGTATCGATAATTTAAAAATGGAAACGTTGAGCATGGGTATGAGTGGAGATTATAAGATGGCCATTTCATCCGGTAGTAATTTGATTAGAATTGGCAGTATGCTGTTTGGGGAACGAGTATATAAAAATAAATAGAGTTGTTAAAATATTGAATTTGCAAAAACAAATTCACTTAAATTATTTTTCTACGCTCAGAAAATAATAACTTTAAACCTATAATTCAATTCATATGTATATCGTTATCCAAACTGAAGAAAACAAAAAGGCGCTTATTTATACTACAGCAATTTGTACGATTTTAATCATACTATTTATTTTAATCAGATGGAATACCAATCCGCCTCCAGAATTGGTTATTCAAGATCAAATAGAAATCAATTTGGGAAATGAGGAAGAAGGCTTTGGTCAGGAGCAACCATTAATAAAAGGTTCGCCAACTCCAGAAGTAGAAAAAAGCACCCCAAGCCCAACCAGTTCCGACGATAATAGTAATGTAACACCTGATGACAATGCCGAAGCAGATGCAGCTGTAATAACCAAAACAGAAAAGAAAACGACTAAAACAAACTTACCAAAAGTTACAACACCTACAAATACCAATAATAACAAACCAAAACTTACTTACCAAGGCCCTAATACTGGGAGAAATGGCAATAATGCAGATGTAGATAATGGTTTTACATCTCAAGGAAATAATCCAAATGGCGCTGGAGATGCAGGATCAGCCAATGGTAAACCAAAAATAATTCCAATCAACAAAGCGATGTTGAAGAACTATAAATTTGAAGATGAACTTGGTTCTGAAAAAATTTATGCGAAAATAAAAGTATCTACTTCAGGTGTTGGGAGTTTTATTAAAATAGAAAAAAAATCTACGAGCTTTGATGCCAAATATAAAAATGCCATCATCAATTGTTTGCCAAAAATTCCATTCGAAGCAGGCGCTCAACCTTATGAAGCGGTCATCATTTTTGATTTTAGGGTGAATTAGGAGTTAAGTAAAAAGAAAAAAAGCGTGCCCGCCGTGGCGGGTAAAAAGTGAAAAGTTTGCACAAAGAGGAGGGTTGAAAATTGTTCATAAACCTTTTTTTGAATTTTAAATTTTGACTTTATCCCTCCCATTTTATCAACATTATTAAACATAGTAGGCAAATAAAATAAGTTACTATTTATCTTTACCTACATGAATTACGAAGAAACCATTGCCTACTTATTTGCACAATTGCCTATGTTTTCTAGAATTGGCGCTGCTGCATATAAAGCTGATTTAACAAATACCACTGTCTTATGCAATGCCTTAAATAATCCTCAACATCTTTTCAAATCAATTCATATTGCAGGTACAAATGGGAAGGGCAGTACAAGTCATATGCTCGCTGCTATGCTTCATCAACAAGGGTACAAAACGGGTTTGTATACATCTCCTCACATCAAAGATTTTAGAGAACGCATTAGAATAAATGGACATCCTATTTCAAAAGAATTTGTAATTGATTTTACAGAAAAAACAAAAACGCTTTGCTCGGAAATAAAGCCGTCTTTTTTTGAACTTACTGTAGCTATGGCATTTGAATATTTTGCAGTAAATAAAGTAGATATAGCGGTAATAGAAACTGGATTGGGTGGACGATTAGACAGTACCAATATTATACATCCAATTTTAAGTGTTATTACAAATATTGGAATGGATCATACCAATTTACTTGGCAACACGCTCGAACTAATTGCATTCGAGAAAGCTGGAATAATAAAAGAAAACACACCCGTAATCATTGGAGAATCTCTACCTCAAACAAAACCTGTATTTGAATCAAAAGCAATGGATATGAACGTTACGCCAATTTATGCAGAAACGTTATATCAAATAGATAAAATTGATTCAAACCAAAATATAGCTGCATATAAAGTAACGGATACAAGCAATTTACATTCGGAAATTTTCGAATTGGATTTGATGGGCGCATATCAAATGAAAAATTTAAAAACGGTTTTAGCTGCTGAAAAATTATTACATCAGTTGGGATTTCCAATAAGTAACGAAAATGAAAAATATGCACTTGCCAATGTGAAAAAACTAACGGGCATGTGTGGTCGATGGGATGTGGTTGGTCATTCTCCAACAATCATTCATGATGTTGGACATAATAAAGATGGGATTTCGGAAATTATCAACCAGCTCAAACGTGATTATCCAAATACTCATTATCATTTTGTTTTGGGGTTTGTGCATGATAAGGATATTTCAGAGGTTTTATCATTATTTCCCAAAGATGCTTCTTACTATTTCACAAATGCGCATATTCCAAGGGCGCTTCCATTTTATGCATTACAATTGATGGGAAATGAAATTGGGTTATTGGGAAATGGATTTGATGATGTGAATATGGCAATAGAATCAGCGAAACAAAATTCAAAATCGAATGATGTAATTGTTATTTGTGGTAGTTTTTTTATCATTGCTGAGATAAAAGCCCCCATCCCCAACCCTTTCCCCAAAAGGTGAAGGGAGCTTGAGCATTCTGAAGTTCAAAAGATTCATAAGATTGAAAAGCCAATAACGGAAAATGCTTCCAACTTCCCCCTTGGGGGATTGAGGGGGCTAAGTTTACAATCCTTCCAACTTCTCAAACCCATAAAA
>CANKLV010000195.1 GCA_947483415.1 Chitinophagaceae bacterium
AAGCTAAAAATTGTTGAATATCAAAGGATATCGCCAAAGACTCAAATGGCTGTTGGTTTACGCTTGATCCAAATGAACGAGCAAAAAGAATATAAAGAAGATGCTGATCATCCAGAAACTGTATTTTTTCAAGTTCTAATAATCTCCGCTTCAATCTTGTTTCTATCGCTCGATCTTTCATGTTAGTTCGATAAATACGAGGGATTTCTAAAATTAAATTCGTACAAGGAATATCAAAAGACATAGCATTAAGCTGATTGAATTTATGGTAATGTTTTGCATCAATGTGCATTTTCAATTCTAAGGTTGGAATTACTCTTCCATTTTGCACAACTTCTTTGTCATTATTATACACCACATGCAAAATAACATTGTTATATGCTTTATCTAAATGGTGTTTGTGCTTGTACCAGTCTGATGCATTAATATGAATTTCAATAGAGCCAAACCATTTTAAATCGTCATAGAGAATAGAAGCCTCCTGAAAATCAGGTCCAGACTCAAATTCATTGTGCGTCCCAAAGTCTAAAATTGTAAATTCTTTCTTATCGAATAAGGATAATTTTGGAAAAGGCAAGCGTTTCATTTTCCATAGAAAATGTAAGTAATTTTCGTTCATAAATAATCTATTGATTATTTAAGATACAAAAAAAAGCGCTTTAAAGCGCTTTTTAAGAGAATTTACCGAGGTAAAGGAGTTTTATATTTCTTCCAACTAGGATCTGCTGGAGGCGCAGTATTAGCGTCAAATTCTGTACTTGTAATCAAAACAGTAGTTCGTCTATTTATCTGATGTAATTGTTCAAATTTCGACTTATCAGAAAGTTTAAATTGGTTAATATATTCTTCGCTCAATATTACTTCTTCTCCATTTTCCAAAGTTAAGGTTGCAGGCTCACTTTCTCCTTTACCAACTGGCTTTATACGTCTTGGGTCAATACCTTTATTAACCAAGAAATTATAAACAGCTTTGGAACGATTTTCTGATAATGCTTGGTTGTGAATCTCTGTATCCCTTGCATCAGTATGAGAATATAAGTCAATTGAAATATTTTGATTTTGATCTAATAATTCAAATAAATATTGCAGTGAATCATTAGACATACAATAAGCATCATTGATAAATGTCCATTGATCTAGGGGATATCGAACCTCAGGTGGTCTTATTTCTTTAATTGGCAATAAGGTCATTTCAATTAAGAAACTTTGACTCTGGTCCATTCCAACAGTACTAAACTTAGCGCCTCTAACATCATCATAGTAGCCTTCTTTACTTGCTTTAAGTGTATAGGATTTGTCAGCCAAAATATAGCGAGACTTGTCCTTTTTTTCTGTCCATTTTTCTGTTTTTCCTTTTTCTTTTCCTTTATCACTAGTAAGTCCCTCCCATTTTATTCCGTCTGAAACAAGTACTTCAACTTTTGCTCCTTCTATTTTTTTAGACTTATTACCAGCTTCATATACAACAACCTTTAAGTCAAATAAATTTGGGGGTAAAGTATAACTCCAAATGTCTGATGAATACTCGCTACTTGTAGCTGTTTTTCTCTCAGAAGTGAAGAATCCAGATTTATTATCGACAGCGCAAATGCCATAATCATTACCAGTTGAATTGATTGGATAACCCATGTTTTTAACACCAGACCATTTATTTTCAGTTCCAACTCGTTGCGCCATAAAAATATCTAAGCCACCTATTCCTATGTGGCCACTACTTGCAAAATAAAACTCACCTTGTAAGCCTATGGATGGAAAAAGTTCATCTGCAAATGTATTAAATTCAGGACCCATATTATTTGGAACCGATTCCCATGTTTTAGTTTTTTTATCATACAACACATACCATAAATCCTTTCCTCCATAACTTTTTACTCCTTTTGAATTCATTTCCATATCTGATGCAAAAATCAACATGCTTCCATCTTCAGAAATGCAAGGGTGTCCTACTGAAATTGAATCTGAAGACTTTAAATTTAATTTTAATGGATTTTCAAACTCTTCACCTACAACATCTACTTGCCAAATATCACAACCCAAACTTACTTTTGAAGGGTTTGGGCAACGAGTAAAAAACATAGTTTTTCTCTTTGAATCAAAACAAACTGACCCTTCATTTTGCGAAGTATTTACTATACCATTTTTATCAATAGTTTTTATGTCTGATGTATTTCCTTTATCATCGTAAGTTGCCATAAAAATATCCATAAATTTATGACCAGTAATTAAATCTCTAGACTCACCAAAAGATTCCTCCCTACTGGAAGAAAAATAGATTACTTTCCCTTTTTTATCTGCAAATGATGGAGCCATATCATATTTATTGCTGTTAATTTTAGATTCAGATTTAATCACTAACCTTGATTCATCTGAGCTAAAATCTTTGTACTTCTGCAAAGATGCTAAGGCATCCTCTATTTGCTTTGTCATAGATTTAGGAGCTACTTTTTTATACAATTCATACATCTTAAGTGCGTTAGGGAAGTCCCCCATCATTTTTAACATATTTCCTCTGTAAAAATAGACTTCAGGTGTAAACTGAAAATATTTTAATTCTACACATACACCATACCATTTATTTGCCTCCTCATATCTTGAAAGATTTCTATTTGCTTCTGCGATATTAAATGCCATTGAACCTTTTTCTTTTAAAGATCCTCTAGTTCCAAGCTTCTTAAATGCTTTTTCACATTTTTCAATAGATGCGAAATAGTTACCTGAAAAAAGAGATTCTTCAGCTTTATATACAAATTTTGGGGTTGGTCGTTCGTTTTGAGATCTTAAATCTTGAGAGAAAAGACCAACAATAAAAAAGAAAACAACAAAGAAAGAAATTTGAAATTGTTTCATTAGAATTTATATTTGAAATAGAAGAATCAAAAATAATAAAAATTAACTAATCTACACAATATTTCCGCCATTTAGATAGTAATTTTGAGAAAGAAATAGGTAATTCAGACTCAAAAAATAGTGTTTGCTTTGTTTGAGGTTGAATTAGACCCAATGATTTAGCATGTAATGCTTGTCCTGAAAGCAGTGAGAAACAACTCTCTATAAACTTACGATAAGGCACTGAAATTGTACCCCTTAATATCTTATTACCTCCATATTCTAAATCATTAAAGAGTGGATGGCCAATATGCTTCATATGAACTCGGATTTGATGTGTTCTTCCTGTTTCTAGTTTACACTCAATTAATGTAACCAAACCAAAGCGTTCAATGACTTTATAATGTGTTTTCGCAAATTTACCATAATCTGAATTAGGAAAAACGGACATTACTTTTCTATTTTTTAAAGAGCGTCCAATATTCCCTTCTACAAAACCATCTTCTTTTAAATCTCCCCAAACTAGAGCAATGTATTTTCGTTCAGTTGTTCTGTCATAAAACTG
>CANKLV010000196.1 GCA_947483415.1 Chitinophagaceae bacterium
ATTGCATATAATTGGTTTTAAATTTAAGAATGAGATTAGTATTTAATTTAATAGATTAAAATATTTTGGAATAAAATATGGATAAGGCTTAACAACTGTAATGCCAAATTTATATTTTAGCAAAAAAAAACTATGGCATCAAAATCAATACTTACAAAATCTTCATTATCATTTCTTGAAACCTACTTAAACAATGCTTCTCCAACTGGATATGAATCTAATGGCCAAAAACTATGGATGAATTATTTAAAGCCATATGTTGATACTTTTATCACTGACACATACGGAACTGCAGTTGGTGTTATTAATCCGGATGCCAAATATAAGGTGGTAATTGAGGGACATTCTGATGAAATTTCGTGGTATGTAAATTATATATCAGCTGAGGGATTAATATATGTTATTAGAAATGGGGGTTCAGATCATCAAATTGCTCCGTCTAAAAGGGTAAATATTCATACTAAAAAAGGCATCGTTAAGGGTGTTTTTGGATGGCCTGCTATTCATACTCGAAACCGAGGTAAGGAAGAATCTGCAAGCCTACATAACATATTTATTGATTGTGGCTGTTCTACAAAAGAGGAAGTAGAAAAATTGGGAGTTCATGTGGGTTGTGTTATTACCTATCCAGATGAGTTTATGATTTTAAATGGCAATAAATTTGTTTGTCGCGCCATAGATAATAGAATGGGAGGATTCATGATAGCTGAAGTTGCTAGGCTATTAAAAGAAAACAAAATAAAATTACCGTTTGGATTGTATGTTACCAATTCTGTTCAAGAAGAAATAGGTCTTCGTGGGGCAGAGATGATAACCAACACTATTAAACCAAATGTTGCCATAGTTACAGATGTATGTCATGACACCAACACGCCGATGATTGAGAAAAAAATTGAAGGCGATTTAAAAATTGGTAAAGGACCTGTAATTGCCTATGCACCTGCTGTTCATAATACCTTAAGAGATCTAATTGTTAAGACAGCTGAAACAAATAAAATTCCTTTTCAACGACATGCAACTTCGAGAGTAACCGGAACTGATACAGATGCATTTGCATACAGCAATGGCGGGGTAGCATCTGCTTTAATTTCATTACCACTACGATATATGCATACAACCGTTGAAATGGTTCACAGAGACGACGTAGAAAACGTAATCAAATTAATTTACGAAAGTTTATTAAAATTAAAAAACAATGACAAATTTTCTTATTTCGACAACTAAGCGGCCTATTACATTATTTATACTGACCTAGATAATTTAGCACATTTTGCTCTATTCTATCATTGATATTTGAAATATCAGCTTTGATAAATTTCTCGCCAAGTATATTTTCATAGAGTTCAATATACCTTTCAGAAACAGATTCTATATATTGTGCTGACATATTGGGTATGCTTTGTCCTTCCAATCCCTGAAACCCATTATCAATTAACCAACGACGGACAAACTCCTTCGATAATTGCTTTTGCTCCTGTCCCAAATCTTGTAATTCCTGATAACTTTTGGTGTAAAAATAACGAGACGAATCAGGTGTGTGAATTTCATCAATTAAAACAATCTTACCGTCTTTTGTTTTACCAAATTCATATTTTGTATCAACTAGAATCAAACCACGGGAGGCTGCTATTTCTGTACCTCTTTGAAACAATGCGCGTGTATATTTTTCTAAAACCAAATAATCAGTTTCAGAAACAATCCCGCTTGCTAGGATTAGCTCTCTTGAAATATCTTCGTCATGTGATCCGTTTTCGGCTTTGGTAGTTGGTGTAATTATTGGTTGCTCAAACTTATCATTTTCCTTTAATCCTTCCGTCAAATTAACACCACAAATAGTTCTTCCCCCTTGAGCATAAATTCGAGCGGCATGTCCTGAAAGATATCCACGAATAACCATTTCTACTTTAAAAGGCACGCATAAATACCCAATAGCAACATTGGGATCGGGATTAGAAATCAGCCAATTAGGTACTATGTCCTGCGTCAAATGCATAAATTTAGCGGCAATTTGATTTAAAATTTGTCCTTTATAAGGTATTCCTTTAGGCATCACTACATCAAAAGCAGATAACCTATCAGTAGCTATCATTACTAAAATATCATCATTAATAGTATAAACTTCGCGAACTTTACCTCGATAAATTGATTTTTGGTTTGGAAAATTGAAATTAGTAGTTGTTATTGTGTTCATTGAGTTGAGTTGTATTGTAATTTGATACAAAACTAAATAAAAAAAGGCATTTTTACTGCCTTTTTTTATTGTCAATCGTTATTTTCAATGCTTTTATAAGCGTCAATTACTTTCTTAACTAAACGATGGCGAACAATGTCTTTATCATCTAAATAAATAATTCCTATCCCGTCAATATCTTTCAATACTAATAAAGCCTCTTTTAGACCGGAAATAGTTCGCCTTGGCAAATCTACTTGACCTGGATCGCCTGTAATTATGAACTTGGCACTTTTCCCCATTCGAGTAAGAAACATCTTCATTTGTGAATGAGTCGTATTTTGAGCTTCATCTAGGATAACAAAGGCGTTATCAAGAGTTCTACCCCTCATGAAAGCAAGTGGAGCAATTTGAATAATCCCTTTCAATAAATAATCATCTAAGGTTTGTGGCGGTAACATATCGCGAAGCGCATCATACAAAGGTTGCATGTAAGGATCCAATTTTTCTTTCATGTCGCCAGGTAAAAAACCTAAATTTTCACCGGCCTCAACTGCAGGACGAGTTAAAATAATTCTTTTTACTTGTTTCTCTTTTAAAGCCTTTACTGCTAGGGCAACACCTGTATAAGTCTTCCCAGTCCCAGCCGGACCAACAGCAAACACCATATCGTTTTTGGCAACATAATCAACAAGTTTTTGTTGATTTGGTGTTAGGGCCTTAATTAGCTTTCCACCAATACCATGAACAAGTATTTTATCTTGATTAGGCATTCGCTGCTCTTCATTTGTATTGCTTTGGATAACACGATCAATGACATTATCATCAATATTATTATACCTAGTAAAATGGAGCATTAAGCGGTTAAATCGATTCTCGAACTCGTCTAGTTCCTCTTTTTCACCAAAAACTTTCAGGGTTGTACCACGAGCTACAATTTTAAGCTTGGGATAATATCTTTTAATCGTTTCAAGATGAGTGTCTTGAGCACCCCAAAATTCTTTTGGAGCAATATCGTGTAATTCTATAGTTCTTTCGTTCAAATGATCAAGTATTAATTTTAAACAACTGGCATTATATTACTAGCTTTGCATTCAAATTTAGACAAATTAAAAGTCTGCAAAAACCTTTTTTGAATTCTATTTCAATTAAGTTATAAACAATTGCTGTCGATACTAAATTTAATCGCTTTG
>CANKLV010000197.1 GCA_947483415.1 Chitinophagaceae bacterium
ATTTGTTATTCTATCATTCTCTGTAACTTCTTCAACTAATTTTTTTGACGACCCATATCCTTTATAACTAAGCCTTCGGGGACTAATTCCCATTTGAATTAAAAAGTCATATACAGCTTTCGCCCTATTTTCCGATAAATTCGGTGTTCCTGTTCCAAGATCCAATCCATCCTGGCCATTATCAGTACAACAAATGTAGCCTTGTATTTCAATTTCGATATGTGGATAGGCGTTTAATGAATAATATAAGTTATCTAGAGCGTTCATTGAGCTTTCTAGAAATAAATGTTTACCGCCATAAAAATTAATATTTTCTAATTTGAATGTAGCCCCAACTTCCAAGTTGTTTAAGTCTAAGCTATCAATGACAACTTTATCAATTGTGTCAATATGTTGAGTAGGTTCGGAGGGTTTTAAAATAAATTGAATTTCTGCTCGTCTATTTTTAGCACGCGAATCATCATCTGTATTTTCAACCAGTGGAATTCTTTTACCGCGAGCAAATACTTTTATATTGTTTTCATCAATGTTCTTTGAGATCAAATAATTTTTTACATCCATTGCTCTTTTTAATGACAATGAATCATTGTATTCCATGGTTCCAATAAAGTCACAATGGGCTTCAATATTAATTTCCTGGAATGACTTTCCATCAATAGCACTATCAATAATCAACTTATATTTTTTCTCCATTTTAAACCGATTAAATCCATATTGAATTGTTAAGTGCTCAACATTCTGCCCAATACAATTAAAAGCAGTCATTAATAGTGAAAAAGTAAAAATTTGAATTTTCATTAAATACAATTTACGGTTATGATAATACGCTAGTCAAATTGGAAGGTAACGGTGTTGCGTATACGAATCAACGCTTCATGAAAACTTCACGAACGTTGGAAAATTATTGAAGTTTATTGGAAAGGTTTGTTAAATATATTTATCAAAGAGAAACAATCTTACGATTTAACAATTTTATGTGTAGACAAAAGGATACTTGCCAATACCAGTTGGTGAATTGAAGAGGAGGGCGCTGAATAAGCTGTAGCAAAAATGCCCAGATACATAAACTGTTTTCGGGGCTTTTTTTAAGGGGCATTTCTTCTACTCCACTAAATGTTGTCGATTATTACTACTGATATTTATATCTTTTACATTTCAAAACAGTATCATTTAATAAACGCTACATAATCCACTTCAAGAGAAAAAGGACCTTCCTTTTTTTCATAAGTCATTATTCCCATTCTAACTATATTTTTTAAACTTTCTGAATTCATCATATTTCCTGTTGGTTGACCAATTACAATTTCTTGAAAATCTTTAAAATAAATAATCACCTCTTCCCATGTATCATCCTTCTTTGCAGAAAATTCATGTTTGTAATTTGGCTGTGTCCAGTTTTGATCATCTTCTAAAGTAAAAGCAAACTTTTGATTGGTAGATTTAAACTTGATTTTAACACCCATGTATGTAGATAAATCAAACCTTTTATATTTTGTTTTTATTGATGAAAAACCTCCATAATTATCTAAGGAAATATCTCCGGATAATAAAACAGAATTAATGGTGTATTCAATTTTAGATTTTGTAACTCCCCCCATTATATTATCCGAAAGTAAAACCCATTCTTGATTTTTTTCGGCCAAATTACCGAAATCAATAAGTGATGTCTGCCCGAATGATTTCAAAGATGAAATGGCTATTAATAAGTAAATTAATTTTTTCATGTACTGGTTTTTAAAATTTGAAATTATTATTGGTTTAACCCAGTCTTTATTCTGAAGGGTTTAAAATTTATTATTTCTTAATCAACTTAAATCTAACGCCAGCATAAATTTCCCTTCCTCGTGTCGGACCCCAAACGGAAGAGGTGTCGAAGTATGGGCTAAATGGGTCTTGCCAACTGATTATCGGTTGTTTTTGTCGGAAGTCAAAGATGTTTTCGCAACCTGTATAAACTTCAAACTTTTTGAAATTGTACGTGAATTGTGCATTTACAGTTGTGTAAGGTTTTGAAAAATCAGGTCGCTGAAATTCTATCGGATTTGATTTCGTGTCCGGCAATCGCTGTTCTCCATACCAATGCACATTCATATCAAAATGGAATTTATTCGTCAATGGTTTATAACTGAAAGTTGTTATTAATTTATGCATTGGATTGAAAGGCAATAACTGTTTAGTTTCTCCAATTTCCCTGTAAACATCTAAAAAGTTATATCCCGTTTTCAATTCAACCCTTTTGTAAAATTTCAAATACAACTCTGCCTGAAAACCATTGCTTACGCTTGTTCCTGTAAAATTTTTAATAATCGCTTTTGTCGGGTCGCTGTCATAATCAGGAAAAATTTGATTTTGAAATTCTGTTCTGTAATAGTCCACACTAAAATAACCTGATAGATTATTGTTTTTCGTTTCAAACTTTTGCGTCAAGTTAACGCCAAAATTTAACGCTTTCTCGGGTTGTAACTGCTCGGCAAAAATGATGTCCCGTGAACTTACAAGCAATCCGATATTTTCGCTAAATAAATTTACCGTTCTCCAGCCTGTTCCAATATTTGCCCTAACAATCGTTTTTTGGGCGATGTCGTATTTAAGTAAAGTTCTTGGCGTAAACTGAAAACCAAATTGATTATGCTGGTCGCCCCGAACGCCTACAATCCAAGTGAGTTTGTCATTAAAAAATCGCATTGTGTTTTCGGCAAAAATTCCGGGAATGTTTTCCAATCGTTGATAATTTCCGGCATATGTCCGTCGCAACAAGGTGTCGGTAAAGGCAATATCTTCATTCAAGTTCAAATAACGGTAACTGATACCTGTTTTTAATTCGTGTTCGGCATAGCTCAGCTCATACTGAATGTTTCCGTAAAAATTGGTTTGCTGTGCATTATATTTTACTGTTCCAAAAAATGAATTTTGTTGTTGATGAAACGTCGAAGCAAACAAAACAACGTTATGATTATCATTTATTCGATAACCCGTTTTTGTCCAAATTTCAGGTTGGTTGATATGTACACTTTGTCCGTAAACAATGGTGCTGCCTTTGTCCCATTCGGGATTAAAGAAAGTTTGTCCGCCAATGCGTTGTTCGTTAAAAAAACGGAACCCGATTTGACTATTCCAACCCCAATCATTTTCATTTCCGTATTTCCATTTGTTGGAAATCATATAACGGGTAAGCAAAGGCAAGTCTAGAAATTTGTCATTGTCTCGATCAATTTTATTTGCTGGTTGCACCGTATGAAACGTTGTTAAGTTGCTCCAATTATTTTTTTTGAAAGCATAGTTGGCGTTAAAATGCTTTTCCATAAAATTGTTCACATAAACATTGAGCAACAAGCTGTCTGTTTTGTC
>CANKLV010000198.1 GCA_947483415.1 Chitinophagaceae bacterium
ATGCTCAGCCTTTTACATTAATGTTGAAATATTTAATTTTCATAAACGCAGAACAGGTTGTGAAGACGGTTTTGGATTTTGCGGGAGAATTCAAGTTGGTGTTTCTTGCATACAATGCATGAGCAAGTCTGTAATTGAGCATGGTAATATTTCTGTTTTTGGAAAGTTAAACAATCAAACCATTGAATTACATTTCACAGATGCTATTCAACATGAAAAAGGATTTGAAAACACAGATTTTACCGATTTTGAAATAGAATACAATATGTTAAGCTTGATAAGTCCTGAAGGAAAAACAATATTAGTACCGGGCGGAAATTATCCAGTTAAAAAAATCGACAATGAATTTGTTGTAGAAATTCCAATTAAATAATAATCTCAAAGGCAATATCCAAATTGGGTATTGCCTTTTTTAAATCACCATAAAACAAAAAAAATGAAACCGATTTTTACCGCTTCAATTATTTTCCTTGCCTTTACTTTTATGAGTTGTAAATGGTATGTAATTCATCATTATAAAATGAACAACTCATTTTCATTTAAACAAAAAGCTGATTTTATTAAGTACATCAACAAAAAGAAATTATTTAAAATAAATCAAGTGCTATTTATAGATAAAGCATCATACACCAAATTTTTCAACGAAAAACTTACTGATGACAGTACGTTATTTTATGTTGGTACATATTTAAATGACAGTACAATGGTAAAACGAAGCAAATTTCTGAATGAAAATAATTCCTGCTCAGGAAGAATTGAAAATGAAATAAAGCAAAACTTGAATAAAAATAATTTTAGCGTCGATGATTTAAAACAAGTTTCTAATTTATCTAACTATACATTAAGATATCTTTCAAACAATGAAATTTTTGACATCAATGCTGATAAAAAAATGAGCAAGATATTTATAACGTACACTTATCGATACGGAAAATGGTACGATAATTTATACAAAGAAATCAACGACCTACAACAATTAAACAATCAAAATACAAATGTGTATCTAGTTTGTTTGGACCCCATTTCAACTCTACCATAATGAAGATAATAGCCATTATTTGTTCCGTTTGGATGTTGTGTTTTGATTGTAAAAGTCAAGGATGTTTTAAAAAAAACTTTTTAATGATTTCCAATGATCAACTGGTGATAAATAATTATGTGCCATTAAAAATTGATGGTGTAGCATTGAATAATTATTTCAACACTAAAAATCCATACACGTATTTGCTGTTGATTGGAGATGAACAAGGAAGAAATCATCAATTGATTTATCAAACCAATTTTACAGGAAATTTAGAATACATCGGATTAAGCAACAGCATTTACAATCAATTTAAATGTGCAGAAATGCCAACTTGGAAATTTAATGCTTGCATTAATCAAACAGATAAAACAACGCTTAATTCCATTTTTATTGATGAAATTATTGATTGTATTTTAATGCGGATAAATGATTGCGAATGAAATTATTTATTGTAATGGTTCCAACCTTGCGCAACGAGTGGATGTTTGTTTCCGCCTCTGGTTAAAAGATGCATGCCTTCTGTTTCGGCAGTTATGTAACCAATGATAGAAATTGAAGGATTGATTTTTATTTTTTCAAAATCTGCTTGAGAAACGGTAAATAATAATTCGTAATCTTCGCCACCACTTAACGCACAAGCCGTTGGATCTAATTGCAATTTATAGGCAAATTCTTTTGCTTCATCGTTAAACGGAAATTTATCTTCATACAAAACGCAACCTGTTTTGCTTTTGTTGCAGATGTGCATGATGTCGCTACTTAACCCGTCGCTAATGTCAATCATACTGGTTGGTATAATTTCTGATTCCGCAAAATATTCTACGATGTCTTTACGCGCTTCTGGTTTTAATAATCTGCCAACAATATGTGCTTGTCCTTCTAAATCAGGCTGAGCGCCCGTTTCAGCGAATATCTTTTTTTCTCTTTCCAATAAGGTTAATCCTAAAAACGCACTGCCCAATTCGCCACTCACACAAATCAAATCATTTACATTGGCAGTATTTCTTTTTACAAAACTATCGGGAACAACTTCGCCAATGGCAGTTACACTAATGATAAATCCTTTTTGCGATGAGCTCGTATCGCCGCCTATCAAATCCACATTATATTTTTCACATGCTGCATAAACACCTGCATAAAATTCATCCAACGCTTCTACACTATAACGATTGCTAAAACCAATGCTAATCAATATTTGCGTTGGTGTTGCATTCATCGCATAAATATCACTCAGGTTTACCACTACAGATTTATACCCCAAATGTTTCAATGGTGTGTACGACAAATCGAAATGAATGCCTTCAATCAACATATCTGTACTTACAACTGTTTGACGACCAAAATGATCAATCACTGCGGCATCGTCGCCAACACCCAAAAGTGTAGACGCATTTTTAAAACTAATGTTTTGGGTTAGATGTTCTATCAATCCAAATTCTCCTAAAGAAGCAATTTCTGTACGTTCGTTCATTATAAAATTAGTTTGTATTAAATTTTTCCTTGCACCACCATAAGCAACTCATCATGTATTTTACCATTGGTGGCTAAAATATGCGGTTGGTATGGCGAATAATAATTTCCTTCGAAGTCGGTAACTTTTCCGCCGGCTTCTTCTACCAATAAAAATCCAGCAGCGCTATCCCAAGCTTGTAAACTATGTTCGTAAAATCCATCAAATCTTCCAGCTGCAACCCAACATAAATCGATAGCGGCACTGCCCAATCTTCTTACCGGAATTCCTTGGCGAATTAATTTTTCAAACACTTGTATCGGGCCATTTGGCGAATCTAAATACGTATATGGAAACCCTGTTACCAAACAACTTTTTATTACTGTAGATTTATCGCTTACACTGATTTTTTTCTCATTTAAAAATGCACCCATCCCTTTTTGTGCAAAAAACAATTCATTCATAAACGGGTTGTAAACTGCGCCTAAAATCATTTGGCCTTCTTTTTCAACACCGATGCTAACACAACAAAGCGGAATGCCATTGGCAAAATTCACCGTTCCATCAATCGGGTCAATGATCCATTTGATTGTGCTATCTGTTTTTATTTCTCCAGTTTCCTCACTTAATATAAAATGATCGGGATGCGCTTGTTGAATAACTTCAATAATCGCTTTTTCAGCTGCATGATCTGCTTCTGTTACAAGGTTATTGATGCCCTCTTTGTTGGTAATTTTAAAATTTCCATTAAAATAATGCTGCAATTGTGCTGCCCCTGCCTGAACGGCATTTAATAAAGTAGTTTTAAACATGGCGCAAAGATAATGAAATGATGGGTGGAAATTGGTTTAAGTCGCTTTGCTGGTTTAA
>CANKLV010000199.1 GCA_947483415.1 Chitinophagaceae bacterium
AAAATTGCCGCAGGTTGGTTAATCGAACAAGCGGGTTGGAAAGGATTTCGACAAGGAGATGCAGGCTGCCATGATAAGCAAGCATTGGTTTTGGTTAATCATGGAAATGCAACAGGCACGGAAATTTTTGAACTCAGCGAAAAAATCATATCGTCTGTACATGATAAATTTGGAATCTTTTTACATAGGGAAGTGAATATTTATTAGAGGGGTAAAACACGAATACACGAAGGCGCAAAAGGGTTGAAACACAAAGACACGAAAACACGAATACACGAAGGCGCAAAAGGGTTGAAACACAAAGACACGAAGACACGAAGACACGAAGTCACGAAGGCGCAAAAGGGTTGAAACACAAAGGCACGAAGTCACGAAGACACGAAGTTTATTATATAACACAAAGTTGCTAATACTTGGAAAATGCTTCCAGCTTCCCCCTTGGGGGATCGAGGGGGCAAACCCATTGAACCTTTTGAACAACAAACAACAAACCACAAACAACAAACAAAAAATCCTTTCGTAAGGGTTGAAAATTTTCAACCCTTACGAAAAATCCCCATCATTAAAATCTTCCTCCGAAAAATGCTGCGATCCCATATTTAGCATGCTGCCCATTAAATCTTTAAATTCTATTTTTCCTTCCAATACTTTTTTGCTGATTAAAGAATAGCTCGATAATCCATGCAATACAAATTCCATCAATAAACCTGATTCCATTTCATTGATATTGGGGAAGGTCTTTTTTACCAATGCAAATAGTCCATCAACAGTGTAAAGCAAATGAATTTTATCGGCGTCTTTTGTTTCCAAAAATACATTTAGATTATTTCCTTGATCAAACCATTTTGTAATCGGTGCGTAAGGGTTTTCTGCTTTTTGATTCTCTTTATTTCTTTTCTTTTTTAATGTATCTGGATTCGGGAAATAAGTAATGAACATTGCTCTGATGGCTTTATCTACTAAGTTATATGCAACCTGATACGGCCCTTCTTGTTCGCCTTCATACACCAATTCTACTTTTCCTGTTATTGACGGAATAATACCTGTTAAATCGCTTATCCAAACTTGAGTTTTTTCTTCCTGATTAATAATTGCCCTTCTTTCTGCAGCACTTACGGCATTTTCAAAAGCTGATATAGTTAAACGCGCACTCACGCCACTTTTTTTATCTACCATTTCACTGTTTCTGGCTTCAAAAGAAACTTGTTCTATCAAACGTTTGATCAAATCACTTACGTCTACGCGTTGCTGTTGGGCATCAATTTTATTAGCCTCTTGTTCGGTAATCGCTAAAGACGTTTCTACTGATTTTGGATAATGCGTTAGTATCTGACTTTGTATTCTGTCTTTTAATGGCGTTACAATGCTTCCACGATTGGTGTAATCTTCAGGGTTGGCAGTAAACACAAATAAAATATCCAATGGCAATCTTAGTTTGAATCCTCTGATTTGTAAATCACCTTCTTCTAAAATATTAAATAACGAAACTTGAATCCTTGCTTGTAAATCAGGCAGTTCGTTAATTACAAATATGCTTCTGTTGCTTCTTGGAATAATGCCATAATGTAAAACCCTTTCATCTGCAAAACTTAATTTCAAATTGGCTGCTTTTATTGGGTCGATATCGCCAATTAAATCTGCAACGCTTACATCTGGTGTTGCTAATTTTTCGCCGTAGCGTTGAGATTTATGTAGCCAATTGATTGGTGTGTCATCCCCTTTTTCTGCAATTAAATCAATAGCATATCTCGATATTGGATGAAATGGATCATCGTTGATTTCACTGCCTGCAATTACTGGAATGTATTCATCCAATAAGTCGACCATTTGTCGTGCCATGCGCGTTTTTGCTTGTCCACGAAGTCCTAGAAATAGGATGTTGTGTTTGCTTAATAACGCTCTTTCAGTATCCGGAATTACGGTATCTTCATATCCCATTATACCAGGAAATGGATTTTCTTTTTCCGATATTTTTTTGATTAAATTATTTCTAATTTCATCTTTTATTGATTTAGATATCCATCCACTTTTTTTAAGTTCTCCTAATGTTGATATTTGATTCATTTTATCTTTTTAATTTTTACTTTTCAGTTTTGAATTACATCAGCGTTTTACTTCTACCACTTTCGAAATCTTTAAATATAAATGCACCGAGATTATCAAGCGATGCAAAGAATGCTTTGCCATGATTTGTTTCTGTAAACTCTTGTACAAATTTTTGTAAATAGGGATCGCTGGCTATCATAAATGTTGTAATCGGAATTTTGATTTTTTTACATTGAGCTGCAAGATTCATACAACGATTCAAAATTTTTCTGTCAATTCCAAAACTGTTTTTATAATAATTTTTTCCTTGTTTTAAACAGGTTGGTTTGCCATCCGTTATCATAAATATTTGCTTGTTTGGATTGCGTCTTTTTCGAAGCAATTCCATGGCAAGTTCAAGCCCCGCAACTGTATTGGTGTGATATGGGCCAACTTCTAAATATGGGAGGTCTTTGATTTCGATTGTCCATGCATCGTTGCCAAATACCAAAATATCTAGCGTGTCTTTTGGGTATTTTGTTTTAATCAATTCACTCAATGCCATGGCTACTTTTTTAGCAGGTGTAATTCTATCCTCGCCATACAATATCATCGAATGCGAGATATCAATCATCAACACCGTTGAAGTTTGTGCTTTAAAATCCGTTTCTCTGATTTCCAAATCATCTTCGTGCATGCGAAATCCGTCAATGCCATGATTTACTTGTGCATTTCTAATGGAAGCGGTGAAATCTATTTGCTCCATCGTGTCGCCAAACTGAAAAGGTCGAGTTTCGGGATTTATTTCGTCGCCGGTTCCTGCTTTAAATGTTTGGTGATTTCCTTGTTTTGTTTTTTTTATTTTACCGAAAATCTCATCCAAACTTTTTTTACGAATGCTTTGCTCCGTTTTAGAAGTGATTTTTATTTTGCCATCAGGATTATTATTATCGATATAGCCTTTTGCTTTCAAGTCTTCAATAAAATCTCCAATCCCATAATCATCGTCTGTTAATTTATACTCCTTGTCTAACTCCGTAAGCCATTGAATAGCTTCATTATAATCGCCATTGGTATAGGTAAGCAACTGTGTAAATAAATCAAACAGTTTTTCAAAACTGCTTTTTTCATTTATTCGAGGGTCATATTTTGAGAAATAAAAACTGCGCATTTGTTTATTTAAAAAGTGTTTTAATCGTACACAATATAATCAACAAATTGCGGTGTTTAAAGTTTTAAAAATGATTAAGAATAATTTAAACTTCCAAAACTTTTTCCAAGGCATTTTGCAACATCTTTTTATCTGGCAAATA
>CANKLV010000200.1 GCA_947483415.1 Chitinophagaceae bacterium
AAATATTCAACCCTTACAAGAAGTTTGTAAGGTTTGAAGCATTTTCGGTTTTGGGTTTCGTAAACCTTTTTGAATGTTACGCCCCCTTCACCTTTCGGGGGAAGGGTTGGGGATGGGGGCTTTTCTTGTCAACGCTATTCCAAAAATTATTTTCAAAACCAACCATTTCCATTTACTTTTGCATGCCACTTTTTAAGGCGCTCTATTATGCCAAAAAATAACTCCATTCAATCAGTTTTAATTATCGGAAGCGGTCCAATTGTTATTGGTCAAGCTTGCGAATTTGATTACAGCGGCACTCAAGCTGCCCGAAGCATTAATGAAGAAGGGGTAAAAGTGATTCTCATCAATAGCAATCCGGCTACCATCATGACAGATCCAATGATGGCTGATCGTGTGTATCTATTGCCTTTGACTGTTGAAAGCATTGAACAAATTTTAGAAGAAAATCAAATAGATGCCGTTTTGCCAACTATGGGTGGACAAACCGCACTTAATCTTTGTAAAGAAGTAGACGAGTTGGGCATTTGGGAAAAATATAACGTAAAACTAATTGGGGTAGATATAAAGGCCATTGACAAAGCTGAAGACCGTGAAAAATTCAGACAATGGATGATTGAAATGAATATTCCGGTTTGCCCTGCTAGAACGGCAAACTCTTTTTTGGAAGGTAAGGAATTTGCCCAGGAAATTGGTTTCCCTTTGGTAATACGTCCGTCTTTTACATTGGGTGGCACTGGCGGTGGTATCGTATTTAAAAAAGAAGAACTTGATGAAGCTCTCCATAATGGTTTAACAGCGTCTCCCATCCATGAGGTATTGGTTGAAAAAGCCGTTTTGGGTTGGAAAGAATTTGAATTGGAATTATTAAGAGACAATGCAGATAATGTAGCTATTATTTGTACTGTAGAAAACTTCGACCCAATGGGCGTTCACACGGGCGATAGCATTACCGTTGCACCAGCAATGACCTTATCAGACACGGCTTACCAATTGATGCGCAACACCGCTATCAGGATGATGCGTAATTTGGGCAATTTTGCAGGTGGATGTAATGTTCAGTTTGCATTAAATCCTCAGACTGAAGAAATTATCGTAGTGGAAATCAATCCAAGGGTTTCTCGTTCTTCAGCATTAGCCAGTAAAGCAACAGGATATCCCATTGCGAAAATTGCTGCTAAATTGGCGCTTGGTTACAATCTCGATGAACTTAAAAATCAAATTACACAATCTACATCTGCATATTTTGAACCTGCTTTAGATTATGTTATTGTAAAAATACCACGCTGGAATTTTGATAAATTTAAAGGCGCAAATGATACCCTTGGTTTTCAAATGAAAAGCGTTGGAGAAGTAATGGGCATTGGGCGCAGCTTTGCTGAAGCCATTCAAAAAGCTTGTCAAAGTTTGGAAAACGAAGCCGTTGGTTTGGGCTATTATGGCAAAAGCTTGATGCACACCGAAGAATTACTCGAATACATCAAAATACCAAAATGGGATAGACTGTTTCGAATCAAAGATGCGTTAATGGCTGGAGCGAGCGTTAAAAATATCTGCGAAAAAACAAAAATAGACCGCTGGTTTATCTATCAAATACAAAAAATTTGTGACCTCGAAAAACAAATACAAAAACATAATTTAAGTACGCTTCCAGATGATTTATTGTTTGAGGCAAAACAAATGGGATTTAGTGACGAGCAAATGTCGCGAATCATGCAGGAAGACAATAGTGAATTGATTTATGATCGTAGAAAAGCAATGGGCTTAACAAGAGTATTCAAAATGGTGGATACTTGTAGTGCAGAGTTTGCTGCAAAAACACCTTACTTCTACTCTACTTTTGAAAGAAAACCAATCGAAGGAAATCTTACCTCCAACGAATCCATTGTAACAGATAAAAAGAAAATTATTGTTTTAGGAAGTGGACCAAATCGAATTGGACAAGGTATTGAATTTGATTACTGTTGTGTGCATGGATTATTAGCGATAAAAGAATGTGGTTACGAAGCCATCATGGTGAATTGTAATCCTGAAACCGTTTCTACCGATTTTGACATTGCCGATAAATTATATTTTGAACCTGTGTTTTGGGAGCATCTATGGGAAATTATAGAACACGAAAAACCTGAAGGTGTAATTGTTCAATTGGGCGGACAAACTGCTTTGAAATTGGCAAAACGTTTACATGCAAAAGGCATAAAAATTATTGGAACCTCATTCGACAATATGGACATCGCCGAAGATAGAGGCAGATTCAGCGATACATTGAAAGCATTGGATATTCCTTATCCAAAATATGGTACGGCTTATAATACAGATGACGCCATTGAAGTAGCACAAGAAGTGGGTTATCCTGTTTTGATCCGACCAAGTTATGTTTTGGGTGGACAAAGAATGCGAATTGTGTTAAACGATGAAGAACTTGAAAAAGGAGTTTTAAGTTTATTGAAACATTTACCAGGAAACAAAATCTTAATTGATCATTTTTTAGATCGTTGTCAGGAAGCAGAAATCGATGGAATATTTGATGGTACTGATTTTCATGTAATGGGTGTAATGGAACATATTGAACCCGCTGGAATTCATAGTGGTGATAGTAATGCAGTATTGCCTCAATTTAATTTGAGTCCATTGATTGTGCACACCATGGAAGAATATGCTGAAAAAATTGCCCGTTCTTTAGATATTCGCGGGTTAATCAATATTCAATTTGCGATTAAAAATGGCAATGTGTTTATCATTGAAGCAAATCCAAGGGCTTCGCGTACAACGCCTTTCATTGCAAAAGCATATCAAATTCCGTATTTAAATATTGCTACAAAAGTGATGTTGGGTGCAGCTAAATTGAAAGATTTTACATTTGAAAAAAAGCTGACAGGATTTGCCATAAAAGAACCGGTTTTCTCTTTTAATAAATTCCCTGGTGTGAATAAAGAACTTGGGCCGGAAATGAAAAGTACAGGTGAAGCCATCCGATTTATTAAAGATTTACGCGACCCTTATTTCCGCCAATTATACAAGGAAAGAAGCATGCATTTGAGTAAATAAACTTCAGTGCAATTTAGTATTCGGATGTTTATTTTTGGGCATGCTTTCTACAATCCCACTATGGAAACAAGCGCCTTTTATTAGGGTTATAATTCCTATGTCTATTGGTATTATGGCGCAATGGTATTTTCCCATTTCAATGTTTTGTTTGTTGGTTTTACTAACTATTTGCTTGCTTAATTTTTTCTTTTTTTATTCGCTTTCCATTCCGCTTCGTTTTAAATTTCGGTATGTACAATCTGTTTTGCTAATAAGTATCATTCTGTTTATAGGAATGATTTTAACATGG
>CANKLV010000201.1 GCA_947483415.1 Chitinophagaceae bacterium
AAAACCAGTAATTCTTACCAACTATCCAAAAGACATAAAAGCGTTTTACATGCGCCAGAATGATGATGGAAAAACGGTAGCAGCGATGGATATTTTAGCACCAGGCATTGGTGAGATTGTTGGTGGATCTCAAAGAGAAGAACGTTTAGATAAACTTACTCAAAGAATGAACGAAATGCATATTCCAACTGAAGAGCTGGATTGGTATTTAGATACAAGAAGATTCGGCGCTTGTCCGCACGCTGGCTTTGGGCTTGGCTTTGAAAGGATTGTATTGTTTGTAACCGGAATGGGAAACATCAGAGACGTGATACCTTTTCCGAGATACCCTAAAAGTGCTTCTTTTTAAAGCCCCCTCAATCCCCCAAGGGGGAAGTTGGAAGAAAGTTCCAATTATTAGCATTTTTGTTTTATAAAATACTTAGTGCCTTTGTGTCTTCGTGCCTTTGTGTTTCACCACCTTCGCACAATAACGCCTTGGCGTCTTCATGTTTCAAGAAAAGTTTAATAGGTCAGCCCCCTCAATCCCCCAAGGGGGAAGCTGGAAGAAAGTTCCAATTATTATCATTTTTGTGGTATAAAAAATTTTGTGTTAAGAAATCGTTCATGAATATTAAGATGCTTTTGAAATCTTCCCCCTTGGGGGATTGAGGGGGCTCTTCAAATACTCCTCCGCATTGGCCTTCAATGTGTTTAAAAATAAATGATCCGCAGATATTTTCAATTGCGCTTTTATCTCATCATCACTAACAATTGCTATTTTATTGTTGGGTAGTATAGCCAATATTTTCATTTTTTTATTGCGAAGAATTCCGACCTTCTTTAAATCTTTTGGTAGATAAGAAATTACAGAATTATTGTCTTCGTAAATCACATAAGTCATGATTTTATTGGTAGTTGGATCTATTTCTTTTTCGAAATCAAATGAAATATTGGTAATTAGTAGATCGGTATCATTTATAATTTTATCTACATTCCAAATGCCCATTTTGTTTATCCTAAACTTGTTAACCATATCTGCTTCTTGCTCAAGCCTTAATTTCTCTGCAGTATATTTTGCAAAGTTGATTTCATAATCTTTCATTCTTTCGGCGAAATCATTTTTGAATGCACGTTTTTCATCTTTATTGAAAACAGGAGATGCTTTTACCTTAAATGTTTTGGTTACAACATTGCTTGAAAAATCACGCATTGTTTTTGTGAATACCATTTCGTATTTCAATTTGCGTTTATTAATTTCTTTAATAGCAACATCATCCCAATCAACCCTCATCGCTTCTAATACTTCATCTGAAATATTTTTTCGATCAATTTTCCATTGTAAATTTTCAAATGATTTTAAATAAGGTGCATCTTCTAAATTGGCAACCATTTCAAAAATCAAATCTTGAATACTATCTTCTGGATTTGGTGAACTTGGCAGAATTAAATTTTGTAGTTTTAATTTTTTTCTATCATTTTCAATGTTGTTGAAATTGTTGGTTACATTCCAATTGGCGCTGTCGTTTAAATAATAAAGTTCGTAACCATCTGTTTTTTTAAACGAAGCCAATTCAACATCAATATATTTTTCGGACTTTAATGTTAATGGATTTCCATCTTGATACGCATTCAATTCTATCATTCCTGCCGATTGTAAAAACGCATTTCTTTCTTGGTTTGTACTCATCGGAATGCCAGATTTGAAAATATCAATCGCGTTATCAAAGGTTCTATATTTAAAAGACACATTCCCTGTAACGTCTTTACCTTGAAGGTTTTTAAATGCATTTGCAGGAATGCTAATTAATGTACCATTTTCTTTTTCGATGGTTAACGCACTATCCGCATTAAATACAATTTCTGAAAATGGAACATTTACATTTTTAATGGGTGGATTGATTTTTTGAATATAAGTATCTTTTTTCTGCAGAAAAAAATAGGCACTAATTATGATGATTAATCCTGAAAATGTTAACCCTATAATTTTAGTTTTATTATTAAGTTGATAAGCCATAAAATAATATTTTAAAAGTAAATTAATAATGCAGTTTGCTTTATTTCAAAATTGTATAGCGTGCTAAAAGTTATTTTTGATTTTTAAATTATAGCAGTATAAAGTCCCATTTGAACAATTTATAAGCAAATCCAAATAGCCATCTTGGTTAACATCTTTCACTATTGGCACCATCTCGCTTGAAGCTGGAAGTTCAAAACGATCGATTACTTGTTTTGTATCAAGAGAGATAATTTCTATAAAACCATATTCAAAATTTGCAAAGTCGTGCTGGTTTAACAATAGGACACAGTTTTTATTTCCTTTATAAGGAAATGTAGTGTTTGAAAATAATTCGTCTCCAAAATTTCTTGAAATTGGTTGGCTATTTGAAAAGCTGCTCGAAAATTTATTCACACCTTGAAACTTTCTATCGATGGTTGCTTTTAATTTATTTTCTTCATACACCAATAATGATTCGTTATTTGCCAAAATCAACTCATTGTTTTTTGTATAAAAATGATTTAAGTTTAAGAATCTATCTGTATGAAATGTTGAATCTTTTTTTATGCATTTGCCTTTTGCATTTAATGTAATTTGATAAGAACAATAATTGTTCGGTCCTTTGTAGGTTGAGTAAAATAAAATGGGTGTAGATGCTGTACCTGATCCCGTAACAACGTTTTGAAATCCAAGATTTTCATTGTTACTAAAACACCAAAATAGTTGACCATTTTTTCCATTTATTGCATAGAGTTTGTTATCATAAGTTAAATACAATAAATCTAAAACGCCATCATTGTTTAAGTCTTTTAATTCAGGTTTTGTAAAAAAAGAACCCGTATTGCGGAAGAATGATTTTACTTTAAAAACGGTACGATTGTCTTCTGGTTTCCATCCGTTAAAATCAGGTGTATAATACACCCAAACCGTTTTACCTGTTTCGGGTTCAACAGCCCTAACCTCACCAGATTCAGAAGCATAAACAATATATTTTTTATCTTTTCCTTCAATCAAAACGGGTTCGTGTTCAATATCGCCTGATGTTGGTTTTCTCCAAATTGTTTTTCCTTCAGGTGTTGTGCAAAAAAACTCTTCATTATCGTTTCCAAAATATAGCTTTTGGTTGTACAACAAAAGTCCATTTACATCCATATCACCCAAACAGTTTCCACTAAAACATTTTTTAATCTTACCATTTTGTCTGTTTATAACATATACCCCAGATTTGCGGTCATAATAACCATAGTCCATATAATAACTTCCGTTTGAACCAATTATTAAATCATTTCCATTAAAAATTACGTTCGATCTAAAACTAACGTTTCCAATTTCTTCTTTCCACAAAAGCGGAAAAGTTT
>CANKLV010000202.1 GCA_947483415.1 Chitinophagaceae bacterium
ACATTTTTCAACAGATTGCTTGAACAAAGAAAAGCCATCGTAGATGACATTAGCGGCGTTACCAGAGATAGACAATACGGCGTTGCAGATTGGGCAGGAAAAACATTTAACTTAATTGATACCGGTGGTTTTGTGCCACAAAGTGATGATGTTTTTGAACGTGAAATAGCCAAACAAGTGAATATTGCCATTGATGAAGCCAATGCCATCATTTTTATGGTGGATGTTTCTACGGGCATTACAAACCTAGATGAATCTATGGCCGATCTTTTGAGAAGAAGTCAGAAGCCCGTAGTGCTTGTTGTTAATAAAGTAGATAATCACAATCGATTAATGGAGGCTAGTGAATTTTACAGCCTTGGTTTTGAACATATATTTTTCGTTTCTTCAATCAGCGGAAGTGGAACCGGTGAATTATTAGATAATGTAATTTCTTACATGAAAGAAGATGATGCCGCTACGGATGTTAACGAAGGCATTCCAAAATTTGCCATCATTGGTCAACCTAATGTGGGCAAATCTTCTTTATTGAATGCATTGGTTGGACAAGAAAGAACAATAGTAAGTGATATAGCTGGCACAACTAGAGATACCATTCACACGCATTATAATTTATTCAACAAGGAATTTATTTTAATCGATACGGCTGGAATTAGACGTAAAGCTAAGGTTCATGAGGACTTGGAGTTTTATTCCGTTATAAGAGCCATTAAAGCCATTGACGAAGCTGATATTTGTTTATTGTTGTTGGATGCAGGGAAAGGAATAACAGCGCAGGATTTGTCTATATACTCTTTAGCCGTTACCAAAGGGAAAGGCATTGTGGTTTTGGTAAACAAATGGGATTTGATGGAAAAGGAAACCAACACCGCCAGAGATTATGAAAAGGATTTACGCCAACGTCTTGCGCCTTTTAATGATGTACCTATTTTGTTTATTTCTGTAACTGAAAAACAAAGAATTTTTAAAAGCATAGAATCCGCATTGGAAGTGTATGAAAATAAACACAGAAAAGTAGCTACATCAAAATTGAATGACGTGATGTTGAAAGCGGTGGAACAATATCATCCGCCTGTTGTTCGTGGCAATGCAATCAAAATTAAATACATTACTCAACTGCCAACACATACACCAACATTTGCATTCTTTTGCAATTATCCCGATGATGTAAAAACACCGTATAAGAATTATTTAGAAAATAAACTTCGTGAAAGTTTTGATTTTAAAGGTGTTCCGGTTAGGTTGTTTTTTAGGAAGAAGTAGGTTTCGTAATCCAATAAGAATCAATAAAAATTTAAAAGTCAAAATAGTAGGGTTTAAATTTTTCACCTTAATACATAAAAAAATGCCTCTTATTAGGAGACATTTTTTTATGTAAGAGATAAGTAGTTTTATTAAAGTTCTGGTGCTTTAACTCTTGCTTTTTCTTCTTTTGCTGCACCTAATGGTTTGTCTTTTGCAAAATCAACCAATACCGGAGCTCCTACAAATATTGAAGAATACGTTCCTGTAATTACACCTATTAACATTGCAAATGCAAATCCTCTCGTTACTTCTCCACCAAAAATGAATAGCACTAAGATGGTTAAGAATACCGTTAATGAAGTCATTACTGTACGACTTAACGTATCATTAATGGCTCTATTGATAATTACGCTTTTGCTTTCACCTTTCATATCTCTACTGTATTCACGAATTCTATCAAATACAATTACGGTATCATTCATAGAGAAACCAATTACCGTTAAAATTGCTGCAATGAAATGCTGATCAATTTCTAATGGGAAAGGAACGATGTCTTTAAAGAACGCGAACACCGCTAATGTTACCAAAACGTCATGCAACAATGTAAGGATTGTTCCAGCTGAATATCTCCAATCACGGAAACGCATGAAGATGTATAAGAAGATAATCAACATCGCAAAAATCGTTGCTTTAATCGCACCTCTTTTCAAATCATCAGATATACTTGGTTGTACTGTTGTAGAACTTTGAATGTTGTTTGCCACAAATGAATTATAAGTGGTACTAGCAGGTAATACTGATTTCAATCCCATCATTATTCTTGATTGTACAGCACTATCCGCATTGTCTTGTCCTTTCAAGTATGCAGTTGTAATGTTGATGTGTTTGCCATCTTCGCCAACTGTTTTTAAGGTAATGTTATCACCATCCAATTCTTTTTTCAAATCATCTCTGAATTTATCCGCATCTATTTTTTGATCAAAAGCAATGGTATAACTTCTTCCTCCTTTGAATTCTACACCTTGGTGGAAACCTACAAAGAAAGAAGCAACACCCGCTAATAATACAATTGTAGAAATTACGTAAGCCACTTTTCTGTATTCAATGAATTTATAGTTTGCGTGTTTGAATACTCTTTTTGAAAGACCAGTAAAGTAGTTGAAATGACGTTGTTTGTTGGTCCAGATTTCTGTAAACAATCTAGAAACCAAAATTCCGCAGAACAATGATAAAAGGATACCAATGATTTGTGTTGTAGCGAAACCCAATACAGGTCCCAAACCAAATATCGCCAAGATGATAGCTGTTAATAAAGATGTAACGTGCGCATCAATTACTGGAGCCAGAGAACGCTTGTAACCTTCATTTACAGATTCTTCATAAGATTTCCCTTTTGTAAGTTCTTCTTTAATTCTTTCAAAAATAATTACGTTGGTATCTACTGCTAGACCGATGGTTAAAACCAAACCAGCGATACCAGCAGCTGTTAGTGTAAATCCTAAAGATGCCAATACACCAATTGTAAATAACAAGTTGAAAATTAAAGCAATGTTGGCAACCCATCCACCTGTGTTATAATAAACCAACATCAATAAGAATATTATTCCAAATGCAATAAAGAACGACATAATACCGCCGTTTACAGCTTCTTTACCTAGAGTTGGTCCAACCACTTGCTCTGCAACAATTTTAGCAGGAGCATCTAATTTACCAGATTTCAAAATATTCGCTAAATCTTGAGCTTCTTCAACAGAAAACTTTCCTGAAATTTCAGAGTTTCCACCTTCGATAGCTCCATTTACATTTGGCGCACTATATACGATATTATCCAAAGCAATAGCAATTGGACGACCAACATTTTTACCTGTTAATCTAGCCCAAATTTTACTGCCAGAATTTGTCATTGTCATTTTGATGGCAGGTTTTCCCATTTCATCAAAATCTTGGTGCGCTTCTTCAACGCCATCGCCTTCTAGTGGTGCTTTTTCGCTACCTACAATTGTTTTAACAGCATATAAAGGGAAATAACGAATGTTTCCTTTTGCAGATTTTTCTTCAATGCCAAATAAGAATTTCAAGTTTGAAGG
>CANKLV010000203.1 GCA_947483415.1 Chitinophagaceae bacterium
CAAATTCTTTTATCAACGAATCGAATAAAAAATAATTCGCCAAGCAAGTTCTACCATTGGGGAAAATACTTGAAGCAAGATTGTACATTCTGTTTTCATCTTTTAAAAACAAAGCCGTTGCCAAAAGCTCATTGCCTTCTTGGTTGTAAACTTCTCTGATGATAACACGGTTTTCTTTTTGTAAATCAATACAAAGTTGCTCAAAATTTTTATAATCATTTTTCTCAAGCGATGAGAGTTTTTCTCCGTATAGCTTTTTATAGGTTTTAATGCATTTTGTAACGTCTTTGGATATTACATATTGTAAATTGAATTTCGTAGCGCGTGAAATTCTTTCTTTAAGATACTTGCTAGATGTTATTGCTTCATAGTTTCTATTAAGATCAATTAAGAAATTGGAGTTGATTCTTTTTTGATAAAAACTATTTTCGTCTGATGGTATGTTTGCATAGTTGATGGAAATTTCTGCAAATTTAAAATGCGTAGAAGCCAGTGAAATAAACGCTTCTGTGATTTCTTCGGTTAAATTGTATTTGCTATAAATCCCGGCTTGTTGTAAAAACGCAGGTTGATATAAATATCGAATCCCCATTTTTTTTCGCCAAATCAATGGCATCACCGCATCATAATCATTTAAAACAATGGCATCCCAATTGGTAGCGATTTTGTTTAAATAATTAGATTCTACATAAATCAATTTATTAGCTGACTGTGCGATACAAAAATCCCATTTTGTAAAATCAATCTCCTGATATGTTAGATATTGAATGTTCAAATTAAAATGGAATTTGAGGAAATGAAGAAAATGTTTTCAATGAAATTTTCTGAATGTCTATGCTAAATGAAATGGTTTTTAAAAGTTTTTTTTCTGTAATCGTTGAATTGATATAATCTTTAAACGACTTGCTATACATCAATGGTAAATATACATTTACGATTTCTTTGAATAAAGAAAACTGGATTCCAGCATTGAATAATATCTTTTCCGTTGGTGGATTTTTTTGCCACGCAGCGGCATATGATCCAATATCAGCATATAGTTTAAGTGGTATTTTTATGGGGAGTATTTCTAAAGGATTTATTTTTTTAGGGATGCTAGTATTTAAATTTACAGCAATCAACCAATCATCTGTTTTTCCAATTTTACTGCTTAATAAATCTGTTCTGATTTTAAAAGCGCCATCCTTAATCATCATTTGCTGATTTAGAAATCCTTCAAATTCATTCCTTCCTCCAAAATAATTGCTGTAGGTATAATCTTCATAACCATTAGCACCACTTGTATTTAAATGATATCTTTCTGTTTTATAACGCAATAAATTTGTTTTCTGCTTCGTGTATAAAAATTTACCGGCGAAGAATCTGATGTTTAAGCCACCTTCTTTTACATAATTAAAATAATGGTTTCCGGTAATGCCCAATTTAAAAAATCCGTTTCCTCCTTCAGCTAATGCGCTCCAGGAATAAGGGTATAATTTTCTGTTTTGTTGATAAACAAATTGCAATTGATGCAGCGTTCTTTTTTGAATGGGATAGTTGATTACATCCACATCCAAAATGGTATCTCTATAAAAATTTAAAATGGTTTCTTTTATAAAAAAAGATTTCCATTGAACAAATGTATTGGCTGTACTTCTTGGATGTGTTTTTCGAAATACATATTTTATTGAAGGCACAAATTTTTCAAAATTAAAAAAATGCGTTTTCTCACCTTCGGGTGTAAATTTATTGTTGCTGAATTTTTCAAAAGCCAATGACAGTTGAATTTTTTCGCCATTTCCTGTTAAATAATTATCGTATGAAATTCTGCCCAATCCATTTATTTTTTTAGAGCTAAACGAAACCATCGGCATGAATAAAAACTGAATTTTTGATGGCGGTAAATTGTAATTATGTATCATCAAACCAGGCATCAACTTGTCGTATTTGTTTATGCCAGCTATTGGTAAAATACTTATTAAGTGCTTTTTATCCGCATCTTTAAAAGAAAAGAAAGGTGCAATTTTTAATGTTTTATTTCTCTTGGGATAAATACTTCCCTTATTGTTTAAGGCGTTAAAAAACAAGCTTAAATCTTTCTGCGATACTTCTTCAGCTACTGCTCTGAAATCATTGGGGTAGGGGTGCTTGAATTTCCATTTTTCAAAATACGTTTTCATGATTTCATCAAATGTAGTTCTGCCCAAAGAATCTTCCATCCATTGCATCCATAACGCAGCTTTGTTGTAAGCAATCACGGCATAATTCAATGCTGTGAAATATGCAGATTTAGTTGAGATGGGTTGATCAGATTTTATTTTGCAAACGGCTTCAATAATTGTATTTTCTATATTTTTTGGAATTCGATTGGTTAAAAATCGACCTGCATTATTATTTACTTCAGGATAATACAATTGCTCATATCGCTTATCATAATAGCTATTCATGCCTTCATCCATCCAAGGATAATCTCTTTCATTGGAGGCTAAAATGCCATAAAACCAATTGTGTCCAACCTCATGATTAATTAAATTGTCCAATGATTTTTTTGAATTTACTTGATCAATGAGTGTGATGGTTGGATACTCCATTCCACCACCGGCATCGCCAATACTTTCCACCACTGAAACAATATTGTAAGGGTAGTTTCCAATCCAATTGCTTTTTGTGCGAATGGCATTTTTGATTAAATCAATCGTATTTAATTGGGTAAATATTTTCCTCGGATAATGATATGCATACACATCAATGCTTTTATTATTTAAATTCATCGTGTCATGTTCCACAATGAAATTTTTATCTGCAAACCAAGCAAAATCGTGTATGTTGTCTTGTTTGTATTGTAGAGTCTTTATTTCGCCATTGGCTTTTTCGGATTGTAAAATACCTGTAGCGGCAACTTTGAAATCCTTATTAATGCTAATGTTTACGTCAAAATTCCCAAACTCGCTATAAAATTCACCTTGATCTAAATAGGACATTTCGTGCCAACCAAATTTATCATAAACGGCTGGTTTGGGATACCATTGTGTAATTTGAAATGAACTATCTATATACCCACCTCTCGAAAAATTATATGGTAATTTAACGTGAAATGGGGTTTGAATTTTTATGTTTTGACCAGGTAGAATTGGTTTGGGTAAATTTAATTTGATGATATCTTGATGCTGTGGATGATTTGTAATAGATGCTTTTTGATCATCAATTTTAAATTCCAATTGGTTGATGAATCCCCTTTTTTCTGGATCGCTGAAATAGAAATCAGTTCGATTGTTTTCAAGCAATTGTTCACTGAAATTGGAAAGATCGTTTTTATATGCATTGGGCCAAAGGTGAAACCAAATGAAGC
>CANKLV010000204.1 GCA_947483415.1 Chitinophagaceae bacterium
AATAAAATGCGATGAACCAATACATCCGGATATCTACGAATAGGCGAAGTAAAATGACAATAATGTTCGAAACCTAAACCATAGTGACCGATATTTTCGGCGGTGTAAACGGCTTTTGCCATGGTGCGAATGCCCAATTGTTCCAACACATGTTGTTCTGGTTTGCCCTGGATTTCTTGTAATAAATTATTAAAAGAAGTAGCCACTTGTTTTTCATCGTGCATATCAAATACGTACCCAAACTTTTTTGCAAACGCAACAAAAGGTTTTATTTTTTCATCACTTGGAGTATCGTGAATTCGATATGGAAATGGAATAGCTTCTTTATTTATTTTAATTTTAGAAACATAATCTGCTACCGCTTTATTGGCAAGCAACATAAACTCTTCGATCAGTTTATGCGAATCTTTACTTTCTTTTACTACAATGCCAATAGGCTTTCCATTTTCATCCAATTGAAATTTCACTTCAGTAGATGAAAAGTTTATTGCACCTTGTTCAAATCTTTTTGCACGAAATTGTTTTGCCAAATTATTTAAAAGCAATATCGCTTTGAAGTTTATCCCTTCTTGCGTTTCAATAATTTGCTGTACATCTTCGTATGCATATCTATGATTGCTGTGAATTACAGTTCTGCCAATCCATTGATGTTTGATTTCGGCTCTATTGGTAATTTGAAAAACAACAGAAAACGTATATTTATCCTCGTTAGGTCTTAAAGAACAAAGCTCATTAGAAATTCTTTCTGGCAACATTGGATTTACTCTATCAGGTAAATAAACGCTGGTTGCTCTTTCATAAGCAGATTTATCAAGTAAACTTCCTGGCTTTACAAAATGACTCACATCGGCAATGTGCACACCAATTTCATAATTGCCATTATCTAAGTTTCGAATTGAAATGGCATCATCAAAATCTTTTGCATCAACCGGATCAATGGTAAAAGTTAATATATCTCTGAAATCTTTTCTTTTTGATAATTCTTCTCTGGTGATTTTTTCAGAGAAACTTTCAGATTCTTTTAGAACTGCATCATCAAAACCCATCGTAAATCCGCCGCCAATCAATATTTCTTTCATCGCTAAATCCGATTCATTAGTTGCATCAATCACGGATTCTATTACACCTTGTGGTTTGCGATCATTTTTATCCCAACGAACCAAACGTGCCATAACACGATCTCCATCAACTGCGCCATTCAACTGATCCATAGGTATGAAGAAATCTGGAATTGGCTTTTCTCCTGAAGGACAAAAAAATGCAGTTGTTTTTGTGATTTGAATATATCCTAAAAACACCACTTGTTTTCTTTCAACCACATCAATGATTATTCCTTCAACTCTTTTAATCCCGGCTCCACCAGTAGCAATTTGAACGCGAACGGTGTCTCCATGAAATGCCTTTCCAAAATCATTTGGACGCACGATAATATCCTTTTCTTGATTTTCTACAATTACAAATCCCATTCCACTTCTACTGATATCTAATTTACCTTTTAGAATTTTAGTTTGAGATGATTTTTTCGTCTTTGTTGCTTTCTTTTTATCCATGTGTTATTTATGAAATCCAATTCAATGTTGATTAATTAAATTAAAAGTCAAAAAAATATTAATCCCGCTTTTTGAATTTTTACTTTTTAATTAAAATAGACAATTTAAACACCTTAATTTGTGATAGGAATTACCCTTATGTCTATTTCCTCTGCAATGTACGGAATCTAGTGTTTTTTTACCCATGATTCGTAATGAATCACATGAAATATTTACGTTACTGACAAATAAGCTGTTTTTAGTTTCAATCGCGATATACATTTAACCCAAAAAATGAACAAATTTGAAACGGTAGTTGAAGCATTGGAAGGGTTAAAAAAAATGGGATATACATTGGATTTAAACATCAATTTTGATAAAAATTTGAGTAAAGAAGAATGGCTCAATCCCATTGAATTTGAAATTATTGAAACTTACCGATTTGAAGGCGATAGCAATCCATCGGATAAAGATGTGGTTTGTGCTTTATGTTCAAAAGACGGAAAATGTAAAGGCGTGTTTACGGGCGCATTTGGTTGTTATGCAAACATGGATTCTTTTGAAAATATTCATTATTTGGCAAATCATCATTAATTTGCTAAAATGAATAGAAAAAATTTCCTCAAAATGGGATCATTGGGCTTTGCCTCAATTAATCTCCCAAAATTTTCTTCTCCAGTAAAAAAGCCAATTGTAGTTTCCACTTGGGATAGCGGTATGCCTGTAAATGCTGAAGCATGGAAGATATTGTCTAATAGTGGCAAATCGGTGGATGCGGTGGAAGCAGGCGCTATATATATCGAAAACGACATCAATTGTTGTGTAGGACTTGGTGGGTTTCCTGATAGAGACGGCATTGTAACGTTGGATGCTTGCATTATGGATGAAAAAGCAAACTGTGGCGCAGTGGCAGGTTTGGAACAAATAAAACATCCCATTTCCGTAGCCAGAAAAGTAATGGAATCAACACCGCATGTTATTTTAGTAGGTGCTGGTGCTCAACAATTTGCTTTAGAAAACGGATTTAAATTAGAAGAAAAAAAACTATCTGATGATGCTACAAAAGCATATAAAGAATGGTTGATAAAAAGTAAATATCAGCCAGAAATAAACATTGAAAATAAAAAACAAAATGGCCCTTTTGCACCTAATTTTTTTGATGATGGAACCGCCAATCACGATACGATGGGATTGGTAGCAATGGATGTCAACAGCGATTTATCTGGAGCTGTAACGACTTCTGGGATGGCTTATAAAATTCATGGCCGAGTTGGCGATTCTCCAATAATTGGTGCAGGTTTATTTGTAGATAACGAAATTGGCGCAGCTACAAGCAGTGGCGTTGGCGAAGAAGTCATTCGTATTTGTGGAACACATTTGGTGGTTGAATTTATGCGTAATGGATATTCTCCAGAAATGGCTTGCAAAAAAGCTTGCGAACGTATCGTAAATAGAGACCGAAAAAAAGCAGCTACTTTACAGGTTGGATTTTTAGCACTAAATAAAAAAGGAGAATATGGTGCATATGCCATTCAAAAAGGATTTGTATTTAGTGTAAAATCCAATGATGAAAATCAAATTCATTCCTCTAAATTTCTAATTTAAAAAACATGGATTTTAAATTAGAAGTCATTGCATTTAATATAGAGAGTTGCATTTTGGCAGAAGCCAATGGAGTTTCTAGAATTGAACTATGCGACAACCAAGCCGATGGTGGAACGACGCCTTCTTATGGATTTATTAAAGCAGCCAGAAAAATTTTATCTATTGAATTATACCCAATCATCAGACCAAGAG
>CANKLV010000205.1 GCA_947483415.1 Chitinophagaceae bacterium
CTCAAACATTGATATACGTGGCATTACAGCGCATAAGGTTTACCCGTAAAATATATTACTATACCTTACCGTGAGCTCTTACCTCACGTTTTCACCCTCATCCCAATAAATTGAGACAGTTATTTTCTGTGGCACTTTCTCTTTCCTTTTTTTCAAAAAGAAGCCGGCCATTAACCGGTATGCTGCCCTTTGCTGTCCGGACTTTCCTCTCTGATTTAACAGAGCGATAACCGGCTGATAGTATTTGTAAATGTATGTCAATTTATTCTTTGGAAAACTGAATGTCACAAAAAATTTAAAAAGCCTTTCCGCCGTGGCGGATATAAAGTGAAAAGTGAAAAATATTGAAACTACTTTTAAAATCTTAATTTTAAAAAGATTTTCTGATCTATGTAATGAAGTTTGAATTGTAAAGAAACTTAAATGAAAAAAAAAGTTATTGGTATTATTAAAAATAAAATTGCAATTTCTCAGCCTGAATTAGCTGAAAATAAATTTTTGCATATTAAAAAAGCAAAAGAAAAAGTCTCGTCCATAAAATCAATTTGCATAGATATTTTGATGATATTATTGGGCATTATCTCTGCTGGCTTTGGATTAAAAGGTTTTTTAATGCCCAGTCATTTTATTGATGGTGGCACAATGGGCTTATCGTTACTAGCCAATCAAATATTTGAAATCAATTTATCCTTGCTTATTATTTTAATAAACATTCCATTTATCATAATTGGAAAAAACGCCATCAGTAAAGAGTTTGCCATTAAAACATGTTTTGCCATTGCTGGTCTGGCTATTTGTGTTGCCATTTTTCCGTATCCACACATTACAAATGATAAGTTACTCATTTCTGTTTTTGGCGGCTTTTTTCTTGGGGCTGGAGTTGGATTAACGATGCGCGGCGGTGCGGTTATTGATGGAACAGAAGTATTGGCAATTGCCATGAGTAAAAGAACAGGACTATCAATTGGAGACTTAATTTTAGTTATAAATATTTTTATATTTTCAATTGCAGCTTGGGTAATATCTATCGAAACAGCACTTTACGCAATGCTTACCTATTTTGCTGCATCAAAAACAGTAGATTTTTTAATAGAAGGAATTGAGGAATATACTGGAGTTTCTATCATTTCAGTTAAAGAAGAAGAATTAATAAATATGATTACACATGAATTGGGGCGTGGTGTTACGGTATATAATGGCGAACGTGGTTTTGGTAAAAGTGGAGATAAAAAATACGACATGAAAATTGTTTACACGATCATCACACGACTTGAAGTAAGTAAACTAAAACATGAAATTGAAAAAATAGACCCAAATGCCTTTGTATTCATGACCAGTGTAAAAGACATGAAAGGTGGAATGATTAAGAAAAGACGATTGAAATAATTTAATTTATACATTAAAGAATATTTCAGTTGCACCATATCCATACAAGTGATGATATTGATTTACAAAAGACTTTACAACAGCTCTTGGCTTCAATAATTCGTGTATTTCATTTTTCAATTTACCTTCCCCTACTCCATGAATTATTACTAAAGAACTTTGTTTGTGTAGTACCGCCAATTCAAAATATTTTTCAAAATTATCCAACTGAATATTTAGGATTTCGAAATTAGAAAGATGCGACCAATTGTCTGTTAGCTTTTCTATATGCAAATCAACCACAGTTCTTGCTGGTTGTAAATTTGATTTCACTTTTGAGATGTCGTAAATCTTAAACCCTGCATTGTTTAATTTGGTTAAATCCAATTTGTCTTCTACAATAACTTTATCTGGATAATGTAAAAACAATTCAAATGAAAATGAGGCAGCTCCTGTTTCTTTTAACTCTTCAATTTTCTTAAAAAGTTGTTTCCCTTTAAGTTTCAATAATCTTTCAAAATAAGGTGCTTTTTTAGGATTTGCATCCGCTAAAGAAAATTCAAATTCAAAAGTTGGGGAGTCACTTACGTCTTCGAAATTGATATCGTGTAAATAAATATCACTTAACCCATACACATTTCCCAATAAATCAAAACTAGATTCTCCACCAAATAAGAGATTGTATTTAAACTGATATGTTTCTTCATTAAAGTTGATGAGATATATTTTTAGTTTTTCAACAATATCGTCATCAAAAATATCTTTATCATAAACAGGAATGAAATTTAAAAATACACCATCTGCTGTTTTGACCCTTGAAGATTGTTTTTCTTTTTTGATGTTATCAACATGTATTTTCTTCTTTTCAACTACTTTTTTCTGGGTAAACATTTTAAAATAAGGAAAATCAATCTGATCCATATACGCAGGGAATTTCACACCACGCACTTCTATCATTACCATTTTGTCGTTGATAATTTCCACAACTTTTCCTTCTTCATCAGAAATCAAAACAATTATTTTATCCCCTACTTCGTATTTCAATTTGTGTTGTTTTTTGTCATTGTTGGTGTTATCACCAACAATCAATTTACTTTGTCTTTGTTGTTGTTATTACCAACATTAATTCTTCTAAGCCAGTTTACTCTTTTTATACCCATATAAAAAGTAAACAACCAATCCCAATACCAGCCATCCGCCAAACCATGCCCAATTCATTGCCGTCATCCCAGTTAGTAAATACAAGCATGTAACCAAACCCAACAATGGAATTAATGACCAGTTTTTAAATAGCGTTATAACTGAAAAAATGATGCAGCTTAACCAGAAAATCAATGACGAAATATTGAAAGTAAGGTTAGCTGCATCACCATTTAAATTAAATAAATCTGCAAAATAATTTTTAGAAAACAACTGTATGATGATGATTGTGCCGATGATTAAAATTGGAAAGATAATTCGAGAAGAAATAAACGGTAAATGAAACTTTCCTGGCTCTTTCTCTTTTGTTGGCAAAAGCAATACGCCACCACAAACCAGCACGAATGCAAATAACGTGGCGATACTGGTAAAATCAAGTACAAATGTTTTATCTGTAAATAAAATTGGCACACCTACCACAAAACCCGTTACGATTGTTGCAAAAGATGGCGTTTGAAATTTCGAATGTATTTTTTGAAAAACCGGAGGTAATAATCCATCTCTACTCATGCTCATCCAAATTCTAGGTTGTCCCATTTGAAAAACCAATAGCACGCTTGTCATGGCTACAACAGCGCAAATAGACACAAGTAATTGCATCCAACCAATGTTCAAATTTTGAGGTTCAAATATAAATGCTAATGGATCTCCTACCCCTTCAAAATTTTTATAGTGGACAGCACCACTCAAAACCAAGGTTAGTAAAATATAAATTACGGTA
>CANKLV010000206.1 GCA_947483415.1 Chitinophagaceae bacterium
ATTGGCGCATACAAAATCGCCAGCATTCATGGGCCAATGGCAGCCGCTTTCAACAAATCTAGCGGGTCTACAAAAAATGTGGAGGCATTGAAAAATGTAATCTTTGGTAAAAAAATAAATTACGATTGCGCATTTCATCCATTCAACAATATTGGTTCTGTAGAAGGAAAATTAATTGGTGGAAATCTCGCTTTGTTGTGTAATGTTATTGGCACGAAATCGGATTTTGATTGCAAAAACAAAATTCTATTTATTGAAGACGTTGGAGAATACAAATATAGCATTGACCGAATGTTGCATCAATTAAAAAGAGCCGGAAAATTTGATAAATTAGCCGGATTAATTATCGGCGGATTTACAGATATAAAAGATACAGAAAGACCTTTTGGAATGGAAACAAATGCAATTATAAAAGAGGTTTTAAAAGAATACAAATATCCCATTTGTTTCGATTTTCCCATTAGTCATGGCAAAGAAAATCTTGCCGTTAAAATTGGGATGAATTATAGTTTTAAAGTAACTAAAACCAAAACCAGCTTAAAAGAAATTTAATCTTTTAGCAATTGAGTTATGACAGATTCGTATGCGGAATTAGAAGTTGTAACGAATTTATTTTTGTCGTTTATTTTCTTTGATAACTTCTTGCTGCTAGATGAGTTGGCGCTTTGCTCATCAGTAAAAATAATTTTAACCGGAGCGGAAATCTCGTTTATATTTTCACCAATTGGAAACTTGTAATTGCTCATCGAATTCCATGGATAAATGAGCAATTTAGAAGAATACAAATCTGGAATACTATAAAAAGGATTTTCCAAAATAAGCAATTTTATTGACGTTGAACTGGCAAGACTAGCCGCAACACCAGCTCCAAATTTTTGTCCATACACAACGATTTGTTCGGGCAAAAACTTTTTATCTGCCAATCGTTTTACCTGAAATGCTTGTTCGTTTAATTTTAATTCAGAAGGCTTTCCACTACTTTTTCCAAAGCCTGGATAATCCGGCATCCATACTTCATATCCGTTTTTTATAAAAACATTGACATTGCTTTCATACATCGACACATTGTCATTTGCATCATGAAAATAAATTACAACACCTTTTGGAACGGTATCACCTTTTGGTAAAAATTGCAACAAATTAATCGTGTCTATTTCATTAATTGGAATATTCACTTCTTTAAAATCAACACCAAACTTATACATAAAGTCGGTGCTTAATTTTGAAGGGTGTAAAAGATATTTGTCTTGCAAATAAAAAACGGCAATCCCAACTGAAGCATACATAAACAACAACAGCTTAATTAAATTGAAAATCTTTTTCTTATTAAATGTCATTGTTGATGATTTGTTTTTTCCAAGCGTACATGCCGCCGGTTAAATTGATGAGGTTTGTGAATCCAAATTTTTCTTCTAGGCGTTGAATGGCAATTTGACTTCTTACCCCTTTTTCGCAGTAAAAAACTACGGGTGTGTTTTTATTGATTATTAGATGATGATTCAGGATTTCTTGAAATGGAATTAAAATACCCCCAATATTAAATTCATTGTGCTCGAATGCTTCACGTACATCAATAAGGATCAAATCAGTGCCATCATTTAGTGCGGTAAACAATTCTTTTGCTGAGATGTTTTGCATGTTGAATAATTTACCCTTCATCCTCTTCGTTAAACCACACACGTTTTAATTTTAGCTTATTAGCTGGAGCTACTACGAGTGGAAACTTCTCAACAGCCACATTGCTTTGTTCTAAGCCAAAACTTCTTTCCTCACTAACACTTAATTCTTTCAACCAGAAATATAAACGCATGATTAAATGTTCTGTAAATGGCAATTCATTATCCTGACTAAGGAATTTTTCCAATACGATAAATTGGAAATCGCCCACCATATTATTTCTTTGCTGACTTTCGTAACGGCTAGTAATGTTTACTTCTCGATTGGCAACTAAATCTTCAACTACTTTTTTAAACATTAAATTTAATCTGGGTTGAATTCTAAAGCCCAATCTGAATTCTACACGAATAATATCGTTTGGAATAATGTGTTCAACGTTGTATTCGCTAGTATTTGGATCATCTAATGTATGTACATGTACGAACCAATAAATATCGGCACGTTTTGGTTTTCCACGCAAAATACTATACATGATTTTGTGCTCAATTTCTTTAGGATTATTGGCACTGGTGAGGTAAACCAAATGGGTAGCATATTTGGGAACACTGCTGTCATTACTCAGTTCTTCGATTTTTGGAATATACTCTTCAACACGAACGAACTCAACATATCTCGCTTTGATTTTCCTGGCCCTATACCAGATGTACATCACAGAAAATAATCCGCCAGCAATAATTAAAGTTACAAATCCGCCATGTGGAAACTTCTCCAAATTTGCAATTAAAAAGCAAGTCTCTATACTGATATACACAATAAGAAAGAACCAAATCAATGCAGGGCTAACTCTTTTTGAAATAAGATAATTTGAGAAGAGAACTGTAGTTGCCAACATACACAATGTAATCGCCAATCCATACGCAGCTTCCATTGCACCCGACGATTTAAAGTACAAAACGATTGCACAACAACCAACGAAAAGCAACGTATTAATACCAGGAATAAACAATTGCCCTTTTGCTTCTGTAGGATAATTGATTTTCATTTTAGGCCATAAATTCAAACGAATGGCTTCACTGATTAAAGTAAATGAACCACTAATTAAAGCCTGACTGGCGATGATTGCAGCAGCGGTAGCGATGATAATTCCCCATAATAAAAACCAATCTGGCATAATTGCATAAAACGGATTTTGCATATTTACCGCATCAGGAAATTTGGTAAGAAATCCAGGCAATTTTATCAAATCTTGATTGGCATAAACAATACCTTTTTGGCTTAATAACCATGCCCCTTGACCAAGATAATTTAATATTAAACAAGCTTTTACAAAGATCCAAGAGATGCGAATATTACCTCTGCCACAGTGACCTAAGTCGCTATACAACGCTTCCGCACCTGTAGTACATAAAAATATTGCCCCTAAAATCCAAAAGCCAGAAGGATAAACGGTTAACAATTTTATACCATAATACGGATTGAAAGCTTTTAAAATGGTAAAATCGGTAACCACATACGAAATACCTAAAACAGCCAACATTAAAAACCATACCGACATAATTGGACCAAACATTTTGCCAATTGAATTGGTGCCAAATTGCTGCATAAAAAACAATAAGCATAAAATGGCAATTACAATAATGATAATCGTAGATTC
>CANKLV010000207.1 GCA_947483415.1 Chitinophagaceae bacterium
AGTTTAGTCCAAAACCTACACTTGACAAATTCATCTCAAAATTTACGTTATTTGTCGACTCTGCTCCTGCAACATCTGGCTTTGATGTTTTAAAACCCAATTGACCAAAAGTAGCTTCAATGGCAAATTTATCAGATAGGAAATAACTGATACCTGGCGATAAACCAAGATCAAACCCGTTCACGTTTGATTTTGAAATATTCTCTGTTTGTGTATTGAAATTAAATCCAAGTTGGCCGAATAGAGAAAAACGTGATTGAGGACTAGAATAATATCTGGTAAAAACACCTACAGAAATAACTGAATTATTTTCAATTACAATGCTATCAGTAGTTTTGTTTTGTCCGATAGAAAGTTTACCTCCAAGTACGATTTTATCGCTGATGAAATAACCATATCTAGGCGAAAAAGCAATATTGGTTTTTGTTACAGAACCTATTGTTTCACTTTGAAAATCAAATGAACCCGAAATAAAAGAATTTCCTTTCGAAAATCCTTCTTTGGATTGAGCGTATACAGTACTTATTGCAAGAGCCAAAAATGTAAACAAGATTACTTTTTTCATATTAATTGATTTATTATTTGATTTAATTTTTAGTTTAAGAAATTAATGTTGTGCTGTTATTAATTGTAATTGATGGAAAAATTATCTTCGTTTGATTAAAATTCCAAAATTCAATCTAGTCAAGTCTAGACCCAATTGATAGTTTAATTTTGCTGCTGAACCAGCCGTTTGTTCTTTCTCAGATTGAAATCCAATATTTCCAAAAGTTGCTTCAAGAGAAATGTTTTTAGAGATAAAATAATTAATACCTGGACTAAACAAAACTATCTTGTACCCTACATAGTCAACCTCATCAATTTCTTTTTCAACATAACCTAATCCGTATTTTCCAAAAAATGAGAACCTTTTTTCTGGTGTTGCATAAGTCCTTCCAAAAAGTTCTATTGATACTTTTTTGTTTTTGATCAATGCATTAATATCCAAATTCATATTAACGGTTGTTTTTTTAGAAACAAAAACACCGCAACCAAGTAAAACATTATAACCAAGATTTGAATTGCTTCCCACATTTGTGTTGGAAACACCCAAACCTCCAAAGAACAAAAATTCATCACTTTGGAAACCATATTCCTGGGCTTTAACTTGAAAATTCACACCAAGAAAAAAGGATACAAAAAATAAAATGAGGGTTGTTTTTTTTTTCATGAATTATAATTTTGTTTTAAAATATTTTTACTTTGTTCTCATAGTATTTAGGATTATTTATCTAATTAAAGTTCAAATATATGACTTAGGTCACATTTGACCTAATTTTTAGAAACTTTTCCTTTGAATTTAGTGTGTGAATTCAAATGAATATGATACTTACCTGAAAAAAGTGGGAAATACCCTGAGGAAATTTCGAAAAGAAAAGGCTTTTCAATGGAAAATCTAGCAAACGAAGCCGAAATAGAATATCGACAACTCGGTAGAATTGAACGAGGTGAAATAAATACTTCCATCATATCTCTTTTGCGCATCTGCAATGCACTTGAAATAGAAATGAAATCACTATTTGAAGATTGAAGACTTGAAATTTAAAATGTATCAAATTCCTACAAAATAAATTTTTGATTACAATAAAAAAGCCATCAAATTGATGGCTTATAAATTAAAAAGTTGATGCTAAAATTATACTGCGAAACTATCCCCACAACCGCAACTCCTACTTGCATTTGGATTACTGAAAAAGAATCCTTTCCCATTTAATCCATCGCTAAATTCAAGTTCGGTATTTACCAAATAAAGGAAGCTTTTCAAATCCGTTACGATTTTAATGCCTTTATCTTCAAACACTTGATCCATAGGTTTCACTTCATTATCAAAATCAAGCTTGTAGCTTAGTCCGCTACAACCTCCGCCTACAACACCGACGCGCAGAAAATAATTTGGCTCATTTTCTACCCCAGCTTCTTGCATTAAATGTATTACTTTTTGCTTGGCTTTATCACTGATATAAATGCCATTATCTGTTGCAACCATACCAAATCAGAATTAGTGAATTACGCTCTCTTCGAATTGTATTTTATCCATACCATTTTTTTCCCTGTAGTCGTTTATCGCAGCTTTGATGGCATCTTCTGCTAAAACAGAACAGTGAATTTTAACTGGAGGAAGATTTAATTCTTCAACAATAGTCATGTTGTCGATGCTGAGCGCTTCATCTACACTTTTACCTTTTAGCCATTCTGTAGCTAAAGAAGAAGAAGCAATTGCAGATCCGCAGCCAAAGGTTTTAAACTTTGCATCTGTGATCATTCCAGTTTCATGGTTTACTTCAATTTGCAAACGCATAACATCGCCACACTCTGGCGCGCCTACTAAACCTGTACCTACGTTTTTGCTAGATTTATCAAGTGTTCCTACATTTTTAGGATTTTGATAATGGTCGATTACTTTTTCTGAATATGCCATTTCTTTTATTTTTTAATTGATTATTTAATTATTAATGTGCTGCCCATTCAATGCTGTCTAAGTCGATTCCTTCCTTATACATTTCCCAAAGCGGACTCATTTCTCTTAGTTTCAAAACGGTATCCGTAATTGATTTTATGGTATAATCGATTTCTTCTTCGGTAGTAAAACGGCTTAATCCAAAACGTAATGAGCTATGTGCTAAATCATCCCCTAAACCAAGTGCTTTCAATACATAAGAAGGTTCTAAAGAAGCTGAAGTACAGGCTGAACCTGAACTTAATGCGATATTTTTATTAAAGCCCATTAACAATCCTTCGCCTTCAACATGTTTGAATGAAATATTGGCAACATGTGGTAAACGATGTTCTCTGCTTCCGTTTACATACGATTCTTCAATTTGCAATAAAGATGCTTGTAATTTATCTCTTAATTTACTTGCCTTAGCTGCGTCTGATTCCATTTCAAGCATACAAAGCTCGCAAGCTTTTCCAAAACCAACAATACCAGGAACATTTAAAGTACCACTTCTCATGCCGCGCTCGTGACCGCCGCCATCCATTTGTGCGGTAACTTTTACCCTTGGATTTTTTCTGCGAACGTATAAAGCGCCAACGCCTTTTGGACCATACATTTTATGTGCGGTAAAAGCCATTAAATCAATGCCATCTTTATTAACATCAACTGGTATTTTACCTACAGCTTGTGTACCATCTGTAAAAACCAAAACGCCATGCTTACGGGCAATTGCACTAATTTCTTTCATAGGCATTACGGTTCCAATTTCATTGTTGGCGTA
>CANKLV010000208.1 GCA_947483415.1 Chitinophagaceae bacterium
ATATCAAAAAAAATAAAAATGTCAGAAACAATTAACGAGAAAAAAAGTCACCCAAAAGGATTGTGGGTATTATTTGGAACAGAAATGTGGGAACGCTTTAACTTCTATGGAATGCGCGCCTTGCTTACTTTATTTATTGTAAATGCGCTCATGATTAGTAAAGAAGATTCTTCTATTATTTATGGAGGTTTTCTTGGCTTATGTTATTTAACACCAATGTTGGGTGGTTTTATTTCCGATCGTTTTTTGGGAAATAGAAATTGTATTATGTTGGGAGGGATTTTAATGGCCATTGGACAAATGTTGTTGTTTTTTAGTGCATCAATTTTTGAAACCAATCTTGAATTGGCAAAAACGATTTTATATATCGCACTGGGTGTGATTGTTTTTGGAAATGGATTTTTTAAACCAAACATTTCAAGTATGGTTGGAAGTTTGTATCCAAAAGCAGAAAAAAATAAATTGGATACTGCGTTTACCATTTTCTATATGGGAATCAATATCGGTGCATTTCTTGGACAATTGATTTGTCCTTTGATAGGTGACGTTGTGGTTGATGGCGTTCGTCAGGTTACCGCATTTAAATGGGGATTCTTATCTGCATCAATAGCGATGATATTAGGCACATTAACGTTTTTCTTATTAAAAAATAAATATGTTGTAACGCCCGATGGTAAAGCAATTGGCGGATTACCTTCAGGAAATAATACCGATGATTATGAAGAGGGCGAATCTCAAAAAGCACAGTTTACTAATGTATCAATTATGATTGCAGGTGCGGTATTGGCTGCTTTGATTTTTGTATTTCACAATTTCCTTGGACAAAACTGGATTTATGCAACAATCTATTCTTCAGGTATAACTTTAGCTGGTTTGATTTTATCGGATAAGAGTTTAACTAAAGTAGAAAGAGATAGAATTCTTGTGATTTATATTGTATCGTTTTTCATCATCTTCTTCTGGGCTGCTTTTGAGCAAGCGGGATCATCATTAACCTTTATTGCTGATTATCAAACAGACAGAAGAATTTTTGGATGGGATATGCCACCTTCAATGGTTCAAATATTCAACGGTATTTTCGTTGTGATTTTTGCAGTTCCATTCAGTTTGCTTTGGGATAAAATGCGTGCAAAAGGCAAAGAGCCTATTTCGCCAGCAAAACAAGCTGTAGGTTTGGCGTTAATTGCAGTAAGTTATTTTATCATTGCATACAACGTAAAAGATTTAGGCAATTCTGGATTGCTTGGCGTACAATGGTTGATTTTGTTATATTTAATTCAAACCTGGGCTGAATTGTGTTTATCTCCAATTGGACTTTCATTGGTTGGAAAATTAGCGCCAAAAAGATTTGCCTCTTTATTATTCGGGGTGTTTTTTATGTCGAGTGCTTCTGGTTACGCATTAGCCGGAACATTAGGTTCTATCTTGCCGCCAACAAGTGAGCAATACATTGCAGCAGAAAAAGAAAAGATTGACTTGAAAGGTATTCTTGATGGAAATGTAGATCCAACTGGGAAAGAGCTTTACACATTAGCAAAAATAAAAGCAGCTAGTTTGGATGAAGGTTTAGAAAAGAAATTCGGAATAGAAATTAAAAAATCATTTAAAGATAGCAGCGTCGTATTAACAGATGCACAGTATTCAACGATAAAAAAAGAACAAATTGTAAAAGCGGTTTATCCAAAATTTGCAGGATTTACCATTCACAACCTCTTTGAATTTTTTATGGTGTTTGTGGTGCTTTGTGGTGTAGCATCAGCGTTATTGCTGGCATTGGTACCGAAGCTTAAAAAAATGATGCATGGGGTTGTGTAGATAACTTTAAATTTTAATAAAATGAAAGCGCCTATTTTTTAGGCGCTTTTTTTATTTTAAAAATTTCCAGGCAACGATTTAAAATGCTTCGCTGGTTTAACGGTTTAATGGTTTAAGGTTGATCGGTATTTTACATTTATATTATTCATTCCTCGTCGCATTCAAGTTTTATTGATCCTATATCAAAACAAATTCTTACCAAATTTGTTATATCTGCATGAGCAAAGTATATTCCATCAAAACCGTACAAATCATTAAATCAGATTTAGAAACTACGTGGGACTTTTTTAGCAGTCCTAAAAATCTTCAAAAAATTACGCCCGCAGCATTAGGTTTTAAAATAGTATCCAAACATCATGGCGATAAAATGTATCCGGGTCAAATTATAGAATACATCGTAAAACCAGTTTTAGGTATTCCATTATATTGGATGACTGAAATTTCGCATGTTGAGGACAATAAATATTTTGTAGATGAACAACGTTTTGGTCCTTATACCATGTGGCATCATCAACATCATTTTAAGCAAGTGACCGAAGGCATTGAAATGACAGACATTGTACATTATAAATTACCTCTCGGGTTTTTAGGCGATATCGCACATTCGCTATTTGTAAAAAAACAATTGAAAGGAATTTTCGATCATCGATTTAAGGTGGTGGAGGAGATGTTTTAGGAGGAAGCCCCCTCAGTCCCCCAAGGGGGAAGTTGAAATCACGTTCCAACATTTTACACCGTCAATTTTTACGACATTTTTGATAGCCCACGGTTTCAACCGTGGGAGAAGAGAAAATACAATTTTACGGGATGCTAAGTTGTATTTCGTTCCAATTTAGCTTTTTGGAAATAACAAATAAGGAATTAAAAATAAGGAATAAGGAAGTGGATTTTCTTCCACATTTTACACCGTCAATTTTTCGATATTTTCGATAGCCCACGGTTTCAACTGTGGGTGGATGTAATTGCAAATTGTCGATTGCCCTTAAACCATTAAACCAGCGAAGGGCTTTAAACTTTCTGATCGGCAGACGACTCCCCTCCAACCTTTTGAACTTCAAAAACTTCAAAAACATCTCAAACCTCGTTTTACCCATTATTCTCCGGCCTCATCATTGGAAAGAACAACACATCTTGAATGCTATTTTGATTGGTTAACAACATACAGATTCTATCTATTCCAAATCCGATTCCACTTGTAGGCGGCATGCCATATTCTAATGCTCTTAAAAAATCGTGGTCGATAAACATCGCCTCATCGTCGCCTCGCTCCATTAATTTTACTTGCTCTTCAAAACGCTCACGTTGTTCAATAGGGTCGTTTAACTCACTATATGCGTTTGCTATTTCTTTTCCATTTACCATTAACTCAAAACGCTCTACCAATCCGGGTTTGCTGCGATGTTTTTTTGTAAGCGGACTCATCTCCACAGGATA
>CANKLV010000209.1 GCA_947483415.1 Chitinophagaceae bacterium
ATCTTCAGTGTTTCCATACTTTGCCAATATTTAGCTTGTATACGTACTTGACGGGTAAGACGTTCTGTAGTTTCAATGTTATGACTAACCACTTCAGGGGCTGCATCTATAATGCGTTGTATCTGTTCTTTATTCGATTTGAAATCTGGTATTAATGTTTCTAAAGTAGTGTTCGGATTAAGTGCTTTTACTGCCTTAATCGTATTGTACCAAATGATACTACCTGCATCTTTCAACTCATCTCTATCCACCGAAGTAATTACTGCATGTTTAACCCGCATCAAATGAATGGCTTCCGCCACACGTTGTGGTTCATCCCAATCTACTGCATCTGGTCTGCCTGTTGCTACCGCACAAAATCCACAACTTCTTGTACAGATATTTCCTAAAATCATAAACGTTGCTGTACCTTCTCCCCAACATTCGCCCATGTTTGGACAATTGCCACTTTCACAAATGGTATGTAATTTATGGGTGTCCACCAAGCTTCTAACATGTTTATATTCTTCCCCAATCGGTAGTTTAACACGAAGCCAATTTGGTTTTTTTAACGGAGATGCATTTTCTTCTATTACGGTTCCACAAGACATTGTTTGGTGTTTATTGTTTGTTGTTTGTTGTTTGTTGTTTGGTGTTTATTGTTTATTGTTTGGTGTTTGGTGTTTGGTGTTTGGAACGCTCTGATATCCATAATCTAGAATCCAGTCTCCATTAGTAAGCATCACTTTCTCCTTCCAAAAATCAACGATACATAAGCGCCTAAAAAAAACTGATGTTGTTTTACATTGATCATCTGCTGTACTTTCTTAAAATAATATTCAGCAGTAGCCCCAATTTCAACTGCACTTACCAATTCATTGTACTTGCCATAATCGAAACGAACGGCTTGTTTTAAATATATTCCGGGTATGAATTTTAATTTATTCCAACCATTACTCAAACTCGGACCGCCAACTATTGGACCATTTAAAAAATAATTGCTATCCGGAGAATTATATCCCACAAACTCATACACCCGATTTCCTTTATCTACTTCTACTAAATAAGGCCTTAACAATCCCAAACTAAAACCTCCACCGAAATTTGCGGTGACACTCACCCCGTTTTTATTGCTTTTGTTCCCTAATAAATATTGTTTTTGCACACCTATTTTTACCGGGTAAAAATAATTTATTTTGCCATAAATCACAGGAGATGATGCTCCATTTTGATTTTGCAATTTTTCTTCCTTTACATGCTTCCTTTCTGTAAATTCCATTTGAAACAACAAACCCTTTGTTTTTGTTTGTGCTTTTGCAAATTCTAAGAAACCTCCTGCCCCATCATTTGTCAATTTAAATCCAGCAACAAATTGCTTTTTAAACTTCAACACCCCCTCTTCTTCTTGTTTTACAATAGCATCAATTCTCTGTTGTTTCTCTTGTCGACGCGTTTTTTTATCAGAGGAAACCTCTTGGGTAAATCCTACATTAAAAAACCCAATGCTTATCATTAAAAAAAATAAATGCTTCATGTTTTGTATTTACTTAAGTAAATTTAGGTAAAAATACAACGATGTTGCTAAACTTGGATACCCAACTTTATGATCGTTTTGTTTATTTCTATTTTTTACAACTAAATTATTAAAATATGACAGCTTCAATTCTTTACGAAGGGCATTTAAGATGTACTTGCACACATGTACAAAGTGGTTCAATTATTGAAACAGATGCACCAACAGATAACAAAGGAAAAGGCGAAAGATTTAGTCCTACCGATATGCTTTGCGTTTCTTTGGCCACTTGTATTATAACTACTATGGGTATTAAAGCCGAAACGATGGATATCGATCTTTCGGGTACAAAAGTTGACGTAACCAAGCACATGATCAGCGACCCAAGAAGAATCGGAAAAATTGAAATCACCTTACATATTCCGAATAAAGGATTAGGCGAAAAAGAAAAAAATCTCATGGAACTTGTTGGCGCTAGTTGCCCAGTTAAAAAAAGCTTACATCCCGATATGGATATTTCCGTTGATTACAATTGGATTTGATGTTAGTTCTATGTCTTTTCTAAAAATGGCATTTCCAACAGCACATTCCAAACATTTTTTTTCAACACAAAATTTGGTTTTCAATTGAATGAAAGCTTGTGAATCGAATGCGGATTGGTGACTTATGCCCAATTGCATGAACCCATTGGTGATTTCATTTTTTTCAGAACACATTTGTGACAACCATTCAATAGATGTTGATTTAAGCCGTTCAAACTGATGGTAATTGCCATAAGCAAACAATAGATTTACGCCAACATTTATCAATAGTAAATTTATATGTTGAGCACCTGTAATTTTATTTGAAAATGCTGATTTTTCATTAAACCGGTAATGTGTATTCCAGTATTCAGACGTTTGCATCGTAAACAAATGTATCAGCGAATTTGTGTTGTCTAATGAAATAATTTTCGATAAAATCTTATCTTGGTGATGAAAAAAATAAGCCAATTGCGCCAATCTAATGGTTGGAAAATTTGCTGGACGCATTCTTAAAAAATGAATCAATATTTTGGGTTGACGCAGATTGTGTTTCTTTTTCAAATACAAATACTCTTTCAATAATTGTTTGGGATACTCTTCTTTATGATCTGGCGTAAGTAACCCAGCTTGTCCAAATAACAATGCTTCTAATTGAAATAAAGATTCTTTGTGCCGAACTAAGATGTTTAGTGGTAAAGACATTGCCGTTTGTTCAAACGCTTCTCCATTTATTTTTCCGCCCATACATTTTGCCAAAACCCAATAACTCATTTCTTCCCAGTTTCCATTGGCTTTTTTTAAAAGATCGTACATCAACAGCGATTTAGATTCCAAACGTTCCACAACCAAACGCTCTTTCCATTTTTCCCAAATTATGGGTTCTACTTGATGAATATTTTTTTCGCAATGAATGAATGTACTTAACTTATGAATCTGATTATATTTTGCAAGCAGCATTTTTGGAACGAGGGGTTTTAAACAAAGTGTTGGAAATGGAAAATGTATAGATTCATCAAAATTCCAGACCACATGTAGGATAACATTGTTGTAATGTTCATCATCACTATGTTTATGCAATTCCCAATCAACAGAATTGATGTGAATTTCGATGCTGCCTACCCATAAGGTATTATTTAATTTAATTCTTGATTCCAAAAAATCTGGACCTTGATTTTTGTTATGTATACCTGGTTGTATGATTTGTAAATGCTGATGATCCGAAGTTTCAA
>CANKLV010000210.1 GCA_947483415.1 Chitinophagaceae bacterium
ACTCGTCCTAAAAAAAGTTTACAGTTTAACTGATTAATCATGTAATTAGTTTACAAATAGCATTCACAGAAAGATGAGTTTACACAACCCCAGAGGGGTGATATACTACTAAAAAGATGATGCTGACTGATTACAGCCCCAGCGGGGCGACATAAAAAAATTCGCGTCGGTTTGCATTTTTGAAGTTTAAAACCCCATCCCCAACCCTTCCCCTAAAGGAGAAGGGAGCTTGAGCATCGACAAATTATTAACATCTTTGTGTCAAAAAATGTTCGTGTCTTTGCGTCTTCGTGTTCCTGTCTAGTAAGGTTTAAAGCGCTGCGCTTGTTTAATGATTTAAAGGTTGGAAGTATTTCCCAATTATTAGCATTTTTGTTTTAAAAATACTTCGTAAGTTTGCATCATCGTGGCTTTGTGTTTCAACTCAATCTTCGCATATTTTGGGGATTGGTTTTCAAAGTTTGTGCGGTTTTTTTATGTCGCCCCGCTGTGGCTTTGTTTGATTATCTCTGTTTTTTATTATGATTATGTCGCCCCGCTGGGGTTGGGAGATTATTTTTTGGATACAGGATGCTGCACCAAACAACAAACACCAAACAAAATTTACACTAAATTTGTTCCATGATATCACTAATCGTAGCCGCTTCCACCAATAACGCCATTGGCAAAAACAATCAACTGCTATGGCATTTACCCAATGATTTAAAATTTTTTAAAAATACCACATGGGGTGGAGTTGTTATCATGGGTAGAAAAACTTTCGAATCGGTAAATAAACCATTGCCAGGAAGAACGAATATTGTAATTACCTCAAAAGAAAATTGGCAATCCGAAAATGTGCTCGTTGCGCATAGTTTGGAAGATGCGTTGAAATTGGCTACTGAACTATCTTTTAAAGAAATCTTTATCATTGGTGGTGGAGAAATTTATAAACAAAGCATGACAATCTCCAATCGTGTTTACTTAACAAGAGTGCATACTGAAATTGAAGGAGATACTTTTTTTCCTGAAATGAGCAATGAATGGGAATTGATTTCCAGCAAAGATTGTACATCAGATGAAAAAAATCTTTTTGATCACACATTCGAATTGTGGGAAAAGTTGTAGATGCTTGATGCTAGCAAACGCCAAACGCCAAACACCAAACACCAAACACCAAATACCAAACAATAAACCTCAATCCCCAAACAAAAAACGCCTTGTTTCCCCCCTTTACCATAGCAAAAAAATATCTTTCATATTGGTTGAATGCATCCAATAAAAACGGCCATGGGGTGCACTCTCCGTTTGTTTTTGATTTGATTATTCATGTGCTCAATGATCGAAAAAATGAACCTTGCTTTCAAGAGATTGAATCAATTAGACAATCACTTAAAAACAATCATGATTTTATTGAAGTGGAAGATTTCGGTGCAGGTTCAGCAGTGATAAAATCAAACAAGAGAAAAATTTCAAAGATTGCAAATTCATCTTTGAAGTCGCCAAAATACGCACAGGTTTTACATAGACTAGTAAAATATTTTCGCCCCAAAAACATCGTTGAATTGGGTACTTCATTTGGCATTACATCTGCTTATTTGGCCAAAGGGAATCTTGATGCTCAATTATACACTTTTGAAGGCGCTTCTTCGATTTCTAATGTAGCAGCAAATAATTTTAAAAAATTAGGCATAAATAATGTTGAGTTGATAACTGGAGATTTCGGAAAAACATTACCTCCTTTTCTTGAAAAAAACATACCCATTGATTTTGCCTTTATCGATGGCAATCACCGCGAAAAACCGACGATTGCTTATTTTGAATCTATATTATCTCATTGTAATGAACATTCCGTCCTTGTTTTTGACGATATTCATTGGAGCCAAGAAATGGAAAACGCTTGGGATTTTATAAAAAATAATCAGTCGGTAACGTTGTCAGTTGATTTATTTTTTATTGGAATCGTGTTTTTCCGAAAAGATTTTAAAGAAAAGCAACATTTTGCAATTCAGTTTTAAATTTTCTTACCTTCGAGCCAATTAATTTTTATTATGATAATTGGAATACTTAAAGAACCATCATTCGAAACCCGAACTTCACTTTTACCCGAACACGCTGCTGTTCTAAAAAAAATGAACCTGGAAATGCTTATTGAAACTGGTGCAGGTGATTTGTCATTTGCAACGGATCAAAAATATGTAGAAGTAGGTGCAAGTGTAGGATCAAGATCAGAGGTTTTACAAAAATCGGATGTAGTGTTATCTATCAATCCCATTTCTGATGCAGATGCTGCAGCTTGTTCTGGAAAAATAATCATTGGCTTTTTTCAGGCATTGATTAATGCTGGAACGATAAACGATTGGGCCAAAAAAAATGTTACCGTTTTTAGTATGGACATGTTGCCACGTACTACCCGTGCTCAAAGTATGGACGTGTTGAGTAGTCAGGCAAACATTGCTGGTTATAAAGCGGTATTGTTGGCAGCTAATTTATATCCGAAGTATTTTCCGATGTTTATGACTGCTGCTGGTAGCATTGCCCCTGCCAAAATGTTGATTCTTGGCGCTGGTGTTGCTGGTTTACAAGCTATCGCAACTGGAAAAAGATTGGGTGCAGTTATTGAAGTGTTTGATACCCGCCCGGCAGTTAAAGAAGAGGTAATGAGTTTGGGTGCAAAATTTGTAGAGGTAGAAGGTGCTGCAGATGCGTCTAAGGCTGGGGGTTATGCCGTAGAACAAACAGAAGAATTTTTACAAAGACAAAAAGCTAAAATCGCGGAAAGCGTGGCTAAGGCAGATATAATAATTACTACCGCTCAAATTCCAGGTAAAAAAGCACCTATTTTAATTACAAAAGAAATGATTGCCGCCATGAAAAATGGTTCTGTAATTATTGACATGGCTGCAGTTACTGGTGGAAATACAGATTATACAAAAAATGATGAAACGGTTTTGGTTAATGGGGTTTCTATTGTTGGGAACTCTAAATTGCCTGGTTCAATGCCAAGTGATGCAAGTAAATTATACGGAAAAAACATCATGAATTTCTTGCAACTTATCGTTACAAAAGAAGGAAACTTAAACCTCAATTTTGAAGATGATTTGGTGATGGGAACTTGCGTTGCAAACAAAGGTGAAATTACCAACGAAAGAGTAAAGCAGTTGATTTAATAGTTTGAAAATTTCACACAACCATTAAACCAGCGAAGCGAATTAAACTTTTAAACTTATACAAATGAATCAAGTATTGAATTTTATAACATCCAA
>CANKLV010000211.1 GCA_947483415.1 Chitinophagaceae bacterium
ACCAACGAAGCATTAAATAAACTGTCCATCATTGTCAATGACTTACCTGGTAAAGGCACAATTTGAATGGAGAATTCACCAGCCAATTCAGACAAACGGCTTGAAGCACTTGCTTGTAAAGCCATTTGCGTTTTCACCATATTTTGATATAAAATAGATGTTTTACCAACGCCAATAATTTGTGCCAAACAAGTTAATGCTGCCATGTCTTTATCGTAGTTTGGTACTGTTGGATAAGTTTTCATCAATAAAGGCACTTTTGCATAATTATCTACATAAGACACATACCTGTTTGTATTTAATTTTACAGCAGGCAAAATTGTTTTATCTACTTGGGGACATTTTGGAATACTGCCAAAATATTTCTCCACCAGTTTCAATGCATCTGCAGGATTTAAATCTCCACCAATGGTAATCGTAGCGTTGTTTGGACCATACCATCTTAAAAAAAAGTTTTTCAAATCTGCTACATCAACCCTGTTTAAATCTTCTACATAACCAATGGTTAACCAGCTATAAGGATGACCATAAGGATATAAATTTTTACTGCTAAATTCATTAACCAATCCATAAGGGCGATTGTCGTAATTCTGTCCGCGTTCATTTTTAACTGTACTTCTTTGAATTTCGAATTTTTTTTGAGTAACGGCATCTAAGAAAAAGCCCATTCTATCTGCTTCAAGCCACAACATTTTTTCGATTTGATTGCTTGGTACTGTTTCATAATAATTGGTTCTATCTTGATTGGTGCTTCCATTTAAAGTACCACCAGCAGCGGTAATGATTTTAAAATGTTGTTCATCACCAACATTATCACTTCCCTGAAATTGCATGTGTTCAAAGAAATGTGCGAATCCGCTTTTACCAATTTCTTCTCTTGCGCTACCCACATGATAGGTAACATCTACATGCACAATTGGATCACTATGGTCTTCATGCAATACAACGGTTAACCCATTAGGCAAAACATATTTTTCGTAAGGGATAATGATTTCATCTCCTTTTTTAACTACTTTTTCAACAAGTTTAGCTTGGGAAAACAAGTTTGCAGAAACGCAAATCATGGACAATAAAAACATTGATTTTTTCATAATAAAAATTTAATCTTCAAATAAACAGAAAAAAGTTGAGAATACAATAGGTTTGTGAGGTTTGTGAAGTTTGTAGGGGTTGAAAATTTTCAACCCTTACAATGAATTCAAAAGGTTGGGAATTTTAGGTCTGCCGATGGTGGTGTTTTCACTGATTATCAAAGAGAAAACAAAATGACAAAAAACCCACGGTTGAAACCGTGGGCTAGTAAAAAATCTATATTAATGGGTAACATAAATAATAAGGAATTACATTGATTTATTATTTATCGGTGCCAAATTATGGAAAATGGTTAACTCCCTTCACCTTTTCGGGGGAAGGGTTGGGGATGGGGGCTTCAAACAACAAACCAAAAACAATTTTTAATTTCTACTACTAAACTTCGATAACAACCTCAATATCTCCAGATATAACCATACAAAAGTTACCATTAAACCGAAAGCGCCGTACCATTCCATATATTTTGGAGCGCCCATTTCGGCACCTTGCTCAATCATATCGAAATCCAATATTAAATTCAATGCAGCAATGGCTACAATAACCAATGAAAATCCAATGCCAAACATACCGCCGCCATTTACAAAAGGCATGGTTTCATCGATATTTACGCTAAACATTCTTAAGATCATGATCGCAAAATAAAATAAAGCAATACCTACTGTTGCGGTTATTAACACAGATTTAAACTTTTCAGTTGCTCTGATGATGCGCATCGCATAAAGAAAATACATGCCGATACCAACAGAAAACGTTAAGCCAACAGCTTGCATTACAATTCCAGGATATGCTTGATTAAAAAATGAAGAAACAGCGCCTATAAATAAGCCTTCTAATAATGCGTAAAGCGGAGCCAAAAAAGGGGCCCATTCTTTTTTAAACATTAATACGATGGCAATTACCAATCCGCCAATAGCACCGCCAAGTATCATTGGCATTACGTTTGCGCCTGCATTATCGGCTTCTTTCCAAGAATAAAATGCCGAGCCCATTAGCATTAGCAACATGAAGCCAAATTTATTCAATGTACCCTTGATGGTCATTGCATTTTCGTCGGTAATTGTAGTGATTGTTGTACTTCTGAATTTATTTTCAGCAAGTGTAGGATTTCCAGATTTGAATAGTGACATAGTTTTATTTTTTCTTAAAGTTATAGAAAAAAATAATTCAAAAAATCAATTGTACATTTTAAAAAATGCCCATTACCTTTGCCGCATGAACGATTTAATGACTCAAATTGAGCAAAATAAAAAGGAAATCGAATCTTCAGTTGTTACCAATAAAGAAGAGCTTGAAGCATTTCGAATAAAATATTTAGGCACAAAGGGTATTGTTAAAGCCATTATGGGCGAAATGAAAAACGTGCCTGTTGAACAAAAAAAAGATGCCGGACAACTTTTGAATGAATTCAAGATATTTACAGAAGCGGCATTTGAAAAATTTTCTAATGCAGTTGAATCCAAAGCAGATCAGATAGATTTTAACATGGATTTAAGTTTGCCTGGTCAACCAATAAATTTAGGAGCCCGTCATCCCATCAGTATTGTACATAATAAAATCATTTCTATTTTTCAACGCTTGGGTTTCTCAGTTGCAGAAGGACCAGAAATTGAAGACGATTGGCATAATTTTACCGCATTAAATCTACCCGAAAATCATCCTGCACGAGATATGCAGGACACTTTTTATATCAGCCAAAACCCAGATTGGCTTTTGCGTACACATACGAGCAGTGCGCAAATTAGAGCGATGGAAAAAGGCGAATTGCCTTTGAGAATTATTTGTCCGGGCAGGGTGTACAGAAACGAAACCATCAGCGCAAGAGCGCATTGCTTTTTCAACCAGGTGGAAGGTTTATACATTGCTGAAAATGTATCTTTTGCCGATCTTAAGCAAACCCTTTATTTCTTTGTAAAAGAGATGTTTGGCGAAAATGTAAAGGTTCGTTTCCGTCCTTCATATTTTCCATTTACCGAACCAAGTGCCGAAATGGACATCAGTTGTTTGATTTGTGGTGGCGAAGGTTGTAGTGTTTGCAAAAGAACCGGCTGGGTAGAAATTTTAGGTTGTGGAATGGTGCACCCTTCTGTGCTTGATAACTGTGGTATCGATAGTAAAAAATATACCGGCTTTGCTTTTGGAATGGGCAT
>CANKLV010000212.1 GCA_947483415.1 Chitinophagaceae bacterium
AAATGTTTCAAAGCGAGCTTGTTAAAAAGAACGCTTACGACCTTTCTGTAATCATTGGAAAAAGTACAAACATCGTTAAAGAATTATTTAACGATAAAACTACCGAAGGTTTAGCGCGCTATGAAAACGTACAGGAATTATTAAACTCCATCAAAGAATTTACCGAAACTCCGATGAATATTGAAGATGGCGAGGTTGGCGATAAAAGTTTGGGTAGCTATTTACAACAAATTGCATTACTTACCGATACCGAAGACAACAAAGAAAACGTAGATGCCGTAAAATTAATGACGATACATGCCGCAAAAGGTCTTGAATTTCCAGTAGTATTTGTCGGTGGATTAGAAGAAACCCTTTTCCCAAGTGCCATGAGCATCAACACCAGAGAGGAATTAGAAGAAGAAAGAAGATTATTTTATGTAGCCATAACACGTGCCAAATCAAAACTACATCTAACGTATTCTAATGCGCGATACCGTTTTGGGCAGTTGCAGCAAAACGAACCCAGTAGATTTCTAGAAGAAATTGACCCGACATTTTTAGATAAAAGTTATGCAGGAAATGCATCTAGAAATAATGCTGCAAGTTCGTGGGGACAATCATCTGCTGCTGAAAGAATGCGGAGAGGATTTAGCAGTACAACCAATAATGCAGCACCAGCTACTAAAACCATCATTAATATTCCACTTGCAAGGCCACAAACAAAAGAGCATGTACCATCAGCAAATTTTGTTGCGAGCGAAACCGCAGATTTACAAGCAGGCCTTCGAATAGAACATCAAAAATTCGGCTTTGGAAAAATAGAAAAATTAGAAGGCGCATCACATAATCCAATCGCCACAATATTATTTGATATCAACGGCGAAAAGAAAATCATGCTCAATTATGCAAAGCTTCGAATTGTAGAAAATTAATTTACCCAATGGTATAATACACACAAGTGGTTAAAAAATTTCTGAGATACGGCAAGTGAGTAATAAAACCCAATTGCTTGCGTGGATTTAATCCAAACTTATATTTATAAATGGGGTTGAATAAAAAATGAGTTTTGTTTATTATGCTGTAGCCGCTTTTCTTAACGATGCGCTCAAAACGCTCAATTGAAATACCGGTTTCTTTTATTTCTATCAATTCATCGATTTTGCTTTTGGGTTCACCAAATAGCTTTAATAACATTTTATAAATGCCCGTTGGCAACAAATGATAGTAAGGAATTACGCTTGATACCTTTTTCAAACAAACCTGTTGATGACCGCCAAATGGCATTTGCCATGGTGGAAACCCAAAGAAAATTTGTCCGCTCGGTGCCAATAGATTTTTTAAATGAGGTATGAAATTTTCCTGATTAGGAACATGTTCTATCGTATCTTTTAAAATGATCAAATCGAAATAGCTACTATATTTTTCTACAAAATCTGAATCGTAAACATTCTTCGTAATAAAAATTGCTTTTCCAGCGGTTACTTCATTTTTAAAAATATCATTTGCAATATCAATTCTAACATCATCTAGATCAACCCCAACGCATTGGCAACCTCTGTCAATAAAAGGTTTTAGCACACCGCCTTCTCCACAACCAATCTCAAGCACATTTAATCCTGAAACTATTTTATTGGTTTCGTTTATAAATGCCAATACATAATTTTCTGAATTCTCAACTTGTTGACTGATTCTCAAATCACTATCAGTGTGGTGTTTTAATGCCATTTGAAATTATAATTTGCGTAAAAATAGAAAATTTAATCTTTAAACAGTTATAGCAAAAAAAATAGAATTTACAACAACTTGAAAACCACGAAATATTATTGCTTATTTAATCTGATTGAATCAACTTGCTTACTTTTGACATAAAAACATTGTCGCTTAACATTCAAACTTTCAAAACGCGTTCCTTAACAGCCATTATTTTTGTAATGGTCATGTTTGCTGGGTTATTTGTTCATGTATATTTATTTCTTGCGCTGTTTACATTAATTATGTTTGGCTGCTTATTTGAATTCAGCAAAATTGTAAAAATCATACATCCCCAAAAATATTTTTTATATTTACCCATTGCCTTTTTTTATATCATTATCCCCATCATTTTAATGTTGGATTTGGGCTCAAATGGAATTGAATCAAACACTAACTATTCGCCTTTATGGCCATGTGCCATTTTATTTTCAATTTGGATAAATGATACCTCGGCTTATTTGGTAGGTTCGTTTATTGGCAAAACACCTTTTTCAAAAATATCTCCCAAAAAAACTTGGGAAGGCACAATTGGTGGGGCTATATTATGTATAATCATCATCGCTTTGTTGGGAAAATTCATTCCTATTGCACAAAAAATACATTTTATCCATTGGATATCGATTGCCACATTGTGTGCCGTGTTTGGTACCATTGGCGATTTGATTGAAAGCAAATTGAAACGTAAGGCAAACATTAAAGACAGTGGAAATTTTATGCCAGGACATGGTGGTTTTTTAGATCGATTTGATTCATTATTAATTGCAACGCCTTTTGTTTGGGGATATATTCACTTTTTTATAAAATAACTTATACCAAATTGAGTTATAAAATATTCCAAAATTTTCTGGTATAATGCCGATTTAATAGCTGTTTGGAATAATTTTATTGGACCATTACAGATATTCATTCGGTATAAACGCTGATTCATTACATTTGCAGCTAAATTTTTTATTATGACCGTACATCGCGAAGGGTATAGAACAATTTTTGTAGTAGGTGCTTTACTTGCTTTGATCAATATTGTAGCATTTAAATTTTTATGTGCTGAATATTGCTGGATTTCAATGTCACTTTTATCATTGTCATTGGTATTTTGGCTATTTATTGTTTCTTTTTTCAGAATCCCAAATCGTAAACTTACCATTGACGAAAATGCGGTGGTTTCGCCCTGTGATGGGAAAGTTGTAGTGATGGAAGAAGTTTTTGATGAAGAATATTTTAAATCAAAAGTGTTGCAAGTTTCTATTTTTATGAGCCCTGCAAATGTGCACGTAAACAGAAACCCGATAAGCGGCGAAGTATTATATAATCAGTATCATAAAGGAAAATACCTTGTTGCTTGGAATCCAAAATCTTCTACCGAAAATGAGCGTCATTCTGTTGTTTTAAGAAAAGGAGAGAAATCAATACTGGTAAAACAAATTGCTGGTGCCGTGGCTAAAAGGATTGTAAACTATCTCAAAGTAGGGGAAAA
>CANKLV010000213.1 GCA_947483415.1 Chitinophagaceae bacterium
CTACTTCAAAAAAACTTTTTTGTTTTTCAAGTAATTTTTCAGATAATAAAAGCATTGAATCAACAAAAATCAAATTTTCTTTTGCTACAGCAGCAAGGTGATAGGCTTGACTAACATTAAATACAACATCTTCCTTTGTTTGAAGATCTAAGGTCTTTTGCATTTCTATTAACACCCTTGAAGCAGATAAGGCAACAAAATAGGATCCGTTGAATAATAGTTGATTTACTTGAATATTTCCTAAAAGACTGTAATCAGTTCCACCTTTAAAACTAACTACCTCACCTTCAGTTGCATTTGGATTAAAAAACTTAGCAGATACAACTTGAACAGGTAAATTTATAAAATTATTAAAACCGCTATTTGCTGATACTTGTGGCAAACCAATTGCCAGGTATTCTTTTTTTTGTTCTTCAGACTTCTCAATTGCTAGCGCACTATTTTTTATACTTAAGTGATTCTTTAATGCAAAATCTTGTGCTTCTAATAAACTATAGGACATGTTATTCTGACCAAAAATTGTTGATGAAATCAACAACAAAAAACATAGCAACTTATTCATTTAATTCTCTTTTATTTAAATACTCAATTCCTTTTTTATTTGACATTCCGTAGATGTGAAAGCTCGTAGTTTCAAAATATACTTGGTCGTAGTGAAATTCAGGCCATGGAAAAATCTCACCAGACATGATCACATCGCCATAAGCAACAAACAACCTTGCAACTACTTCTGGATTCATGTTTTCACGATAAATTCCTTCCTTAATTCCTCTTTGAATATTGTTCAAAATCATATCATAAACGAAAGTCATTTTGTGGTCACACACTTTTTGCCAAGCACCTGGATAATGTTTTCTTAAATCATAAAAAACTGTGGGGTTTACAGCTGCTACATTTTCACAAATAGACTTGCTAATTAGGAATAAAGCATCTATAGCATTTTCTGTATTTTCAATGCTAGAAAGACAAATTGCTCTATCGTTTCCCAACTTTAAATCGATGATTGCGTTAATTAAAGAATCTTTATCTGTAAAATACTGATAAAGTGTTTTCTTAGAAATCCCTAATTCCGATGTGATGTCGTCCATGGTAACACTTCGCACGCCGTGTCTTAAAATGACACCAGATGCACGTGTTAAAATCTCTATTTTTTTCTCTTCCACGGCGCGAAGATAGGTATAAAGTCTTAATGGAAACTATTTTTCACTAAAAAGTTTTTAAAATAAACATTGCTAGTACTTTAGTTCAAAAACATAAATTCTAATTATCTTTGAAAATGCCAAAAATATTAGGAATTGATTTTGGGTTAAAAAGAACAGGAATTGCCATTACTGATGATTTAGGAATACTTGCAGTGCCGCATACTTTTGTTATGTCGATTCAACTTATGAGCTATTTAATCGAAACAATTCCAAAATTAAAAATTGAGGTGCTTGTTCTTGGATATCCTCTTCGTTTAGATGGAACAGATACACATATCAGCGAAAATGTAAGATTGTTGAAGGAAGCATTGGAAAAGCAATTTCCATTAATACCAGTATATCTGCAAGATGAACGTTATACTTCTTCTCAGGCAATGGAAGCTATTCATCAAATTGGGAAAAAGAAACAACAGAGGAACAAAGGATTAGTGGATAAAATCAGTGCAGCAATAATTCTTCAGGAATATTTGAAATCGACTGAAAAATAATTAATAAAACCATAGTTTGCGCTTAGCTAAAAAAACAAATTCTTATTTTTGTAGAATAATTTGATTGAATGATATTACCAATTGTAGCTTATGGTGATCCCGTTTTAAAAAAAGAAACGGAGGAACTTGCAGAAAATGATCCGAATTTAAAAACCTTAATTGCTGATATGTTCGAAACGATGTATAAAGCAAAAGGAGTTGGATTAGCAGCACCACAAATCGGAAAAAGCATCCGTCTTTTTATTATTGATGGTTCACCTTTTGCAAATGAAGAAGGCGAAGAACTTGATCCAAAAGCAATTGGCATTGAAGATTTTAAGAAAGTCTTTATAAATCCAATTATCGAAGAAGAAAGTGGCGAAAAATGGGCTTTTCAAGAAGGATGCTTGTCCATTCCAAAAATCCGGGAAAATGTTATTCGGCATGAAAAGCTATTAATAAGTTACTACGATGAAAACTGGAAGTTTCACGAAGAGCACTACGATGGTTATGCTGCAAGAATCATTCAACACGAATACGACCATATCGAAGGAGTCTTATTTACAGATCATCTTCCACCGTTAAAAAGAAAAATGCTTACAAAAAGACTACAAAATATAACAAGTGGAAACATTGAAATAGATTATAAAATGCGTTTTCCTGAAACTAAAAAATCAAAATTACTATGAGAAAAATTACAATCGTATTAAGTTGTGTTTGTTTGCTTTTATACAGTTGCGGAAACAACCCTAAAGTTGATGAGAAAAGCCGTGAAGCGCTAAAAAACAAGATTACAGAAATGGAAGATTCAATCTCAGCTCTGCAAAAAGAATCAAGTGAACCTCTTCCAAACTTGACAAGTATTGAATTAATTAATCGTTTAACAGCTTATTATACTGCATTCCCAAAGGATGACTATGCAGCAGATTGTTTGTTTAAAATGCATATGAAATTTTCAGAATTGAATGCGGAAGAGAAAGCACTTGCATATGGCGACACTTTATTACTCAGTTTTCCTAATTACAAAAATAGGGACTTTATATTAGAGAGCATGGCGAGCACCTACGATGTGCTTATAGAACCCCGAGACACTAGTAAAGTTCGTTATTATTATTCGCTACTCTTAAAAGTAAAAAATTTACCGAAAGAAAAGCGTGAGGGTGTAGAAAAACGCTTAAAGAATCTCGACATAGATTTCTTTTCATATATAGAGCTGAACAAAAAACAAGTATCACGCTAAAATTTTAGCAAAAAATGTTGGGTAGGATTTCTGAATGGCTTCAGCGTTTAGAATGCAGATTGGTCCATCAGAAATTGTTGCTGCAATTGCAGCGGCCATAACAATTCTATGGTCATTGTATGAGTCTACTTCTGCAGCTTTTACTTTTCCCGTTCCGTGAATAAAAATCGTGTCATTTTCAACATTACTTACAACACCAAAGCGCAAAAGCATTTCTTGAACTGAGGTCAAACGATTAGATTCTTTATTTAGCAATCGATGAATGCCAGAAATCTCGGAA
>CANKLV010000214.1 GCA_947483415.1 Chitinophagaceae bacterium
CAAAAATCGATAGTGACTATTCTTATGCAAAAACTTGAACAAGCAGTTCAACAAACTGGAGTTAATCACGTTGCTTTAGCTGGTGGTGTGTCAGCAAATAGTGAGCTCAGAAAATCATTAAATGAAAAAAAAATGGACAATTGGAAAGTTTACATACCTAAATTTGAATACTGTACAGACAATGCAGCAATGATTGCAATTGCAGGGAAATTACTCTTTGATTCAGGGGATTTTGCAACTCAAGCTGTTAGTGCAAAAGCAAGAATGGATTGGTAGAAAATTCTTTAAGAGTAAAGTAACAACTGTTTATCTTATCTTAAAAAGTTTTTTTGTGTAAATTCGTATTATCATTTCAACTACATACTCTATATAGAAACAATGCGTTTTATTCTTTTTTTCTTTTTTCTACAATGCACTTCTCTTTTGATTGCCCAAAACCATGTAACTTGGAGCTTTACCTACGATAATGTCAACTCAAACATTCTTATTAATGGAACTATTGACGAAGGTTGGCACCTTTATTCTCAAAAAACACCAGCTAATTCTGGGCCAATTCCTGTGACTGTTAGCATAAATAAAAAAAATGGCTTAAAACTAATTGGAAAATGCGAGGAAAAAATTGAGCCACACGAGATTTTTGACGTTAATTTTGATTCAAAAGTGTATCTTTTCGAACATTCCTACTTAGCATATCAAAAAATAAAACTAAAAAATACAAATCGAATAAAAGGAAGCGTTCAATACATGGTATGCGACGATACACAATGCCTACCTCCTATTGAAGTGCCGTTTACACTAACTATAAACTAAAATTACATGAAAAAATACCTTGGCTTGATTCTTTTTTTACTGCAACTAAATTTTTTGTTTTCTCAAATCATCAATCATGAAGATGTAGTAAAAGTTAATTTTTCACTTGAACAAAAAGAATGTGAAGCTTTTGTTGTAGCGAAAATCACAATAATTCCAGGTTGGCATATCAATTCATACAAACTTCCCAAAGATTCATACGCTATTCCAAGTGAGTTAAAAGTCAGTAAGACGAATAAACTTACTGTTAAAGAAACAATAGAACCTAAGCCGATACAATACATAGACGAAGATTTGGGTGATATGCAAAGTTACCACAAGGGTTCACTAACTATGAAACGAAGAGTTTTAATTAATTCCAACAATGATTTTAAAGTCTCCGGTGTCTTTTCATTTCAAGTATGTGATGAAGCAGGAAAATGTTTAATGCCCCACGAATATACTTTTTCATTAAATGCTAAAGGATGTGAAGCAATTAAAAGTGATAGTGTTGTAAAAATGGAAAAGGATACAGGAAGTCAAATTACTAAAAACAATGTTGTAAATAATGATCCTGCAGATAAGAATATTAAAAAGGCTCCTAGCAAACCTTCTAAATCAATGTTTCTAATTTTCATTATTTCATTCTTGAGTGGCTTTGCTGCATTGCTTACCCCTTGTGTTTTTCCAATGATTCCAATGACCGTTAGTTTTTTCACAAAAAAAAGTAAATCAAAGGCTGATGGAATTAAAAACGCCTTGTTATACGGCATTTCAATTATTGCGATTTATGTTCTTTTAGGTACAATTGTAACTACAATCTTTGGCCCTTCAGCATTAAATGCACTATCTACAAATGTTTGGTTTAACTTGCTTTTCTTTGTATTACTGGTCGTATTTGCGATTTCATTTTTAGGAGCTTTTGAAATCATGTTGCCCAACTCTTGGCTAAATAAAGCGGATAAAGCATCAGATAAAGGAGGATTTATTGGAATCTTTTTTATGGCGCTTGCTCTCGCATTGGTTTCTTTTTCTTGTACAGGACCAATAGTTGGAACCTTATTAGTAGAATCAGCAACAATTGGCGGCATAGCACCATTTGTCGGAATGTTTGGTTTTTCATTGGCTTTGGCTATTCCATTTACTTTATTTGCTGCTTTTCCAGGATGGATGAATGCACTTCCTAAATCTGGTGGTTGGTTAAATACTGTTAAAGTATTTTTAGGGTTTTTAGAGTTGGCTCTTGCTTTCAAATTTCTTTCAAATGCAGATTTAGTGGTGCAAGGTCATTTCTTGGAAAGGGAATTATTCTTAGCGATTTGGATTGGATTATTTGCTGTATTAACGATATATCTTTTTGGTTTTATTCGACTCCCCCATGATAGCCCAACTGAAAAACTATCCGTATTTAGGACTTTATTAGCCAGTACCTGTTTAGTGTTTGTCATCTACTTAATTCCAGGTATGTGGGGCGCTCCTCTAAAATTAATCAGTGGCTTTCCTCCACCACTTTCTTATAGCGAATCTCCAAGTGGAATTAAATCTTCAGAAAATACGAATTCTCATTCCGAAAATAAGGACATGCACCTCGGACCTCAAAACATCATGGTATTTCATGATCTAGAAAAAGCTGAGGCGTATGCAAAAGAAGTACAAAAACCTCTTTTTGTTGATTTTACAGGTCATGCATGTGTCAACTGTCGAAAAATGGAGGAAAAGGTTTGGGGTGAGCCGGGAATCCTTGAAATACTTCGTGATAAAATGGTTATTGTATCATTATATGTTGATGAAAAAACAGCCCTTCCTACTTCCGAACACAAAGAATTGGAATATGCACCGGGTAAAAAAATGAAAATCACTCAAATAGGCCACAAATGGAGTTATTTGCAAACTACTCGATACAAAAGTAATACACAGCCTTATTACCGTTTATTAGGACCGCAGAATGAAGATTTAGACATTGGGTCGGCAGACTACGAACACCATGGCAATGCTACTGATTTCAAAGCCTGGCTAGAAAAAGGTTTAGAAGAATATAAAAAGGCAGATACTAAAAACTAAAGTTAAGTAATAAACCCTATTTTTATATTCTCATTATTTAGCTAACTCATGAAACTTTGTATCGCCGAAAAACCGAGTGTTGCTAAAGATTTAGCAGGGATTTTAGGCGCAAAAATACGACACGATGGGTATTTTGAAGGCAACGGTTATTGTGTAACCTGGACCTTTGGACACCTCTGCTCATTAAAAGATCCTGAGGATTACAATCCTAATTGGAAATATTGGAAATTAGAAGATTTACCTATTATCCCGGCGCAATTTGGAATAAAGATAAAAGGAGATAAAGGCGTTGAAAAACAATTTCAAACAATAAAAAATCTTGTTTCA
>CANKLV010000215.1 GCA_947483415.1 Chitinophagaceae bacterium
CTGCGGAAATAAGTTTGTCTAAATTTGAATGTCATAATAAAAATATCGACATTCAACTTTGTATTCATGGACATGAAACCATTGGATGGAAGCCACGTGAAAAATGTGTTACACCAAATGGCGAATATAATGAAGAAAAAGATGTGCTTTTCTATAACGACAAACCAGATACATTTTTTGATTTAACCGATGGCCAATTTGCCATATTTTTTCCTGAAGATGTGCATGCACCAATGATTGGAAAAGAAAATGAAATGATTAAGAAATTGGTGATAAAGGTGAGGAAATAGGTTTAAGACGTTCAAGACGTTTAAGAGGTTTAAGAGGTTGGAGGATTGGAGGGGTTGAAAATTTTCAACACTTATAGGAATTTAAAAGTATTCTCCATTTGCGTTTTTTGCACCTTTGCGAACTTTGCGCGAAACTAAACAACAAACAATTAATCAAACTCCCCCTTGGGGGACTTAGGGGGCTAACAAACATTTTTCTATATGAAACAAAAAGCTACAGAAGCAATAATCAATCAAGGCATATTGCCATTATATTTCAATGCAGATGAAACGGTAAGCGTTGAAATTTTACGTGCTATTTATAAAGCGGGCGTGAAAGCCGTTGAATACACCAATCGTGGTGAAGCAGCATTACATAATTTCAAAAAAATGGTTGAAGTTAGAAATGCAGAAATGCCCGAAATGTTACTTGGCGTAGGAACGATAAAGAATCTACAACAAGCAGAAGATTATATTGCTGCGGGTGCAGACTTTTTGGTGAGTCCTGGTTTTGTAAAAGAAGTTGCCGAAAAAGCAAACACTATCGGTATGCTGTATGCGCCGGGTTGTATGACGCCAACAGAAATTATCGCTGCTGAAAATGCGGGCGTTAGTTTTATTAAATTATTCCCAGGTAATATGCTGGGTCCTGAATTTTTAAGTTCAATAAAAGAAATATTTCCTAAATTGTTGTTCATGCCTACAGGTGGTGTAGACACTACAAAAGAAAGCATCGAAAGTTGGTTCAAAGCGGGCGTTTGTGCAGTAGGCATGGGAAGTAAGCTGATTAGCAAAAAATTGATGGAAGAAAAAAATTACACAGAAATAGAATCAGCAACAAAGCAAGTGTTGGCACTTTTACAAACGATAAAAACCAAATAAAATGGATACTTCAAAAATTGGAAAATATAGGTGGACGATTTGTTCGCTTTTGTTTTTTGCCACAACTGTAAATTATCTAGATAGACAAGTGTTGAGTTTATTAAAGCCAACATTAGAAGAGGAATTTGGTTGGACAAATAGTGATTACGCAAACATTGCATCTGTTTTCCAATTTAGTTATGCCATTTCGATGTTGTTTGCCGGCAGAATAATTGACAAGCTCGGTACAAAATGGGGTTTTGCATGGGCAATTATAATTTGGTCTGTAGGTGCTGCAATTCATGGATTTGCTATTCCAATTGGCACTGGATTTATGGCTATATTAGGATGGTTTGGTGTTGCGGCAGTTCCGATTTCTATTTTAGGATTTATGGTTTCAAGAGCAATTCTTGGATTTGGTGAATCTGGTAATTTTCCTGCAGCTATTAAAGCAACAGCTGAATATTTCCCCAAAAAAGAAAGGGCTTTTGCCACCGGAATTTTTAACTCAGGAACCAATGTAGGTGCAATTTTAGCACCGCTAACTGTTCCATGGATTGCAACCAACTGGGGTTGGGAAGCTGCGTTTTTTATTATCGGAAGTATAGGTTTTTTGTGGTTGATTTTTTGGTTCATATTTTATGAAAAACCTGAAAATCAAAAACGACTTTCAAAAGAAGAATTCAATTACATCAATAGTGATAATATAGAATCAGATAGTGAAAATTCAACAATAAACACTGAAGAATTATCTTGGGTTAAATTATTAGGGTATAAACAAACATGGGCATTTGCGGTAGGTAAATTTTTAACCGATGGCGTTTGGTGGTTCTTTTTATTTTGGTTGCCTGCCTATTTAAAAGATCAATATCACATGACGGGTACGCAAATAATATTGCCATTAACTGTTTTGTACAGCTTAACAATGTTTGGCAGTATTGGTGGTGGATGGTTTCCAATTTATTTTATAAAAAAAGGGTATACGCCTTACGACGGAAGAATGAAAGCGATGTTGTTAATTGCGATAGTTCCATTGGTTGTTCTTTTGGCTCAGCCTTTAGGAGGCATCAGTTTTTGGATGCCTGTATTGTTGATTGGTGTAGCAGCTTCAGCGCATCAGGCTTGGAGTGCTAATTTGTTTACCACTGTTTCAGATATGTTTCCTAAAAAATCAATTGCTTCTGTTGTTGGGATAGGTGGTATGGCTGGAGGATTAGGCGGTGTGATTGTAACAAAAACAGGTGGTGCACTATTTGATAAATATAAAGCACTGGGACATATCGAAACCGGATATACCATCATGTTTACTTTCTGTGCCATTGCATATTTATTGGCTTGGGTAATTATGAAATCATTGGTACCAAAATACAAAGCGGTTGTTTCATAGCATCTATACTTTAAAGGACATTCGTTAAACAAAACGGTTGTCCTTTAATTTTTTTTAGAAAAAATGGTAAAGTATTTTATCTAAAATTTAGAATTGTAAAAAGTTAAATCTAACTTTAAATGAGAGCAAAACCCTTTCCGGCAACGATGCCAATAATTTAAATTGAATAAAAATCAACATAAGTTGAAATTCTTTAGATGGTTTTAAAGGTTCTTTTTAAAAAATTAGAAATCATATCCCATATCCGGTAAAATAATATTGAAAAGTAAATTTTAGATTACGCAATAAACTAATATTTTATGATTTGCAATAAAAATCGTGAAACTTTAATTTGTATTTAACCGCAACCCTTACCGAAAGCAATAAATCTTATAAAAAACTAAACCCCAAATAAAAGTATCGACCACATGAAAAAATTTTTACTCATCGTTACTTTGATTTTAGTGTGCTTTTTTAATGCGGAAGCGCAAGTTGCAACTGTAGGAGATTATCGAACTGCTGCATCTGGAAGCTGGCATACACTTGCAACATGGCAAGTGAGAACTGGCGTTAATGCTTGGACTGCGGCAACTGTATTGCCAACCTCTACAAATAATGTGTACATACAAATTGGGCATTTGATTACGGTTTCAACAGC
>CANKLV010000216.1 GCA_947483415.1 Chitinophagaceae bacterium
GTACTAATGGAAATCGAATAATATTGGGTTTTATTTTGGCAACTGGTTTTCTAAGCATGTGGTTGAGTAATACAGCAACAACAATGATGATGTTTCCAATAGCGATGTCTGTTATTCATGTAGTGGGCATAAATCAAACATCAGAAAAAAACATTAAAAACTTTTCTTTGGTATTGATGTTGTCTATTGCCTATGCATCAAATTTTGCTTTGGGTACAATCATTGGAACACCTCCCAATGTTGCTTATGTAAACTACATCTCTGATAAATTTAATTATAGCATCGGATTTATCGATTGGATGCTCGTATTTACTCCGCTTACGATTGCATTGCTTTTGATGTTGTATTGGGTGATGGTAAAATGGCTGTATCCCAATCACATTAAGCACAACGAAGCAGGCAAATTATTTATTGGAGAAGAGATTAAAAAAATGGGAAAATTATCAACGCCTGAAATCAGAACCACGATAGTTTTTTCAACAACGGTGTTGGCTTGGATTCTAAAAGATGTCATTAATGCTGTCCAACAAATTGTAGTATTGGATGATACCATTATTGCCATAAGCGCTGCAATTATTTTGTTTATTATTCCTTCTGGTGTAAAGGTCGACGATAAAAAAATTCCCTTGTTGGAATGGTCTGATACCACAAAAATGGCCTGGGGTATTTTGTTGTTATTTGGCGGTGGAATTGCTTTGGCAAAGGCATTGGAAGATGCAAAGCTAATGGATAAATTCGGTGTTTTTTTAGCATCGTATTCTACGGGCAATACATTTTTTATGATTTTAATTGTTACAACAGCATCTGTATTTTTAAGTGAAGTAATGAGTAATGTAGCACAAGTAATCGTAATGGCACCGGTAATATCTGCGCTTGCCATTTCTTTGCATTTAGATCCACTGATGTTAGGCATTCCCATGACCTTAGGCGCAAGCTGTGCAAGTATGCTTCCGATGGGTACACCTCCCAACGCCATTGTATTTGCCAGCGGACATATTCACATCAAAGACATGATAAAAACAGGATTTGTGTTAAATATTATTTGCATCATTTTAATAACGTTGTTCTGCTATTTTTTACAGCCAATGATAATGATGGTGAAGTGAGGATGCCGGATTGGATTTCGTTTCGTTTTGAACATTTAGAAATAACAAATAAGGAATAACAAATAATAAATAATAAATGAGGAAGTGAATATCGGATACATTGGGCACTTAACACCAAACACAAAATTTTCTTCTTTGATGATTGATGAAAACACCAACATCGACAGACGAATCTCCCAACCTTTTGAACTCATTGAACGTATTGAACATTTTGAACCAAACCTCACAAACCTTAATTGACCACCACCACCTTCTTAAACTTTCTAACTCTTCCTTTCAAATTAAATATCTCAAAATACACCACGTAAATTCCTGCTGGTATTTTTTTATTTTGATCGTCTAATCCATTCCAATTAAAACTGCCTTTTATTCCGCAAATTATTGATCGTTGAAGTGTTTTTATTTTTCTACCTGCAGCATCAAAAATGATAATGGTTGCTACATTTCCCGGCTCCGAAAATGAGTATTGTATCGAAGCAATATCATCGTTTCCATCATTGTTTGGCGTAATCACTTCTGGTATTATTTTGACTTCTTGATTTAAATTTTCGCCTGAAATATTTTGAGAATTTTTATACCCTGGGGTTCCATATCCAGCAGATGATGCAGCGCTATGCCAATTGTTTTCTGCCTGGGTTTTATGGTTGTAATCTATTCGTTCCAATGATATGCCTTCTCTATTTTCAATCAATTTAAAATGCCAGTCTTCATTATACTTCAAATGGTCTAATTTTTCACCTTGCTCATTTAATACAATTATATTTCCTTCATCATCGTTAAATGAAGGCAATGCATTTACTTGTAAAATTCCTTCTGGATTTGTAGTTAGATATCCTCGTTTTATTGCTGCTCTATTTTCAGTTATTGTAAAATAATCTTTTGGAAAAAATAAAATATCTTCTGTCGTAATTGGACTGATATTGTCTATTTCATTTAATGCATTCAAATTTGAAATAAACAAGTTTTTTAAGTTAATGATTTTATTACTTCGATTATATAATTCTACATAATCAACTCCATCGCTTTTGGGATTAAACAAAATTTCATTTATTACAACATCAAAACTATCGGCTTGTTCTGTTAAACCAATCCTTATTGAATTACTCATGCCTATTTCATTTCCAACACAATCTTTAATGCCTTCGACTTTAATTACATAAATTTTATTTTTCAAAATTGGGTTTGGTAAGGTGAGGTTAATTTGATTAAACAACGGTGGAATCGGAGTTGCATTTATCGCCCTTCCGATTCCATCGCTTATTGAATATTGTAAAGGATTTGATGCTGTAACACTATCTAAAGGCTCATTAAATTTCAAACGAACATGCAGACTGTCTATGGCAAATGCGCGCACAAGCTTGGGCAATATCTCATCAGGATTCAAGGCGTCTTCACTGTTTATTTTTCCAGGACTTGCGCCGATTGAAGAAGTAGAAGCGGTCCAATTTTCACTGCCCAAACAAGGTGTATTTAAATCAATCATTTCCAAACTCCAACCACCTTGTTTTTTCAATTCATTTTGATACCAAGTATCTGAATATTCAACTGCATGTATTGTTTTTCCTTCGGGAGATAATAAATAAATTAAATCACCTGTATTGGATAAGGAAGGGAAACTTGTTACAGATTTTGTGTTGGCTATATTATTTAGTGCTGCCACTGATCCCGAACTGCATATTAAAATGGAACTATCAGGTTGTAAAATATAATTGGGTAATGGTCCGCTTTTTCCGGATTGCTTTGCAACTCTACAACCCATCAAATTCACATCATGATTGCTCACGTTTCTCAATTCAATCCATTCCACTTCTGGCAATCCAATTGATGGCGAAGGGTCTGCCATGATTTCATCTATTACAATTTCGTATGGTTGAATGGGAAGTGAAGTGTCAGCATTTACAGCTATTAATAAAGGAAAAATAATACTTGATAATAAAGTGTTCAGCATATTCGAGTGATTTGTTTTGTCAAACGTAA
>CANKLV010000217.1 GCA_947483415.1 Chitinophagaceae bacterium
GAGCATATCAATGAGGTGTTTTTGCCCAAATTAGGCGATGATTCCGAACCATTGTATGTTGGATTTTTTCATACAGGTGCTTATCAAGATCAAATTAGTGGTTACGGAGGTATTAAACATTGTATGATTCCGTCTCCCAAACACATCATAATCGGCCATGATAAAAATGGCAAATTAGTGGATTGGGTGTACGCAAAAGAACAAACAGCACAGAGTATGTTGAAGATTTTGGGGTACTAGATAGCAGTAAGTTTCAAAAATAAAAAGTAAACAAAAAAAGTTTAATTCGCTTCGCTGGTTTGATAGTTTAAGGGTTTAATGGTTGATTTCCTTTTCTGCTTTGCGCCCTTACTACTTTGCTGACATTGTGAAACACCAAACACCAAACACCAAACAACCATTTAACCCTTAAACCTTTTTATATGTATCCAGCAGAGATTGTAATACCAATGAAAGAAGAGTTAACCGAAAACGGTTTTCAAGAATTATTAAGTCCAGATGATGTAGAAAATGTATTGTCTGCCGAAGGAACAGCATTAGTAATGATTAATTCAGTGTGTGGTTGTAGCGCAGGTACGGCACGACCAGGCGTATTGATGGCTGTTCAACATGCAGCAAAAAAACCTACACATATCACCACTACTTTTGCAGGGTTTGATATCGCAGCGGTAAATCAAGTAAGACAACATCTTTTGCCTCATCCACCTTCTTCACCAGCAATAGCTTTGTTTAAAAATGGACAATTGGTTCATTTTATTGAAAGACATAACATTGAAGGCAGAAGTGCACAAATGATTGCGGAAAATTTAATGGGCGCATTTGAAACCTATTGCAACTAATTTTTTTGTTATCTTTCCAATTCATAAAACCTTAATATCGCATGTATCCCAATTTGTATTATGTTTTTAAAGATTGGTTTGGCGTAGAATGGCATAGTTTAAGCTTCTTAAATACATTTGGTTTAATGGTTGCTCTTGCTTTTTTAGTAGCGGCATGGGTGCTTACCTTAGAACTAAAACGAAAAGAAAAACTTGGTTTGCTTTTACCAAAAGAAGAAACGATTGAGGTAGGTAAGCCTGCAAGCATATCTGAATTGTTAACCAATGGCTTGCTTGGATTCATTTTTGGGTACAAAGTAGGCGGGATTTTTTTAAGTAAATCAGCAGATATAACACCTCAATCTTATATTTTTTCTAATCAAGGAAATGTATTAATCGGGTTGGCTTTGGCTGCTTTTTTGATTTATTTAAAATGGCGAGAAAAAAATAAAGAAAAACTAAGTGTTTCCGAAAAACGTATCATAAGGGTTTGGCCGCACGATAGAGTAGGCGACATCATTGTACTTGGTTTGATATTTGGAATTTTAGGCGCTAAACTTTTCGATAATTTAGAACATTGGGATGAGTTTTGGGAAAGTCCAATTCAACATCTTTTCTCCCAAAGCGGACTTACATTTTATGGTGGTTTGATTTTAGCTACTATTGCTATTTTAACTTATGCATACCAAAAGCACATCAAGCTAAAACATTTGATGGACGCAGCAGCACCTGCATTAATGATAGCCTATGCCATTGGCCGAATTGGTTGTCATGTATCGGGTGATGGAGATTGGGGAATTTACAATAGCGCTTACGTTAACGACGCAACCGGAAAAACCACACTAGCAAAGTCTAGCGATTTTGAAAAAATGCTTGATCGTGATTCTACCTATTTTCTAAAAGGCATGCTTATAGAGGGTAGTAATCAAATTTATGTTACTGATAGGGTATATCGTTCATTGAAAGAGGTGCCACATAAATCTGTAAAAGGACCATCGTTCTTACCAACTTTTTTATTTGCCAATAACTACGCCCAAAACGTAAATAAAGATGGCGTGTTAATGCCCAATATCACAGATGAGCACAATCGGGTATTGCCTTCGCCGGTGTTTCCAACCCCATTGTACGAAACAATTATTTGCAGTTTGTTATTTTTAGTGATGTGGTTGAATAGAAAGAAAATTAAAACACCTTATTTTATGTTTGGTTTATATCTTTTACTCAATGGAACCGAAAGATACCTAATCGAAATGATGCGTGTAAACATCAGGTACAAATATCAACTTACACAAGCAGAAATAATAGCACTTGCATTAATCGGTATTGGAATAGTATTAATGATATTTGCAAAAAAAATAAATCCCAAACCAGAAACAAATTCTTGATCTTAAAATAAAAACTATGCCTTCATTTGATTTTACTAGTAAAGTTGATCTTCAAACATTAGATAATGCTATAAATGTGGTGAATAAAGAAATCACCAACCGATTTGACTTTAAAGGCTCACATGTGTTGATTGAATTGAATAAAAAAGATTTCAAATTAAATCTGGAAGCAGATAGCGACATGAAAATTGAACAGATAGTAGATGTATTAATCAGCAGAAGTATGAAACAAGGATTAGCTCCAGAAGTATACGACTTAAGCAAAACGCCTTTCATAAGTGGAAAAATAACAAAAAAGGAAGTACCTGTTCGTAATGGAATAAAGCAAGAAGATGCAAAGAAAATTGTGAAACTGATAAAAGACAGCGGTGTTAAAGTGCAAGCTGCAATAATGGACGATATCATCAGAATTACAGGAAAGAAAATAGATGATTTACAAGAAGTAATTGCATTGAGCAAAGGCTGGGATATAGGAATTGCCTTACAATTTGTAAATATGAAAAGCTAGTTTGCTTAAAAAATAAAAAGAAAAATGCGATTTTTAAGGAATAAAGCATTAGTTTCGCATTCCTAAATTAATATGTACGGCAAAATCCGTACGCAAAACTATAAAAAATGAAAGCAGAAATTCATCCAAAAAATTACAGACCAGTTGTATTCAAAGACATGAGTAATGGTACAACTTTTTTAAGTCGCTCTACAGCGAATACAAATGAAACCATTATTTTCGAAGCGGATGGTCAAGAATATCCAGTAATCAAATTGGAGATTTCAAACACTTCTCATCCATTTTATACGGGTAAAAACGTATTGGTTGATACTGCAGGTCGTATCGACAAATTCAAAAAGCGTTACGAGAAAAAAGCAAAATAA
>CANKLV010000218.1 GCA_947483415.1 Chitinophagaceae bacterium
GATTCGCCAGTTTCGTGACGAGCGATAAAGCAATCGTTACCAGCTCCACTGCCTAAATCAATTACCACATCTCCTTTTTTAATTTTAGCAAATTGTGTGGGCAAACCACAGCCCAAACCTAAGTCTGCATCAGCATTGTAGCCATTTAAAGTAGAATAATCTTCGGACATGATGTTGTACACTTCAGTGGAGCAACCACCGGCTCCGCAACACGATGACATATTGGTTTCTTTATCTTGTAAAGCGATTTCGCTGTACTTTAATCTTACAATTTCTTTAAGTTCATTTTCTGTTTGCATAAATTTTGTTTTTTATAATTAATACGGATTTAAAACGATATAGATCAACAACACTTTGAATTGGTGACAGTAAATTTTTCCAATAAAAAGCCTAATAATTGGCTTGCTTTTTTCCATTCTTTTTCATCAATACAATAACAAACCGAAACGCCTTCTATGTTTCCTTTTATTAAACCGGACGCTTTAAGCTCTTTTAAATGTTGCGAAACGGTACTTTGAGCAATAGGCAATTCATCAACGATATCTCCGCAAATACAAGATTGCTTTTTAATCAAAAAATTCAAAATGGCAATGCGTGCAGGATGAGAAATTGCTTTCGCATATTTAGCCAATTCGATTTCTTTTTTTGTGTATTCAGATGTTTTACTTGCTCCCATATCAATCGCAATATTACGATGAATATTTGAAAGAAAAAAAGAATTATTTCAGATGCAAGATGTTGAATGCTAGATATGATTTTGTTCCAATTGGAGATTTTTAGCAATAACAAATGAGGAATAAAAAAAAATAAGGAAGTAAATTTCGTTCCGCTTTTTACATTTTCAATCTTTACGACATTTTTAATAGCCCACGGTTTCAACCGTGAGAGAAGATAAAATTTTATTTGCATTTTCCTTTTTGAATAATATTACAATCATCATGTCGCCGAGGACATTATCGAAGGCATTTTTAAGATGAATTGGGGTATAAGAAATTTAATTCGGAAACGAAGACGCCGGAACGCTTATCGTTCCAACAGAATTTAAAATATGCCAGTTTTTAAAATCCTGACTTGCCTCCATTCCTGTACCGTTTATGGTTTCGGTTTTGGTTCTGATTTTTACTGGGCGATCGGTATAAAACTCCGACCCTGTTCTGTTTCTGTCCCAGTATAATTCATCGCAAATTAAAGTGTCGCCTTTTTCAATATTTATAATAACAACGCTGTCTCTAAGATTAACAATTTTTTTATACTGCTCGTAACGCGCATAATGTGCATTTAAGATGCTTTCAATCTTTCCATTTTCATTATAAAAGTCGGCATGTATTTTTTCTGGAAATTCTACATAAGGTACAATATCTTGTACGTTTAACATTAATGGTGCGTTAAGAATTGCTTTCTTTTTTCCGCCCAAGGTGTAGTTTAATGTAACCATTCTCGCTTCTTCAATTCCAGTTTTTTTGAGGGATAAATTTTTAACCTTCTCAACATCATTTTCACAAGCACACAAAAAAATACAGCTTATCATTAAAGCTGTAGTAAAAATATTTTTAAAAATTGATTGTGTCATAGTTTAATGATGCAGAAATTAATCATAGCTTCTCTTTTGGAACCATCTAGCATTCATAGATATGCCAAAATTTATTCTGAATGAATTTTCTTTTAATCCAGTTGTACCTGCATTGCCAATGGTTCCAATTTCAATTGAAGTATTTAATGCTACGTATTCACCTCTATTTTGAATTTGTCGTGGTGTGGTTAATGGCATTCCTGCTCCGAAAGTAAATGCAGATCTATTTCTTAAATTATCCGTTTTTACTGGCGTTGTTCCATAATAAAAACCTGCCCTATATTTGATGTAGTTCCAGTATTTATTAGATGCTGCATTAAATTTAGCCGGATAAAATTCTGCACCAGCTTTTACCACCCAGCTATTTGTTGTTTTATCTGATTCATTATAATAACGAAATGCAGTCCAATCCGAGGTTTCAAAATCTGCACCAAATAGCCATTGTTTGTTCTTGGTTTGATACGTAAAACCCGCTACGTATGTGGCTGGAATCACAATTTTACCTTTTACATCTTTTATTGTAGAAACACTATCGATGGTAATTACCGCACCCGAACCATCATAACCAAAGGTTTCATTTATCGTACTTTGATTCGCTTTTAATTTTTGTTGAAAATTTGCGTAAGCACCTAACCTTAAATTTCCTCCATTTTTAATGTGGAACTCATATTGCATTCCTGCATTTAAAAAAACGCCACCAAATGTACTTTTTAATTCCTCATTTCCTTTTGCATAAATAGTGGTATCACTCAAAAATGAGGTTCTTGTGCTAATTGATTTATTTCCAAAATTAAAGCCCGAACTCACCCCAAAACTGAATTCATTTTTGTGTGACCCTTTTCCAATTTTTCTAATACCTGTGCTTAAATTCACTTGGTTCAAACCGCCAGTTCCTTCATATAAAGTGTTTAAACTATCGATATTATTGATTCGACTATTTTTTTCAATTTTATAACTGATTCGAGTTAATGGTTTTAATCCAAAACTTGCACCCCAGGTTACCCCTTTTTTTTCCATTTTTGGCGTTGAAATGGGAAATGCAACTTGTAAATATGAAATAGCCACATTCGACGAGGTATATTTTTGACCGTTAAGATTGCTTTTTAGCGTTCTTGAATTGATTTCACCTCCTAAGTCGAAAATGGTATTGGAAAAGTTTTTAGTATTAGATAAAGAACCTAACGAAGCTGGATTGGCAATGTTTATATTAAATGGTGAACCCACCAAACCATAATCCGAATAGGCCGCAGAAAAACCGCCCATTGCACGATTAGTAATGTTTTGTCCAGATATTAAATCGCCTAAGCCATATCTGCTGTATGGCGAATTTTCCTGAGCCTGCGTTGTGCTATACACCAACAGGGCAAATATTACTACAAAAATGTTTTTAATCCGATTAATTATTGAGTTCACTGAGTGCATAAAGTCCTTTAAATAAAAAGTTAACGTCGGCAAATATCTTGTTTTTAACTTGACTAACAAAATAGACACTATTGCC
>CANKLV010000219.1 GCA_947483415.1 Chitinophagaceae bacterium
CCATAAGCCATCGTAACAAATATAATCATACACCAAACCAAAAAAACAAATTTCCATTTCAAATCATTGGGTAAAATTTTTCCATTAAATACGGGCTTCGAATCTTTTTTAAGCACTGCATTTAAACCCGCATTAAAATTCGTCAGGGTGTCTGTTCTGTTTTCAACAACTTGCATTTTATTGGGCAGCATCCAACTCGTTTTTGTAGTTGTAGCAATGCTGTTTGTAGATGAAATCGTGTCTGCCTTCACAACAGTAGAATTTACCACATAAAATGGCGCACCAACTTTATGAATATCATCGGTCATTTGTTCGATATTGGTATCATTCAGAAAAGTTGAAAATATTGGACGATAACATATTGCGCCAAGCAACATTCCAATAATCATAATCCATTTTCTACCGATTTTATCACTCAATGCGCCAAAAACCAAGAAGAATGGAGTCCCTAAAGCAATGCCCCACAACAATATTTCGCGGCTTTGCATGAAATCAAGCTTTGCGGTGTTTTCTAAAAATGATTGCGCATAAAATTGACCGGTGTACCAAATTACCCCTTGTCCCATAACCGCACCAAACAAAGCCAATAAAACCATTTTAAAATTTGTACGATTACCAAAACTTTCTTTCAAAGGATTTTTAGACGTTTTACCTTCTTTTTTCAATTGACTGAATAGAGGAGATTCCGACATTTTTAAACGGATATAAATAGAAACACCAACTAAAAGAATAGACATCCAAAAGGGATAACGCCAGCCACCCCATTCTGCTTTGAAAGCAGCATCACTCATATTTGATTTAACGAGCATGATAACACCTAACGAAACAAACAGTCCTAATGTAGCCGTGGTTTGAATCCAGCTGGTGTAATATCCTCTACGATTTGCTGGCGCATATTCGGCAACGTAAGTAGCAGCGCCGCCGTATTCGCCGCCGAGAGCAAGACCTTGAACCAATCTTAACAACAAAACCAATAACGGAGCAAGAACGCCGATAGAAGCATAACTGGGAATTAATCCGATTAGAAAAGTTGATCCGCCCATTAAAACAAGCGTAAGTAAAAAAGTAGATTTTCTACCAATCAAATCACCTAACCTACCAAACACCAATGCGCCAAAAGGCCTCACCAAAAATCCTGCTGCAAAAATGGCAAGCGTACTTAAAAGAGCGGTGGTTTCATTTCCTTCCGGAAAAAATTGAATGGATATGGTTTTGGCCAACATGCCAAAAATGTAGAAATCGTACCATTCAATTAGGGTGCCTAACGAAGATGTAAAAATTATTTTTCCAATACCTTTGGTTTCGCTCATCCTATATTGTTTTGTTGGTGAAAATAAATAATAATCAAACAATACGAACAGGTTAGCATTTGATTTAGAATATAAAATATAAATTAGCAATTCAAATTATAAAATTCATCTAATGTCTTATCCATATCAAATAAAATCATTTGAACAATATCAAACGGCGTATCAGAAAAGTATTGAGCAACCAGAAGAATTTTGGGAAGACATAGCGCAACATTTTACTTGGCAAAAAAAATGGGATAAAGTATTGGACTGGGAGTTCAACACGCCAAAGATTGAGTGGTTTAAAGGAGGTAAATTAAACATTACTGAAAATTGTTTAGACAGATGGGTGGCTACACAGCCAGATACAGCAGCAATTATTTGGGAATCGAATAATCCACACGAAGCAAGCAGAACCTTAACGTATAAAGAGTTACATCAGCAGGTTTGTGCCTTTGCGCAAGTATTAAAAAATAATGGTGCAAAAAAAGGAGATCGCATTTGTATATATATGCCTATGGTTCCGGAGTTAACCATTGCGGTATTGGCTTGTGCCCGAATTGGGGCGGTTCATTCTGTGATATTTGCTGGCTTTTCAGCACAGAGTATTTCAGATAGGGTACAGGATGCCCAATGTAAAATAGTGGTAACAGCAGATGGGGCTTATCGTGGTAACAAAACCATTCCTTTAAAATCAGTCATAGATGAAGCGGTATTGAATTGTACATCAGTAGAAAAAATAATTGTATTAACGCGTACACAAATGGCCGTTAGTATGCTCAATGGCAGAGATTGTTGGTGGGAGGAGGAGATGAAACTGGTGGAAGAGAAAAATGATTATTATCGTAGTGCAGAGATTATGGATGCAGAGGATATGTTGTTTATTCTTTACACTTCTGGAAGTACTGGAAAGCCAAAAGGGGTTGTGCATACTTGTGCAGGATATATGGTTTGGACAAACTATACTTTTGTAAATGTATTTCAATATGAGCCGGGTCAAATTCATTTTTGTACCGCGGATATTGGCTGGATAACTGGACATAGTTATATTATTTATGGGCCATTGAGCGCAGGTGCTACATCGTTAATGTTTGAAGGTATTCCTACTTATCCAGATGCAGGAAGGTTTTGGGAGGTGGTAGAAAAGCATCAAGTAAATATTTTGTACACTGCCCCAACAGCAATAAGAAGCTTAATGGGATTTGGAAAATCGCCAATCGAAGGGAAAGATTTAAGTTCATTAAAAAAATTAGGAACGGTAGGAGAGCCCATCAATGAGGAAGCTTGGCATTGGTATGAAGAAAATATTGGAAAGAAAAATTGTCCGATTGTAGATACTTGGTGGCAAACCGAAACTGGTGGAATATTGATTTCTAATTTGGCAGGCGTTACTCCATCAAAACCAACATATGCAACATTACCTATTCCTGGCGTACAACCATTACTGGTAGATGAAAGCAGACATGAATTATTGGGAAATGGCGTCTCTGGTAATTTGTGCATCAAATTCCCTTGGCCGGGTATGTTGCGCACTACTTATGGTGATCATGAACGTTGTAGACAAACCTATTTTTCAACCTATTCTAATTTGTATTTTACTGGAGATGGTTGTTTGAGAGATGAATCAGGAAATTACCGCATTACAGGTAGAGTAGATGATGTATTAAATGTGAGTGGACATCGTTTAGGCACTGCAGAATTGGAAAATGCCATCAACATGCATACGGGAGTGGTAGAAAGCGCGATTGTAGGTTATCC
>CANKLV010000220.1 GCA_947483415.1 Chitinophagaceae bacterium
ATTATTCAGCAAGATGGTGATGAATTGCCAGAAGAAACGAAATCATTAATTGCCGAATACCTGCATCCTAAATTAAAAAAGATATTTGAAGAGCAGGCAAACAATCAATTGATTTATTTATTGCCGCCTACAAAAAAATTCATCACTGCTAATCTAAAAGAAATTGAATTAAGCAATCAATTCATTTCACCGATTTTTAAAGTAACGGTTAAGAAAGATGATTTGGAAATGATTTGCATGGTAAAAATTGGCAGCCAGCAAATTCCGTTTAGTAAAAATCAATGCGATAGTAACCTCGTTTTTTTACACGACGATGTTTTATATACTTGGCAAAAAACAGAAGATATTTTACAAGCCGAAAAGTTTTTGCAACAAGGAAACCTCAAACTCAAAAAATCAGAATGGGTCGACAAAATGCAGTCGGTTATTCTGCCGCTTACAAAATCATATCATGTAGAATTCGACAAATCTTTAGTGAAAGAAATTAAAGATGTTGTTCCGGAAATACAATTGCAACTTCAGGAAAAGTCGGATTACATGGTATTCATGCCTGTATTTACATACAACGGAATTGAATCCAAACATTCAGATCAACAAACAATTACCATTCCGGATTCAGATAAATTATTAATCATTCATCGAAATAAAGCAGTAGAAGAAAACTTTATCAACAAGTTAGAGTCATTGCATTCCATGTTTGTAAAACAAGAACACAATCAAAGTTTGGTTTTAAAGGGTACGGAAGTTTTGCGCAACAATTGGTTTTTCTTATTCATTGATTCGATGAAAGAAATGAAAATTCCAGTCTTTGGTTTTGAAGCGTTACGAAATTTTAGATTTAATACAGCACGTCCAAACACACATATACATGTAAGTAGCGGACTTGATTGGTTTGATGCTAAAATTGAAATTGAATTTGGCGATCAGCGTGTAGGCATTCCCGATATTAAACGCGCTATTGCTGGTAAACAATCTTTCGTTCAACTTGGCGATGGCTCTTTGGGTATTTTACCTGATGAGTGGCTTAAACGTTATTCGCTTTTATTTAAAGTTGGCGAAGGCAAAAGTGATAAGTTGAGACTGTCTAGATATCACATGAGTGTAATAGATGAGTTGTATGAAAATAGAGACGACACAGAAATCAGTTTTGCATTAGATGAAAAGTTTGAAAAATTAAGGGAGTTTAAAAGTATTCCAGAAATCTTGGTGCCTGATACATTACAGGCCGTGCTTCGTCCTTATCAAATTGCCGGTTATCAATGGTTGAGTTATTTAAGTGATGTGGGTTGGGGTGGTATTTTGGCAGATGATATGGGTTTGGGTAAAACCGTTCAGGCGCTTACGATGTTGGAGCAGTATAAAAAAACAAACGGCTCACTTAAAGCCATTGTGGTTTGTCCAACAACGCTAATTTACAATTGGCAAAATGAAGTTCGAAAATTTACACCTGGCATCACTTACACCGTTCATCATGGAAATACTCGGGTAAGAGATCATGAAGCCTTAACAAAAAGCAATGTTATTATTACTACGTATGGCACGTTGCGGAGCGATATCCATATATTTTTGAAAGTACTTTTTGATTACGTGGTTTTGGATGAAAGTCAGGCCATAAAAAACCCTTCATCTAAAGTAACGAAAGCGGCAAGTTTACTTGTTGCAAAAAATCGTTTATGCATGAGCGGTACCCCACTTCAAAACAATACGTTTGATATTTTTGCACAAATGAATTTCCTTAATCCGGGTTTATTGGGGAATATGGAATTTTTTAGAAATGAATTTGCCACACCCATTGATAAGTTCGGTGAACCCGAGCAAAAAGAACACCTTAGAAAATTATTGTACCCGTTTATTCTACGCAGAACCAAAGAACAAGTAGCCAAAGATCTTCCCGAAAAAACAGAAACGATTTTATTTTGCGAAATGGAATCCGAACAAAGAACGATTTACGACATGTATAAAAATACCTATCGTGAAAAAATATTGGGAACCATCGACCAACAAGGAATTGATAAATCGCAATTAACCATTTTACAAGGCTTGATGAAATTGCGTCAGATTTGTGATAGTCCGGCTATTTTAAATGAAGAAGACAAATATCCCAATCATTCTATTAAATTGGATGAATTAACTAGAGAAATAACTGAAAATATTGGGGAGCATAAAGCATTGATTTTCTCTCAGTTTTTGGGAATGCTTGGATTGATAAGAGAAAAATTGAAGGAACATCATATTCCATTTGAGTATTTTGACGGAAGCACATCGGCAACAGACCGTGAAAAAGCGATTCAAAATTTCCAAAACAATGATGAATGCAGGGTGTTTTTAATTTCATTAAAAGCCGGTGGTGTGGGTTTAAACCTTACCGCTGCCGATTATGTATATATTGTAGATCCTTGGTGGAATCCAGCAGTTGAACAACAAGCAATAGATAGAACGCATCGTATCGGACAAACGAAAAATATTTTCGCTTACCGCATGATTTGCATTGATACTATCGAAGATAAAATTTTACAATTGCAGGAAAAGAAAAAGATTCTTGCAAAAGAACTCATATCAGACGAAACCAGTTTTGTGAAAGCGCTTACGAAAGCGGATGTGGAATATTTGTTTAGTTAGTTTTTTTGCCACAAAGGATTTGAAACACGAATTCGCGTAAACGCGATTTTTTTTGACACGAAGGCGCGAAGGCACGAAAGCCCCCTTCCCCAACCCTTCCCCCAAAGGTGAAGGGAGCGTAAACATCATAAGATTTTAGATTTTCAAATGTTTTAAGAAGCCTAAAACGGAAAACGCTTCCATCTTCCCCCTTGGGGGATCGATGGGGCCAAATTCTTCATGAAGCGATGAAATTTTTTAATCTTTCAAAATCTCTGTGATCATAAATAAAAAATAATCTGTTGAAATAACTGTTGACTGTTTTTAGCATTTTGGAAAAGCTGTTGTTTGTTGTTTGATTCTTTTTCATAAAGGTGTATTAAGGAGTTTAAAATAGGGTACAATAAATTTACAATGAGTTTTAATTTTTGACAAGTGTAC
>CANKLV010000221.1 GCA_947483415.1 Chitinophagaceae bacterium
GCCATTAAATCAATGCCATCTTTATTAACATCAACTGGTATTTTACCTACAGCTTGTGTACCATCTGTAAAAACCAAAACGCCATGCTTACGGGCAATTGCACTAATTTCTTTCATAGGCATTACGGTTCCAATTTCATTGTTGGCGTACATAATGGCAATTAATATTGTATTGGGTTTGATGGCTGCTTCTAATGCTACAAGATCAATTAATCCATCTGGTTCAACTTGTAAATAAGTAACCTCTCCGCCTAGTTTTTCGATATGCTTGCACGTATCAATAACCGCTTTGTGTTCAGTTGTAGCGGTTATGATGTGGTTTCCTTTACTAGCATACATTTCATAAACACCCTTAACACCTAGATTATCTGCTTCTGTTGCGCCAGAAGTAAAGATGATTTCTTTTGGATCAGCACCAATTAATTTGGCCACTTGCTCACGCGCATAATCAACTGCTTCTTCAGCTGCCCAACCAAATGGATGGTTTCTGCTGGCAGAATTTCCAAAATGATTCAAAAAATAAGGCGTCATTGCCTCTAAAACACGCGGATCCATAGGTGTAGTAGAGTTGTTGTCTAAGTAAATGGGTAATTGTAGCATATAAGTAGTTTGAGTTTTTAATACTCATTAATAACACAAAATTAGTGTAAAAGGTTTTATTTTGCTAGAGTTAATTCTTTTCAATAAATTAATTAACGGATTTCGTAAACTTCTAATTAACTTTTTAATTAATTATGCAACAAGTTGAACATATCGGCATTGCCGTTAAAAACCTTGACATTTCCATTCCTCTTTTTGAAATGTTGCTTAATACCAATTGCTATAAAACAGAAACCGTTGATTCTGAAAATGTTAAAACCGCTTTTTTTCAAACGGGCAGTACCAAAATTGAATTACTGGAAAGCTCTACTTCAGATGGTGTAATTTCAAAATTCATAGAGAAAAAAGGTGAGGGCATCCATCATATCGCTTTTGAAGTAAAAGATATCGAATCCGAAATGAAAAGATTATCTAGTGAGGGATTTCAGTTATTGAACGAAATTCCCAAAAAAGGAGCCGATAATAAATTGGTTTGTTTTCTACATCCAAAAGGGACTAATGGGGTGTTGATTGAGCTTTGTCAAAGTATATAAAACCTATCGCAAAAACGGATTTTCCCTTTTTTCATCGCCAATATTTGTTTTTTCCCCATGACCACTATACACAATGGTTTCATCGGGTAATACAAATAATTCATTTTTGATGCTAGAAATCAGCATTTCAAAATTGCCACCAGGAAGATCTGTTCGGCCAATGCTCCTATGAAACAATACATCTCCACCAATTAAAAAATGTTGTGATTCACAATAAAAACTCAAACTACCAGGGCTATGTCCGGGAGTGAAAATCGAAAGCAACTCGTCATCATCGAGTTTAATTTTTTTACCGGCTTCGATATATTCCAATGGACCCACATAATTATCAAATGGCATATTGTAGATTAATCCGCTTGTAGGTGCATAATCCAACACCTGTTTTTCGTTGGGATGAATTTGAGGAATCAAATGGTATTTTTCTGCAATAAATTTATTGCCAAAAACATGATCTAAATGACAATGGGTATTGAGCAATATTTGTGGTTTTAATCGATTAGATAAAATAAATTGAGCAAGAATTTCGCGTTCTTCCTCAAAATAACAACCTGGATCAATGATGATACAGCTGTTAAACTCATTGTAAAGCAAATATGTATTTTCTTGAATTGGGCTAAATTGAAAACATTTGATGGAAAGCATTAGATGAATTTTGTTTTAAGGATTAATCTTAATCAACTAATTTAGTATTTATTAATACAAAACCGATTATGCCAAAGTTCATTAGATTATTTTTGTTTTCATTTTTTTTATGTTATTTTTTCAACAATATTAATGCTCAGGTTAACGCCGTAACATTTGGCAAAAATAGGGTTCAATTTAAAAAGCTGAAATGGAATTATTATCAGTCAGACAATTTCAATGTTTATTTTTATTCGAATGGACAAGAGTTGGCCAAATATGCATTGCAAGTAGCTGAGAAAGAATTATCAGATGTAGAACAAGCCGCAGAATATTGTTTACAAAGAAGGGCAAACATTTTGGTTTACAACAACTACAATGATTTTCAGCAATCCAATGTGGGTTTAAATACTGATATTTTAAACAGTGGCAGTTCTACGCAATTGGTTAACAATAAAATGTTGGTTTACTTCGATGGCAATCATGAAAAATTAAAAATTAAAATTAGAGAAGGCATTGCGGATGTGATTACAAAAAATATGCTTTTTGGTGATAATTTGGGCGAAGTTGCCAGCAATCAAACTTTTTTAGATTTACCCAAATGGCTTACTGATGGCTACGTTGCTTATTTAGCAGAACATTGGAATACGACGTTAGATGATGAATTGAAAGGAGAAATACTAAGCGGCGATTACAAAAAATTCTCAAAGTTTAGTGCTGCAAATCCATCTTTGGCTGGACATGCATTTTGGTATTTTATTGAAGAGAAATACAAAAAAGAAAACGTAACATTCTTTCTTTATGTTGCCCGCACAAATAAAAGCATCAACAAGGCAAGTTTACAAATCACAAAAAAATCATTCAAAGCTTTGCTTGCAGAGTTTATGATTTATGAAGAAGAAAAATACGAAAACGATTTAAGAAAAAGAAAGGCTTATCCCAAAGGCAGTTTTGTAGATGGATTTGATATTACACCTCAAATAGATTATTACCGATTTAATGTAAATCCAATTAAAAAGAACAATTCATATTTGGTAACGCAATTTAAAAAAGGCATTGTACGTGTTTTATTAAACGATGAATATGAAAATACCACGTTGTTGAAATTTGGCATCAGAACAACTCAAAAAAATATAAACCCCAATTATCCAATGATGGCTTGGGATCCAAAGGGAACGAAATTTACAATCGCCTATTCGGACAGAGGAAAACTACTTTTACTTTTATTTGATGCAACGACAAAAGAAAAAAAATGGGAAATTGATTTGACAGATAAATTAGATCAA
>CANKLV010000222.1 GCA_947483415.1 Chitinophagaceae bacterium
TTCGGAAAATGGGTGGCTTACACAAACACATGAAAATTACAAGCATTACTTTCTTAATCGGCTGCTTAGCAATCGCTGGTATTCCAGGGTTTTCAGGGTTTTTCTCAAAAGACGAAATATTAGCCGGAGCATTTGCGCATAACCCAATAGTTTTTGCACTGGTTTTATTTGCAGCATTATTAACTGCTTTTTATATGTTCAGATTGTACATCATCACTTTTACAGGTACATTTCGTGGAACACACGATCAACAACATCATTTACATGAAAGTCCTTCTGCAATGACTTTGCCTTTAATTATTTTAGCCATTTTAAGCGTTGTTGGTGGTTTCATCGGCGTTCCAGAAGTTTTAGGCGGAAATCATTGGCTAGCTTCTTATCTTTCTCCAGTTGTAAAATCAGCATCACATCATCTTGAACATTCAACCGAATTTGAGTTGATGGGCATTACCACAGTTTTGGTTTTAATTTCAATAACATTCGCTTGGGTTAAATTTAAAAACTACAAAGTTTCTGGCGAATCAAAAGGGCTAGGAAAAATACTAGAAAACAAATGGCACGTTGATGAGTTGTATCAAATGACTATAGTAAATCCATTGATAAGCATTTCGGCCTTTTTTAATAATATAATTGAAATTAAGTTGATTGATGGTGCTGTAAATGGCGTTGGAAAATTGGTGACGTATAGCAGCCGACAATTAAGGTGGTTACAAAGTGGACAGGTAGGCGCTTATGTATTATTAATGGTGATAGGCATGCTGATATTATTTTTCATACAATTGTTTTTATAAAAAAAAGTACTTTGGGTAATTATATAACATTTCCGGACTTATTAACTTGGTTGCCAATTTTAGCAAGCATCTTTTGTTTTACTTTAGGTAACGAGAAAAATGCAAAAAGCATTGCTATACTGTTTTCTATTTTGATATTTGGCGTATCAATAGCTTCTTTATTCTTTGTAAATGATACCAAATACTTGAACTACAACAATGTAAATTACATGTGGCTCAAATATTTAGGGGCCAATTATTTTATTGGAATAGATGGATTAGGCCGCATGTTAACTTTATTAACTGCAACAGCATTTCCTTTAATTCTCATAGGAACATCAACAACCACATTTGTAAAGCAAGCCAGATTTTATGGGTTAATGATGCTTACTCAAGCCGGTTTGATGGGCGTTTTCATGGCATTGGATGCACTAACATTTTATTTTTATTGGGAATTGGCATTAATACCCGTTTATTTTTTATCAAGTATTTGGGGTGGCGAAAAAAGAATACAAGCAACATTCAAGTTTTTTGTTTACACTTTCGCAGGTTCATTATTGATGCTTATCGGAATAATTTATGTTTATCTACATGCAGGTTCTAGAATGTTTGATGATGGTACAATTGTAGCCCATTCTTTTTCAATGAACGCATTCTATCAGGCACAAATACCCGCAGCAGATCAAAATTGGTTGTTCGCACTTTTCTTTATTGCATTTGCCATCAAAATGCCGATATTCCCTTTTCATACTTGGCAACCAGATGCTTACGATCAAGCACCAACGCCAGTTACGATGATTATGAGCGGCATCATGGTTAAAATGGGATTGTTTGCGGTATTGCGTTGGTTGATTCCCATCTTACCTGTTGCAACATTGCATTACAAAAACCTAATCATAATTCTTTCAATTATTGGTATTGTTTACGCGAGTTGTGTGGCAATGATGCAGGATAACATAAAAAAATTAGTTGCGTATTCTTCAATTGCACATATCGGTTTAATGTGCGCAGCCATTTTTGCGATGAATGAAATAAGTGTTCAAGGAGTGATGATTCAAATGTTTAACCACGGTATAAACATCATTGGAATGTGGCTTGTTGTAGATATTATTGAAAGAAAAACAGGCATCAAAAAAATATCGGAATTATCAGGAATTGCCAACACAGCGCCTACACTTACTATTTTAATGATTGTTATAGCACTTGCAAACATTGCATTGCCATTAACCAATGCATTCACAGGTGAATTCTTAATGTTTAGTGGTTTGTATAATTACAACAAATGGTTTGCAGCAATCGCAGGAATTGGCATCATTTTATCTGCTGTGTATACTTTAAACATGATTCAAAAAGTATTTTACGGAAGTGTGAATGGTGTTACCGCAGAAATCAAAGACATCCACTGGAATGAAAAATTAGTTTTGTTTGTTATAGTAGGTATTATATTTTTTATCGGGGTTTATCCTCAGCCATTAATAGACTTAACAAAGGAATTTGTAACACAATTTTTTGTACGGATTAAATAAGGTTCAAAACGAACTAATTAAATATGAACGCAATTATATTATCAGCAATTTGGGGAGTCATCATGATGTTTTGTGGTGTATTTATAAAAAGCAAAACAACACCAAAGTATATTGCTATTGCCGGGTTGGTAGGCATTTTATCTTCAAGCATATTAGAATATTTGAATCATAAATCTTTTTTTAAGATTCAAATCAATGATATGTTGCGCTTTGATAATTTCAATCTAGCATTCATAGCACTGATATTGATTTGCACATTGATTTATTTTTTATTGAATGGTTCAGAAATAGAAAAAGTAGGAGAGCATGTTGGAGAATATTACGCACTAATTTTCTTTATACTTTCTGGTATTGCAATAGCGGCTACATTCAATACTTTGTTGATGCTTTTTATAGGAATTGAAATCATTTCTATTCCATTGTACATATTAACGGGAAGCGATAAACGCAATTTGAAAAGCAATGAAGCCGCACTGAAATACTTTTTGATGGGTGCATTTTCAACAGGCATCATGTTAATGGGTATTACTTTTGTTTATGGAGGATCACCCAATGCAACTTTTTATATTGATAAAATAATGTTGGGTACAGGACAAATGCCCATTCTAATTTCTGTTGGTTTGTTGTTTATTATGGTAGCATTATCTTTTAAAGTATCTGCTGCGCCATTTCATTTTTGGACACCGGATGTTTATGATGGAGCACCAACCGTGTTTACTTCTTTTATGAGTACAATCGTAAAA
>CANKLV010000223.1 GCA_947483415.1 Chitinophagaceae bacterium
GACTTTTTGCTTGCAAGACTAGATCTTCAATTGGTGTTGACAAATGTTTACCACGCATTATTGGAATTGCACAAAAAGAACAAGGGCGATCGCAACCTTCAGCAATTTTGAAATAAGCATAGTGATTTGGAGTTGTTAATAAACGTTCGCCAACCAATTCATGTTTGTAATCTGCTTTCAACGTTTTTAATAAACGAGGCAATTCTCTTGTTCCAAAAAATGCATCAACTTCAGGAATTTCATTTTCTAAATCATCGCGATAGCGTTCTGAAAGACAACCTGTAACATATACCTTATCAACTAATCCATCCTTTTTTGCGGCCGCATAACGAAGAATTGTATCAATCGACTCTTGCTTCGCATTGTCTATAAATCCACAGGTATTTATAATGACAATTTCTGCATCGTCTTCTTTTGATTCATGCTCTACGTCAAAATTATTTGCTTGTAATTGAGCCATTAATACTTCAGAATCAAAAATATTTTTTGAACAGCCCAAAGTAACAACATTCACCTTATTTTTTTTTAGCGTTTTAGTTTTCATGTGAGAACAAAAATATCATTGTTTCGTCAAAGAGTTAAATTATTCATCAAATTAATTTATTTAGATTGGAGAAAATTAAATAGTTAGTAAATAATTAATCCTAAAAGTAAAATTGAATGTATTTTTGAATCAATATTAAATAAATCTTATTCTATGAGATATTCTGTTCTATTTTTTTTACTTGCAATTATTTTTTCATGCAAAACTCAAAAGAATAATAAACACTGCTTTTTAAAAAAGAAAAAAACGGAACAAACGGAAAATACTTTGAAAGCCAAGATTATTGATTCATCGTCAGATACCACAAAAAAAGAAAGTGCCTCTGACGCATTTAAAATTTTAGATGTTAAAATTATTGGTAATTATCTACACCTAAATATTTCTTACTCTGGAGGATGTGAAAAGCACAGTTTCAAAATTATTGGTGATTTACTACTATCTAAATCATTACCTCCAATAAGATCTGTTAAACTTATTCACTATGGAAATAATGACGCTTGTAAAAAGTTAATAATGGAAAATCTTGTAATTGACATCAGTGATTTAGCGTATAAAAAAGAAGATGGAAGTGAAATATACTTATCAATAAATGGGTGGACTGAAAAAATTCATTACGTTTTTAAAAAAAATAACAAATAACGAAAAAATTATTTATGACAATAAATGAGTTGCTTAATGCCTTTAAAGATATTGATTTTCAAGCAAATAGAATGTTAAAGACTAACACTATTGACTTAAATTACCTACAGCAATTTGACTTGAGGACAGAGGAAATACGCTTGCAAATTTTACAAATGGATTTGTCTGAAGATATAAATGATACGTTTAAAAAATTTGAGAGAATAGAACTTGAACATCTGCCAAACTTTACCCTAATTGACAAAACAGCAAATTTATTGACATTTGGACTTTCAAAAAAAAGGAAAATAAAAAAGAAAACGGAATCCTATTACCGTTTCGAAATCTTATCAAGAAAAATTTCTTTTCAACATGTAGAGACACACCTAAAAGAAAATTAAATTGTTTTTAATTACTTTTAACTTTTAGAAAAATTTAGGTTTCAAAGAACCCAATGAAAAGACTTGTTTTTTTAATATTTATTTCCCTATTTTTTGTTTCAGGAACTGATTCAATTAAAAATAAATTTGAAAAAAAATGGGGCTTTTTTGGGCATAAGCGCATCAATCGCATTGCTGTTTTCACCTTACCCCCAGAAATGTTTGGGTTTTACAAAGAGCACATTGAATTTTTAACTGAACATGCAGTTGACCCCGACAAACGCCGTTATGCTGTTGAAGGAGAAGCACAATGTCATTACATTGATCTTGATCATTATTATAAATCAGGAGAAAATCCTTTCATTAATGTTCCAAGAAAATGGAAAGATGCTGTGGAAAAATATTCAGAAGACACCTTACAAGCATACGGAATAGTTCCTTGGCATATTCAATCTATGAAAAATAAATTGCAGTTTGCTTTTGAAAATAAAAATGTGGATTTAATTTTAAAATACTCTGCTGACATTGGTCATTACATCGCTGATGCTCATGTTCCTCTTCACACAACAGAAAACTACAATGGTCAATTTACCGGTCAACGTGGAATTCATGGGTTGTGGGAAAGTCGCTTGGTTGAAATAAACGCAGAGAATTACGACTATTTTGTTGGTAAAGGGCTATACATTCCAAAACTTCTTGATTTCACTTGGAATGCCATTGAAGGATCGCACCTTGCATTGGATTCTGTATTACGAATAGAAAAAGAACTAAGTTTCGAATTTCCTTCTGACCAAAAATATAGTTTTGAACAACGAGGAAATACAACAGTTTCGGTATATTCAAAAGAATTTTGTGCCTTATACCATCAACGGTTAAATGGAATGGTAGAAAGAAGAATGAGAGCAGCTATCTGTGCAATTGGCTCTGTTTGGTTAACGGCATGGATTGATGCAGGACAACCAGATTTATCAAAGCTTCAAGAAAAAAAGCCTTCACCCGAGTTATTAAAAGAATTTAAAGAATTAGATGCACATTTTCACAATGAAAAACACAAGGGCAGAATTTGCGATTAAACAATTTTAATTTCTTTTAAAAATCAAGTTATGTTTATTTATTTTAATTTAAGATATTTGCAATCAAAATAAATTTATGAGATTACTTTTTTCATTTCTAATAGGACTAGTTTTTGCCAATTTATATGCTCAAGATACTAAATCTCAAGCTATTTTAGATAAGTTATCACTTAAAATAAATAATTACAAGACTTTCTATGTTGAATTTACAGCACTTATTAAAAACACCTCAACTGGACAAAATGATAATACTATCGGAAAAGGTTGGGTAAAAGGTGATAAATACTTTGCAACTTATGGAGATAATTCTGTAATTTCTAATGGCCTTAAAACATGGAATATTGCAAAAGATGATAAATCAGTTTACGAATCAGACAGTGATAATTCAGAAGAA